>NZ_CP114286.1:1307000-1633750 GCF_027111275.1 Flavobacterium luteolum | reverse complement strand
ATATAAATGTATTGCTGAGCTTCCAGAAACCGATCGTATCATTATTTCGTTAGAATTAGAAGATATTAAACAAACCGAAATTGCTAAAATCGTCGGACTTTCTGAAGCCAATGTTAGAGTGAAAATTCATAGAATTAAAGAAAAACTGACTCAAAAATTTAAAGAAAATGGACAACGATAACAATATAGATTTTAAAGATTTATGGAAAAAACAATCCGTAAGTCAGCCAGACATGACCGATTTGCTGGCACGAATAAATAAGTTTAAGAAAACAAGTTTGCGTTGTTTATGGCTTACCAATATTCTGCTTTTAGCAACCTGTGCTTTTATTGCCTTTATTTGGTTTTATTATCAGCCGCAATTTATTTCGACTAAAATTGGAATTGTCTTGACGATTTTGGCAATGTTGATTTATTTACTGGTTTACAACAAACTATTAGGAAATTATAAAAATATTGAAGCAAATCAGACTAATCAAGAATATTTGCAAAATCTAATTTTAATTAAAAAGAAACAAAACTTCATGCAGACAAAACTGATGACTTTGTATTTTATTCTATTAACCGTTGGAATTTGCCTTTATATGTATGAGTACGCGAGTAAGATGACTCCTTTGATGGCAATTTTAATATATGGAATTACATTGTTCTGGATGTTGTTTAACTGGTTTTATATTCATCCAAAACAAACCAAAAAACAGCAGGAAAAAATAAATAGTCTAATTGAAAAATTTGAAGAAGTTAATCATCAGTTAGAATCATAAAAAAAGAAGCTTCGCAATTGCGAAGCTTTCTTTTACCAAAAACAAAAATCTAAAATTTTAAATTTCTATAAATTATTGCGGGAAGATGAAATTACCAGGAATTGCGACGATTGTTCCATCAGCTTTTGCTTTAGCAGTCGTTTCCTGTTCTACTTTTCCTCCAACGTAAATTTTTACAGTTAAAGTTTGATCAACAACACCTCCATGACCTGAAGCTTGTACTCCTGCACCGACAGTATTTGCAGAGGCAGTAAATTCTTTAGTCCAAGGTAATTTGGTAATATCTACACTTTGTGCAGCATTTCCTGACTCCATATAAACTGCATCGATCTGTCCAGAAAAGTTTCCAGTTATTTCGTATTTAACGTCTCTTGAGTTATTCCCTCCTTTATTATCATTATCACTGCTGCAAGAAACTGCTGTAAAAGCAAGAGTCATTACAATTGCTAAGGTTTTCAAAATTGATTTCATAGTATATATTTAATTAATAGTAAGATCTACAACAAAATTAGACCCTTACTTACGGGACGGCAATACCTGATAAAATGTATTTTTTATTACCTGATATCAGGTAAAAGCAAGCGGTTTCTTTTCGAAAGTCATTAAGCTTTAATAACTTTGAGTAAATGCCACATTTATGAAGAAAATCTACGCCTTATTATTTTTTTTATTTTTTACCGCAATTTCCAATTCACAAGTAATTCTTTCATTAGATGATGATACTGTTTACATTGACAGTATTGTTAAAATCACAAAAAACACAAAATCAGATAGCGTCAAAAGTTTGAATAGTTTCAGATTATCAAAACTGTTTTTGATGTCGCAGGATGCAAAAAAATCTAAAGAATATTTGGAACAGGCAAATAAGCTTAAAGCCAAATTTCCTTTTCTAAAAGATGCCTCTATTTTTTATAATGCTTACAGTTTTATAGAGAAAGGCGATTTGGAAGGTTTTGAAAAAACCTTGCTCGATGCCAATGCTAAACTTAAAAAATACCGCAATAAAGAAGCTTATAAACTTCGTGCTGTGATACTGCAGAATTATGGTATAATGCAACAGCGAAAGAATAATGAGAATGCTTATATGAAATTGCTGATAAATGAAGCGATTCCTATTGCTAAAAGAAGTGGTGATTATGAATTAATCAGCGCTTTAAATAAAGCAGTTGCCATTATTTTTATGAATAATGAGGAACGCCAAAAAGCAGCTGAATACTTAGATCAGGCACAGAAATATATAGAAAGCGCTACCAAGAAATCTGCAACTTTAGCGGAGTCTAAGATGGAAACCTATATTATAAATGCAGAAAATTTAGTCGAGCTGAAACATTTTTATGACGCTAAAGAAATTCTGGACAAAGCATATGAGACTTTAGAAAAATATCCAGAATCTAATTTGAATGATTCTTATTTTTATTCGGAAGGACTTTATTATGCCAAACAAAATAAACATGATGAAGCATTAGTGAGTTTTGAAAAAGGAATTAAATCTGCAGAAAATCATAGTAATGCTATTGCGGTAAACAGATTGAAATTTGCTGAATATGAAGTGCTTTTTAAACTGAAAAATTACGGCAAAGCCAAGAGTAATTTGGAATATCTGATCGAAAAAACGCCTTTTATTGTAGATAAAAAGAATTATTACAAAGAGCTGTCTAAAGTTTATAATGCTACGAAAGAATATCCGAAAGCGTATTATTATTCGAACAAATACAATGTTATAAATGATAGTTTAAACGATGCTAAACTGAAAAGTGAAATTGTAGAGCTTGAAGCAAAATATAAAAAAGCAGAAAGTGAAAAGAAAATTGGTCTGTTGCAGTCAGAGAATGAAAAAGCAGTTCTTCAGGTTAATAATAATCGTTTGAATATGATGCTTTTTGCCGTGCTTTCATTTGTTTTGTTTCTAACGGTTTTGTTTTTATGGAGCTGGAATAATTATCAGAAAAAAATAAGTTTTCAGAAAGAAGTAAATCATAAACAGGAACTCGAGGCATTAGAAAATCAGCAGAAATTATCGATTTCAAATGCTTTGATTGAAGGAGAAGAGATAGAGCGTAAAAGGATTGCAAGAGATCTCCACGACGGACTCGGAAGTATGCTTTCTGGGCTTAAAATGCATTTGAATCTGCCCGATCGTGAGAAAAATGAAAATGCGTCTAATATAAATGGCATGCTGAATGATTCCATTAAAGAACTTCGTAATATTTCTCAGAATTTAATGCCTGAAAGTTTAATGAAATTAGGTCTCGAACATGCGCTTAGAGATTTATGCGCTTCGCATTCAACTGCCGAAACAACAATTGAATTTCAGTATTTGATAAAAAAAACAACTTTACCGCAACATTTTAAAATTATGATTTTTAGAATCATTCAAGAACTTTTAAATAATGCTTTAAAATATGCCAAAGCTTCTCAGATTCTGGTTTCTTGTTCGCAGAATAAAGATGTTTTTTTTATTACTGTAGAAGATAACGGAATTGGCTTTAATTTGGAATATGCAGAAAAAAGGGACGGAATGGGCTTGCGAAACATTAAGAACCGTGTGGCTTTTTTGAATGGAAAAATTGAAATTGATTCAGTTTTGGATAAAGGAACTTCGACCTATATAGAATTAAAATATAACCCAAATCATGATTATGAAGTATAAAACGGTAATAGTAGACGATCATCCGATTGTGATTTCTGGAATTTCAGGTTTGCTGTCGGATTTAGATAATATAGAAATTGTAGAAAAATTCGAATCTGGAATTGCACTTTTAGATTATATCGAAGACAATAAAGTTGATTTGATTTTAATGGATATTTTTCTTCCCGTTATAAATGGAGTTGATCTGTGTAAAACAATCAAGCAGAAGCATCCTAAAATTGTAATTATAGGTATGAGCAGCCAGTCTGAAAGAAGTTTGGTTATGCAGTTCATTCAGAATGGAGGAAACGGATATATTCTTAAAAATGCTTCTTTTTATGAATTTAAAGAATGTATTTACAAAGCTATTGATGGCGAAATTGTTTTTAGCGAAGAAGTAAAAACCATAATCAGCCAGCCTTTGTCTGAAGATTTGGAAAGGATTCCAGGTTTGAGCCGAAGAGAGCGTGATATTGCATTATTGCTTTCGCAAGGAAAATCGACTCAGGAAATAGCCGACGATTTGTTTTTAAGTTTTTTAACCGTTCAAACACACCGACGCAATATTCTTCAGAAGTATAAAATGAAGAATGTGGCAGAATTAATTGCTTTTTTACTCAAAAACAACATGCTGAATTAGGTCAAAAGTGGTAAAATGATGTCAAAATGACATTTTGTTAAAGTGGTTCACAATTTGCAGTTTGTTTTGTAAATTTAAAAATCAATCTAAAAACACAAAAAAATGGGATCAGGATATTTAATTATTGCTGGAGCTATCATGTTGTTCAGCTGGCTGGTAAGCTCGCAGCTGAAAAGTAAATTTGAATTGTATTCGAAATTGCAATTACGAAACGGAATGAGCGGACGAGAAATTGCTGAAAAAATGCTTGCCGATAACGGAATTACAGATGTTCGTGTGATTTCGACGCCAGGTCAGTTAACAGATCATTATAATCCTTCAGATAAAACAGTCAATTTAAGTGAAGCAGTTTATAACCATCGTAATGCAGCCGCAGCCGCAGTTGCAGCGCATGAATGCGGTCACGCCGTACAGCATGCAATTGGTTACGAATGGCTTACAATGCGTTCTAAGTTAGTGCCGATTGTAAGTGTCGCTTCAAATTATGTACAGTGGATTTTAATTGCAGGAATCTTAATGATTAAAGTTTTTCCTGGATTATTATTAATCGGAATTATCATTTTCGCGGCAACAACTTTGTTCTCAGTTATTACGCTTCCGGTCGAATATGATGCAAGTAACCGTGCTTTGGCTTGGTTAGAAAACAAACATATGCTTACGCAAGAAGAACAAGCTGGAGCAAAAGATGCTTTAAAATGGGCTGCAAGAACTTATGTAGTAGCAGCAATAGGTTCTATTGCAACGTTGCTATACTATATCTCAATTTATTCTGGAAGCAGAAGGAATTAATTCGTTAATTGAGATAATTAGTCAATTAGATAATTTATAGCAAACCCGACAGGTTTTTAAAACCTGTCGGGTTTTGTGTTTTATGAAGTTTGTCAGGCTGAGTGGAGTCGAAGCATTTAATTTTAGAATTATCTAATTTTCAAATTGACACATTATCTAATTCTAAAGCTGTATCTGTCTATCAATCTGTTGATCTAGCGAGATAAAAGTTTCGGTTCTGGAAACACCTTCAATTGCTTGGATTTTGTTATTTAAAAGCTGCATTAAGTGTTCGTTGTCACGACAGATAATTTTAATCAAAACAGACCAGTTTCCTGTTGTATAATGACATTCTAAAACTTCTGGAATTTTGCGAAGTTCTTTTACGGCTTCGGAATTTCTAGACGCTTTATCCAAATAAACTCCCACAAACGCCATTGTATTGTACCCCAAAACTTTTGGGTTTACAGTAAACTTAGAGCCAGAGATTACGCCAGATTGCTCTAGCTTTTTTAATCTTTGGTGAATTGCGGCTCCAGAAATTCCGATTTTATTAGCGATTTGCAAAATTGGTTTTCGGGCATCTTCCATTAGGTATCGAAGGATTTCCTTGTCGATTCCGTCAATTTCAATTAAGAGGGAGTTGATTTTCATAACTTACAATTTGAAACTATTTTTTGTGATTTGGGTTTTGAATAGAAATCAAATGTAGTTAAAATGCAGGCCAAATGGAAATTTCAATTTTTTTAAATTACAAATTCCAAAATACAACCTATGATTTTAACCAAGGGAAATGAAACAAGATAAGAAATTGAATGAAAACAAAAATTCCAAATTTCAAGCTATTAACTTGGAATTTGGAATTTTAAAAAATTGAATATTTTAAAAAGGATTATTTCCCTTTGTTTGCTTCTGCAACGTATTTTTCTAGAGCCATTGTCATAGAAGGTGTTTCAGGAGTTGGAGCAAGAATATCAATTCTTAAACCATGGTCAAGAGCCTCTTTTTGAGTTGTGCTTCCGAATACGGCTATTCTGGTATTGTTTTGTTTAAAATCTGGGAAATTTTTAAACAATGATTTAATTCCTGTCGGACTGAAAAAAGCTAAGACATCATAATAAACATCTGCTAAATCAGATAAATCACTCATTACAGTTCTGTAGAAAATTGCTTGTGCCCAATCTACTTTTAGACTGTTTAATGTAACAGGAGCATCTGCATTTAATTGGTCAGATGCAGGAAGTAAAAACTTCTCGTCTTTGTACTTCTTAATTAGCGGAGATAAATCTGCAAAATCTTTTGCTCCAACGTAAATCTTACGTTTTCTGTACACAACATACTTTTGAAGGTAAAACGCAACAGCCTCAGATTGACAAAAATACTTCAATCCTTCAGGAACTTTGTAACGCATTTCATCAGCCACTCTAAAAAAATGATCTACAGCATTTCTACTTGTTAAAATGATCGCAGTGTAATGATTAAGATCGATTTTTTGTAATCGAATCTCTTTTGCGCTAACCCCTTCTACATGAATAAATGGTCTGAAATCAATTTTTATTTTGTGTTTTTGTTGGAGCTCAAAGTAAGGAGAATTCTCCACTTTAGGTTCAGGCTGTGACACCAAAATTGTTTTCACTTTCATATTATAAATATTTTCTAAGCACTCCCTTTTGTTACCCAATAATAGAGAAAATAATAAGGGGCTATTTCAAGAGCGCAAAGATACAAAATAAAATAAAATAACTTGCCGATAATTACGTTTTGATACGTTTTAATTGAAATAAAGTAAGAGTATACGCTAATACACAGCGAAATGCCTATGATTGCTAGCGGTATAATTTGCGGAATATTGTTGTAATAGAACAAAACAGCATTGATTGGAAGGATTAAAACGCCAATATAAGTTCTGTACGTTACTTTTTGTAAGTTAAAAAGCTCTACAAATTCGTCAATATTGAAGGAAGTGGCTACAATTTTTTCGATTAAGTACTTTCCTAAAATGAAATAAAGTAGGAAAGTTGCAATCTGAATAAATAAAACCCAGTCGGTTTTTGAAGCGTGGCCAAAAATATTTAGCGTAAGCAGGATAAAAAAGGCAAACGATACAATCTGCACAAAAAATAAACCAACCGTAAAGCTGTTTTTCATGTGGCTGTTGTCTCTATAAATTTTGGCGTATTTATCAGAAAAAATAAGTTTACTAAATTCACTAAATCTTGTTTCGTAAGCCGATTTTGTCATGGCAACAACAGCAAAGGTCAGCACAAATAAAAGTGTTGCCCAGTCTTTGTTTTCAAGAATTCGAGGATGTAATTGTTCAATCATAGCCTTGCAAAATTAGTAATTTTTTGATGCAATACTTTTATTATATATTTATTATGAATCAAATGCTATAAAAAGTTTACTTTTGCGGTGAAATTACCGAGAAAAAAATGAATGATAGTATTGTCATAATTCCCACTTATAACGAAATTGAAAACATAGAAAGTATAGTTAGAGCTGTACTTTCGCAGCATAAACCTTTTCATTTGCTGATTATCGATGATAATTCTCCTGATCATACTGCAAAAAAAGTGATGGCATTACAGGAAGAATATCCAGGAAAACTTTTTTTAGAACAGAGAACAAAAAAATCAGGATTGGGAACTGCGTATGTTCATGGCTTTAAATGGGCTTTGGAGCGTGACTACCAATTTATTTTTGAAATGGATGCCGATTTTTCACATAACCCAAATGATTTAGAAAAATTATACGACGCCTGCCATTTTGGTGGAGCAGATCTTGCAATTGGATCTCGTTATGTAAAAGGGGTAAATGTAGTGAACTGGCCATTAAGCCGAGTTCTGATGTCTTATTTTGCTTCTGTTTATGTGAAATTTATCACTGGAATGAAAATTCACGACGCCACTGCAGGTTTTGTTTGTTACAAAAGAGAAGTTCTGGAGAAAATCAATTTAAATAAAATAAAGTTTGTCGGGTACGCGTTTCAAATTGAAATGAAGTACAGAACGTACTGTGCTAAATTTCAAATTACCGAAGTCCCAATTATTTTTACTGATAGAACAAAAGGGGTTTCTAAAATGAGTAATGCTATTATCAAAGAAGCTATTCTTGGAGTGATTTCACTTAGATTAAGAAAATTAGTCAATTCATTATAAACCAACCGAAATGAACAGGATTTTAATAAAAAATGCCAAAATTGTAAACGAAGGGACAATTTTTGAAGGTGATGTTTTAATTGAAAACGATTTGATTGTTGAAATTGCAGACAGCATTTCATTAAAAACTTCAGATTGTATCGTAATCGATGCTGAAGGAAATTATTTAATGCCGGGAGCAATAGACGATCAAGTGCATTTTAGAGAGCCTGGATTAACTCATAAAGGTGATATCGAATCGGAATCTCGTGCAGCTGTTGCGGGAGGAATTACTTCTTTTATCGAACAGCCGAATACAGTTCCGAATGCGGTTACTCAGGAAATTTTAGAAGATAAATATCAGATTGCATCAAAAAAATCATTTGCGAATTACTCGTTTATGATGGGGGCAACAAATGATAATTTGGAAGAAGTTTTAAAAACGAATCCAAAGAATGTTGCGGGAATTAAGATTTTCTTAGGTTCGTCTACAGGAAATATGTTGGTAGATAACGAAGCGGTTTTAGAAAAGATATTTTCAAGCACTCCAATGCTAATTGCGGTTCACTGCGAAGACGAAACTACGATTAAAAATAATCTTGCAGCTTTTAAAGAACAGTACGGAGACGATGTTCCTGTAACGGCACACAATTTAATTAGAAGTGCAGAAGCTTGTTATATTTCTTCGTCAAAAGCAGTAGCTTTAGCAAAAAGAACAGGTGCAAGATTGCATATTTTCCATCTTTCAACTGCGAAAGAAATGGAATTGTTTACTAATAAAATTCCGTTAGAAGATAAAAAAATCACTGCTGAGGTTTGTGTACACCATCTTTGGTTTACGGATGAAGATTATAAAACAAAAGGAAATTTCATTAAATGGAATCCTGCGGTTAAAACTGCCGAAGATCGCGCAGAACTTTGGAAAGCTTTAAATGACGGAAGAATTGACGTAATTGCAACAGATCACGCTCCACATACAAAAGAAGAAAAACAGCAGTCTTACTTAAATGCTCCTTCTGGAGGTCCGTTGGTACAACACGCTGTTGTGGCAATGTTTGAAGCGCATCATCAAGGAAAAATTAGTGTGGAGAAAATCGTGGAGAAAATGTGCCATAATCCAGCCAAGATTTTCAAAATAGAAAAAAGAGGTTTTATTAGAGAAGGTTACCACGCCGATTTAGTAATCGTTAATCCAAGTCTGCCTTGGAGCGTGAAACCAGAAAATATTTTATACAAATGCGGATGGTCTCCGTTTGAAGGTTATACTTTCAAATCTAGAATTACGCATACTTTTGTAAACGGAGAATTGGTATATAATAATTTCAAAGTAAAAGATACAAGAGCTGGAAAAAGATTATTGTTTGACAGATAAAAAAAGATGATGAAGAATTTTATAGTAATACTATTGGTTTTGTTTCTTTCTATAAGCTGTAAAAAAGAGGTGGTAAAACAACCTGCAAAGCTTATTGAGAAAGATAAGATGATCGATATTATGTATGATTTATCTCTTTTGGAAGCAATGCGTTATCAAAAACCATTGTCTTTGGACTCTATAGATAATGATCCGACGAAATTTATTTTAAAAAAATACAAAGTAGACAGTCTTCAATTTGCACAGAACAATATGTATTATGCTTCTGATTACGATAGTTATAAAGACATGTTTGATGTGGTAAATAAAAGAATTGCTGTAAACCAGAGAGCGGCAGATTCATTAGCTAAAATTGATGAAAAGAAAGCGGCTAAAGCAAATAAAAATAAGCCCAAAGAAATAAAAGAGGTTTCGAAGGATTCGGTTCAAAAAAGAATTCCGAAAGTTAACATCGATTCAATTAAGATGGCAAAAAGAAAGCACAGAAGAGATTTATAATTTAGAGCTTTCTAAAATATATTTATGAATATCAGTAAAA
Source organism: Flavobacterium luteolum (assembly GCF_027111275.1). Lineage (NCBI taxonomy): Bacteria > Pseudomonadati > Bacteroidota > Flavobacteriia > Flavobacteriales > Flavobacteriaceae > Flavobacterium > Flavobacterium luteolum. Next base: position 1,623,902 of record NZ_CP114286.1, on the reverse strand, counting down.
ACCGTTCCTAGAGCGGTTTTTATTTTTTCATTACTATACAGATTCTTTGAGTACGAAGCTTTTGCAGTTGCTTTTGTAATGCTTCTTTTTCTGAAAAATAAAGTAACAAATATTCCGTCAGCCATCCACAATAAATTCATTAAAAAAGGTGTGGCATGAATATGAGGCCTTTTTGCTTTTAAAGCATCAGCAACAGTGTTTAAAAGATCTTTGAAAACAATATTGTCTGCGATGAGTGTAAAGCGTTCATTTTTTATATCGCTTCTCATTAGTTCATAACTGGTTTTTACCACATCATCAACAGTGATAAAACCTGTACTTCCTAGCGTGTAGAACGAAAGTCCTTTAGAAACTTTACGATAAATCTCGCTGCTGCCTTCATCAAAAATATCCATCATTTTTAGCGGACCCAAAATTACTCCTGGATTTACAATAATAACATTTAACCCTTCTTGATGCCCGCGCCAAACTTCCATTTCGGCACCATATTTAGAAATGGCGTAATCGCTATGCGGTTTTTCAGGATTCCAGTCTGTTTCTTCGGTAATATGTGTTTCGTGAGGTGCAATATCTCCTAAAGCAGCAATCGAACTGATATAGCAAAACTTTTCTGTTTCTTTGGCGATCGCAAAATTGACCATATTTGCGGTTCCTTCAATATTGGTTTTTCTCAGGATTTCTTCGTCTTTCGGATCAAATGAAATAAATGCTGCGCAGTGATATACTTGTTTAATGTCGATAAAAGCAGTTTCAAGCGTAGGTATATCTAGAATGTCGGCTTCAAGCCAATTGATTTTTTCAAATAGATCTGTTTTTTTATAAAAATCAAAAACCGACTTTGTTTTCTGGATACTCTTTTCGGTTCTGTAAATTGCCCGAACATTTTCTCCATTTTCTATTAAATGAAGCAATAAATGTGACCCTACCAAACCTGTTCCGCCAGTTACTAATATCATGTTGTAAAGATAAGTTTTTGTTGGAAAGGTGCAAAGTTGCAGAGGGACAAAGTTGCAAAGGTTTTTTTTCTTTTTGCCACAAAGGCGCTGAGACGCAAAGTTTTTGCTTTTTCTTGTGAAGGCTTAACGTAAACTTTATAGAAATAAAAAATTTTGCCACTTAGTGGCAGATTTTTTTGCCATTGCTTGTATTTGCGCAAATTATTTAAAACACTAAAGCAACGGACAAATGTTTATCCATTGCTTTAGTGTCTTTTTGTGAAGTTTCGATTTGTGTATTAGAAGATAGTATATGCAAATACCAAATCAATGGCTTTGTACTCAACAGAAATGGTATTGTAATCCGTTAATAGCTGTTTTTTGGTATTTGTTCTAATCTCAGCACTGAATTTGTTTTTAAAGTTGTAACCTACTCCAAAAGCGAAATTAGATCCCGATTTACTTTCAAGTTCTGTATTTTTATCAAAAGATAAACTTGCTTTGCCGTTGATATCAAAAGAGTAAGCGGCATTTATGAAAACTTTTGAATTATTATTGATAAGAAAATAATAACGCAATCCAATAGGAACCTGGATGCTGGAGTATTTAATCTCTATATTACGAGTTATAGAAGGAGATCCCGCAAAAAGACCTGGTCTGCTGTATTGTTTAGTGGTTTCGTATTTTTGATAAGCTGGGTTTAAAAAGAGGCTCCATTTGTTATTGTTAAATGGAAGAAGATATTCTGCTTCCAAGCCTATTTTTAAGTTAGTATTGCTATCTAAATTTACATCTATTGACGGACTGTCTCCATCATTCATAGATCCTGAGATAAAACTAAGTTCAGGTGTTATTTTTAAATGAAAATGACCTTTACTAGATTTGGATATTACACCGCTTTTTGTTTTGTTGTCGGTATTATTGTATTTTAGAAAATATCTGGTAAGATCAGACTTTTTATATTTTAGATTCGTAATCTCACTATCGGCTGTATTGGCTGATCTTACATTGTTGTTTAATTGCTGTTTGTAGTAATCATTTTCTTTTAATTCTCCGGTTGATTTATCTCCTTTTGTCAAAGTGTATTTTAAATACGTAAGTTGTTCTAATGGAATGCTCTTTGTTTCGTAAAAATATCGGATAAGATTTCCGTCAGTATACGAGTATAGTGTTGCTTCTCCTTGAACTAATAATCTTAGAAAAAGAGTATTTTCTTCCCATACAGGTTGACCGCTTTCTGATAGTTTGTCTAAATTGTCACTGGAACGATCCATTTTTACTTTGGCTCTTTTGAAAGTTACAGTATTGTCGATACCAAATTCCTGAACATTAGCAATGGTTTCTGTTTTGGAATCATTGTCATTAATCTGGGACTTATATTTGAAATCGGTTGGATTATTTTTCCAATCTAAGTTTCGGATGAAACATTCTGTTCGTATTCCATTGTTGGAAATAAAGTACCCTTTTTCAAAAGAAACCTGTGCATTGCTCAATGTGCAATAAAGAAAAAGAATAAGTAAAAAAGTTTTTTTCATTTTGGTAGTTTTTGGTGGGCGAATCTAAAGAAAAAATGAAATAGATTTTTACGTGTTTCCGTAAATAGATTTTTTTATCCTTTGGACTTTTGTATTGAGAAAAGTGACTTTTCGAATTAATCTCAGTATCATGTTTTTAGCTTAAATGATTAAATTTTATATTGAAATGGCTTTTTATTGTTGATAATGAAATTGCTTTTTGTGATTGCCATTGACATTGATTACATTTGCGCAAATTATTTAAAAAAATGAAGAATCTAGTTGAAGAATTAAAATGGCGCGGGTTATACCATGATAGTATGCCTGGAACGGAAGAACAATTGCTAAAAGAAGCAACCACTGCCTATATCGGTTTTGATCCAACAGCAGATTCACTGCACATCGGAAGTATGGTTCAGATTATTTTATTGGTTCATCTAAAGAATTTTGGTCACAGGCCAATCGCTTTAGTAGGTGGAGCAACAGGAATGATTGGAGATCCTTCTGGTAAATCTGATGAAAGAAACTTACTTGACGAAGAAGCTCTAGCTAAAAACGTAGCTGGAATCAAAAGTGTTTTGTCTCGTTTCTTAGATTTTAATTCAACCGAAGCAAATGCACCAGTAATGGTGAATAACTACGATTGGATGAAAGAATTCTCTTTTATCGATTTTGCACGTGAAGTTGGAAAAAGAATCACCGTAAATTATATGATGGCTAAAGATTCTGTGAAAAAGAGATTTAGCGGAGAAGGTGAGGGGATGTCTTTTACAGAATTTACATATCAGTTAATTCAAGGTTACGATTTCTATCATTTATATAAAAACAACAACTGTATTCTGCAAATGGGTGGTTCTGACCAATGGGGTAATATTACCACAGGAACAGAATTAGTGCGTAGAATGGGAGGAGAGAATGCTAAAGCTTACGCCTTAACAACTCCTTTGATTACAAAAGCAGACGGATCTAAATTTGGTAAATCTGAAGGTGGAAACGTTTGGTTAGATGCAGATAAAACTTCTGTTTATAAATTTTACCAATTTTGGGTAAACACAACAGATGTTGATGCGGAGAAATACATCAAAATATTTACTTTCTTAGATAAAGAAACAATCGATGCATTAATTGAAGAGCATAAAACGGCTCCGCATTTAAGAGTTTTACAAAAGAAACTGGCAGAAGAAATTACTGTTTTTGTTCATAATAGAGAAGAGTTGGAAAAAGCGATTCAGGCTTCAAATATTTTGTTTGGAAATTCAACTGCAGAAGATTTGAAAAAACTGGATGAAGCTACTTTTTTAGAAGTTTTTGACGGAGTTCCGCAAGCTGAAATCGCAAAAGCCGATTTAGAAAACGGATTGGATATCATTTCAGTTTTAAACGAAAAAACAGGTTTTTTTAAATCTAACGGAGAGGCGAGACGTGCTTTAACAGCAAACTCAATTTCTGTAAATAGAGAAAAAATAAAAGAAGATTTTGTTTTAACAGCAAATGATTTAATTAACAATCAATTCGTTTTATTACAAAGCGGAAAGAAAAATTATTTTGTAATAAGAGTTGTTTAACTGTTTAGTCGGTTAATTGTTTAATCGATTCAGCAAAATCTTTTACATGAAATATATAAATCCCAATGTTCGAAAAGAATATTGGGATTTTTTTAATCATTCCGTAGGAATATTTCGTCGCTAGAAACGTTTGATTAATCCAAAAAATCATCGATTAAACGATTAACCAAATCATCGATTAAACTTTTTTATAAAACCATCAGATTACACCCACGAATATCAGAATTATCAAAACGTCCCAATACCTCGAAAGAGTTGTTCGAATATTTTTTGCCTAAATCCTGCGTCGCTATAAAAGAACATGAATTGATATTGGCTAAATCTATTACATTGATTCCACCAGTTTTTCCATCTTTCACGTAAGTGAGAGCGTCTTCTGGATCTCGTACTAAAATATGCATCCAAGACGGACATTCGAAAATTCCATCGCCTAAAGAATACGCTTGTGCTAAAAGTTCGGTCATTCCGTATTCTGAATGAATAGATGAAACTCCAAAACCTTTGCAGAGTATTTCATGTAATTCTTCACGAATCATTTCTTTTCTTTTTCCTTTCATTCCTCCAGTTTCCATAATAATGGTGTTTTGAAGGTTGAATTTGTGTTTTTCAATTAAATCTAACAAAGCATAAGTAACACCAATTAGAATTACATTTTGGCCTGCTTCGTCTAATTCAAGAAGTTTTTTGATTAAGTCGTCGTGATTGTGTAGATAAAACCCACTTTCAGGCTGATTAGAGAGTTTTATTAAATCTTCGACCATATAAATTAACGAAGAGCCTTCGCGTTCTAAATAAGACGGCAAAAGGGCTAAAACAACGTAATCTTCAATATTGCCATAAAACTGAGAAAATCCTTTGCGATAACTTTCCTCATATAAGGAAACGTCGGTTACTAAATGTCTGCTGGTAATCATTCCAGTTGTACCGCTGCTGGTAAAAGTTACTTGTGCAGGATCTGTATTAGAAACGACATCATGACTTTTGAAAAACTGAATGGGTAAAAAAGGAATTTGCTGCAGTGATTTTACCTGTTGTGGATTAACATTCAAAAAATCACAGAATTCACGATACACTTTATTGTTCTCATGCTGAAAACGAAACACTTTTAATGCTATTTTTTCAAATTGTTTCTGACTTGAAATGGTAAAGATATCGCTGGCTGTAATCAAAACTTTTTTTTGCAAAGATATTATATTTAGTGTTCAGTCGCAGTATTCAGTCACAGTTTTCAGCAGAGTACATAAACTGAAAACTGTGACAGAAAACAAAAAAAGCTCCATAGGAGCTTTTTTTTATCGTATAATGAGTTTTCGTGTTGCCGATGCGTTCTGTTCGCTTATTTTGATGATGTAAACACCTGGTGGCAATTCTGTAACACTTAGTTCTCTTGAGACTAAATGTGCCTGCAATACTTTTTTACCTAAGATATCAAACACAATAATTTCTTTCTCTAAATCGTTTTTAGATGAGATATAGACTTTTCCATTTGTTACTGGATTAGGATACAAGCTTAGACCCTCGATAGAAGTAGATTCTTGAGTTTTTGGTAGTTGCTTGCTGTCTTGCGCCGAGACGCTTACAGTAAAGAAAAATGCCAATAAGAAAGTAATATAAAAGTAGTTTTTTGCCATCGCATGTATTTGATTACTGTAAATATACAAAAAAAATTACAAAAATGACGCCAAAAAAAAACATGCTAGATTTTTAGGATGTTTTTAACATTATGTATTCGAAGTGATTAGGAAACTATATGATTTTGTATGTGCTATAAAAGCTAAAATGAAAAAAGCTGTCTGAATATTTCAGACAGCTTTTTTATTATTTAGAATCTAACTTTTATTATTTAGTCCAGTTAGCCCAAGTTGGTAATTCAGCACCATTACCAGCTCCTAGGTTTCCTGTGCTTGTTCCAGCCAATTTAGGACCTGTAAGATCAGTTACAGAAGCTCCAAAAGTGTAGTTTGTGATAGTGAAGTTACCAGCTGCAAGATTTGCAGTTACACCAGCATCAGCAGATAATTTAGTTAAAGCAGCAGGCATTCCGTCAGCAACATATAGGTTTGTGTAAGTTTGTTTTCCACCACCTTCTTTGTAGTTGATTGCTTTTTCGTCAGCTAAGAATGTAGCACCACCTTTAACGATAGAGATGTTTGTAACTTTAGCGTTAGTCATTGGAGAAGCTCCACTTGGATCTTTAGCGTTAGTAGATCCTTCAACACCTGCTTTAGAAACACCTTTAATGTATACGTTTGTAGCAGTACCTTGCCATCCGTCAGCGAAATCTAATGAATCATCATAAGAGTTAATGATTGTCAGGTTAGAAGCGTTTACAGCTCCACCGAAGAATTCGATTCCGTCATCACCACTTTCGAAAGTGTAGATATCAGATACTACAGTTCCAGAACCTACTCCGAAGAAAGAAACTCCATTATATTCTTTTTCAGCAGTATATTTAGAACCTGTGTAAGAAATTTTCAAGAAGTTAATGTTTCCAGAAGAATCTGCATTATCATTACCTCCGTAGCTTAAACCACCTACTTCAGAAGTTCCATTGTCTCCAGTGTTTACTTTACCGTTACCAGCGATGATCAATCCACCCCAGTCACTTTGAGCAGGAGTTGCTTTTCCAGAAGTCATAATAACTGGTTTAGCAGCAGTACCGTTGATGTTAATTTTAGCGTTTCTTTCTACAGCGATATATAAAGAAGTTGCTTCTGCAGTAGGAGAACTTTTAATTACTGTTCCAGCAGGAATTACTAAAGTAGCTCCACCTTTAACTACTAAACCTCCAGTTAATGTATAAGTTTGAGTAGGATCTAAAGTTACAGTACCGTCTTTAATTTCTCCTTTTAAATCGTCAACCTTTAAAACAAAAGAACTGTTGTTTGTGTCTTTGTTGTTATCATCAGAACTACAGCTTGTTAAAGCAAGTCCTAATATTGCAGCCATTGCAAATAAACTTTTTTTCATTTTTGTTGTGTTTTATTGTTTTATTTATTCAAGGCAAAGTAAACGAACATATGTTTTTGCTGAGTTAAGACGATATTAACAATCTATTAAGTATAATGGGGTAAAAACGCAGTGTCTTAATGTAAAATTTACATTGCAATTTTGGGTAAAAAAAAAGCGATTGGAATAACCAATCGCCTTTTGTAATTTATTGAAAATCTTTTTCTTAGAATGTATAGTTTAAAGTAAGTCTAAGATCTGAACCTGCTTTATATGAAGTTACAGTAATATCTCCTACAGACTCTTTTCCAGGAACTTCTCCTTGTTCTTGTACACGTTTAAAAGTTGGATTTAAAATGTTGTTGTAAATAAGACCAATTTTTAAGTTTTTAGTCAAACTTGAATTTACGATAAAGTCTAGTTTATTTACCGCTTTATCAACCATATTTCCAACTCTTGAAGTTCCGATTACAGCCAATTTATCTGAAAAATAAGAGTAAGAAACTGTCGCCGAAATATCTGTGTTTTCTGAAAACTCATTTAAGAACGATAAGTTCGCATTGGCAAGGAAATTAGAAGCTCCTGTTAATTTACTTGATGTAAAAGTAAAGTTCGCTCCAAAATCATTTTCATTGTTTACTTTTTCGTTGCTTAGATCTTGTTTTGTATATAAATATGATCCGTTTGCGTCAAAAGAAAGTTTTGTTTTTAAGTTATCTCTTTTTTCAATTTCAAAAAGATCTTTTCTATACTCAACTTCAACTCCTGCTACTGTTCCTTTATCTCCTGTATTTGCATAAGAAATATCATTTGAAGAAGAATTCAAGAACATTTCGTTGATTGGATTTTGAATGATTTTACCAAATGCAGTAACCGAAATTAATTCGCTTGCTTTTGGGAAAAATTCCCATCCTAAATCGAAGTTGTAATTTGTTGAAGCGTATAATCTTGGGTTTCCTTCGTAAGCTTGTGCAACATCTTCGTAAATAATTGGCACTTTTTCTTTAAACTGAGGAAGTGTATAGGTTTTACTAGCAGAGAATTTTAAATTCTGTCTGTCATTCAATGTATATTTTGAAATTAAGCTTGGTAAAATATTGAATTTAGAATCGTCAGAGTTTCCTCCAGATGGAACTGTTGTAGTGATATAGAATACATTCTGATTCAATTGCTCTAATCTTGCTCCTAATATTACGCTCAATCTTTCAGTTAAAGAATATTGAACATTAACAAATGCAGCATTAATATCTAAATTTCCATTATATGTTTGGTGAATTCTGTTTGAGTAAGATGAACCCCAATGTGCAGGATCTAAATAGTTATCTACATGGTGGATATCTTCTTTAGGGAAAGATATTGTAGTTCTGTTCGGGAAGAACGAAAACTGTTGCATATCGTAATCTACATTTTTGAATTTTCCAGAATAACCAACAGTTACTTTTCCTTTGTAAGTATCATCACTTCCTTTTTTGAAGTTATAAGAAAGAGCAATATTTGCAGCAATTTCATTTTCTTTTAAGTCATGAAAAAATCTGTGGTTATTGATATTTGAATTGGTGAAAAATGTATAATCAATAGCATTAGGAGCATACACGAAAGAGTTTTGCATACGATCTGGAATTGCACTGTCAGACATACTGTATCCAACTCCCCAGTTTAAATTCAATCGATCGTTAAATTTGCTTTTTCCTGTTAATTGGTTTACCACTAATTGTGTTCTTTCAAAAGTTCCACGTTTGATAAAACCGCTAATTTGCTGTTGAGCATCTCCACCACCATCAAAGTTGATGTTAGTTCCTTCGTACTCGCTATAGTCTTGCTCACTAGAGTTTAAGAATAAAGAAGTAAAGAAGATAGAATGGTTTTTGTTGATTTTGTAATCAGCTGTACCCATAACTGTTGTTGTAGTGTTATGTTTGTAAGCTGTTCTGATAAAGTCAGAATAAATATCTCCATCAGAAGTAATTCCTCCTCTGCTGTAACCTTGAGTGAATTTGTTTTTTGCACTGAAAGATCCAGTAACAAAAGCACCAATAGAACTTTCGTCGTTTATTTGAAATCTTTTTCCTCCAGATAAAGTGTAAAACGCATTTAATACATTTTTACTTTCTTGTCTGTCCCAGCTTGTTGCATAGCTATATGGCAATAATGGGGCATCTGGCACTCCAACTTTTTTAAATCCTGTATAAGTAGGTCCGTCTTGAAGATAAAAATGATCTTGTCCTAAAACATTTGTGTTTGCACCAGTACCAACTGAAAAGCTGATGAATGGTTTTCCGCTGAATTTCTTTGCACTAATATCGATATTAGCTCCTCCGAAATCGGCATAGTTTTGAGCTTCAAAAGTTTTACTGATTCCAATGTTATCTACAATGTTTGTAGAGAAAATTTCCAAAAGAATGTTTTTATTTGCAGGGTTGTTTGATGGCAACGGAAGTCCGTTTAAAGTAGTTACGTTATAACGATCACCTAATCCACGTACGAAAACATTTCCAGAATCGTCTTGTTTAGAAACCCCGCTCACTTTTGCAACAGCGTTGGCAACATCATTAACTCCTTTTCTTGCAATTTCCTCAGCACCAATAGCAGCTTTAAATTGGACTGCATTTTTTTGATCTAATAATAATGCTGATTCTTTTTGCTTGTTTCCTGCAGAAGATTTTACGACTACATCTTTAAGAGTATAGCTTCCAGAAGAAAGCCCTTGGTTAACTGTTACAGTTTCGTTTGCTTTTACGGCAACCGGAGCTTCTACAGATTCATATCCTAAGAAACTAAAAATTAAAGTATAATTTCCAGGATTTACGCTTAACGAATATTTTCCGTCAACGTCGGTATTTACGCTAATATTTGTACCTTTAACTAAAACATTAGCAAATGGTAGAGCTGCGTTGTTCGAATCTTTGTCAGTCAGAACTCCAGAAATCGTACCTTTGTTTTGCGCGATCGAAATCGTACAGATAAATAATGCAATAAAGAGAAATCTTAGATTGAATTTCATTTTTTTCAGTGTTGTGTTTGTGTCTTAATTATTTTTGTGCAAAGAAAGAACCGCTCTGTGAAGTCCATGTTACCGACTTGTTATGTTTTTGTGTTGTTAAGATTATCAAATTGTTACGAGATTAAATTACGGTTAACACCATTTTTTAAAGGTTCTTTTGTTAGTATATTTACCCTGTGAAATAAGAAATATCGAATGTTTAATGAAGAAGTTTCGATATAAAAATCTCAATTTTTGCTATTTATGAAAAAAACACAAACTAAGATTTTATTAGTTGACGACGAACCAGATATCTTAGAAATCGTTGGCTATAACCTTGCTCAGGAAGGCTATCAGATTGTTACAGCTTCTAATGGAAAAGATGCTATAGCAAAAGCACAGAAAGAGTTGCCAGAATTAATCATTATGGACGTGATGATGGCAGAAATGGACGGAATGGAGGCTTGCGAGCATATTAGAAAAATTCCTGAATTAAATAATGTTATCATAACATTCCTTACAGCAAGAAGCGAAGATTATTCTCAAGTAGCTGGTTTTGATGCAGGTGCCGATGACTATATTACAAAACCAATTAAACCAAAATTATTGGTCTCAAAAGTAAAGGCGCTGTTAAGAAGATTAAAGGAACAAGAAGTTGTTACAGATACTTTAAATGTAGGCGGAATCGAGATTAATCGTGAGGAATACAAAATCATAAAAGGCAATGTAGAAATTGCTTTGCCAAGAAAAGAATTCGAATTATTCTATCTATTGGCTTCAAAACCAGGTAAAGTTTTTAAAAGAGACGAAATCTTGGATAAAGTTTGGGGTAACGAAGTTGTGGTTGGAGGAAGAACAATCGATGTTCACATCAGAAAACTGCGCGAAAAAATAGGCGAAGATCTTTTTAAAACCATAAAAGGTGTAGGTTACAAATTTGAAGTTTAGTATTTCTATAAAAAATGAACCATATAAGTATTATAAGTTCATTTAAAATTATAGTTTACTTTAAAATAAAAAAGCTCATTTTTGTCAAAGTCTGACTTTGATAAAGATGGGCTTTTCAAAATTATTATTTATTCCCAAAAAAAGTTATTTTTAAATGAACTTATATTACTTATATGGTGAAAAATAATCTTTAATTGGTTTTAATATTTAACTATTTCAATGAAAATTAATTTTAAAAAAACATACAAATTCGCCATAAAATCGGCATTGTATATCAGTCTTTTTACAACAGCATTTGTACTGATGTTAATGTCATTATTTTATAAAAATCAACTAAAACATCAAGTTGCGTTTGGAATAATTTTCATAATCGTAATCTATATTTTCTCTTTTCTGGTTTTACAATATCGTGTAGAACGCTTTATTTACCGAAGGGTGAAGAAAATTTACGATGAGGTTTCGTTGCTAGAATCCACAACATTAATCAATCAGCCGATTAATACCGATATGGAAACGCTTTCGCGTGAAGTGAAAAAGTTTGCGACAGATAAAAAACTAGAAATCGAAATGCTCGAAATCCGTGAGCAATATAGAAGAGAGTTTTTAGGAAACGTTTCGCACGAATTGAAAACACCTTTATTTACTGTTCAAGGTTACGTTTCAACTTTGCTTGACGGCGCAATGGACGATAAAAATATCAGAAAGAAATATTTAAAACGTGCCGAAAAAGGAGTAGAACGTCTTATATATATTGTAGAAGATTTGGATATGATTACCAAATTAGAATCGGGCGATTTAGATCTCAATATGACTGATTTTGATATTGTCGAATTAATTCAGAATGTTTTTGAACTGCTTGAAATGAAAGCCGATAAAAAGAAAATCAAATTGGCTTTTGAAAGTAAAAATGTGCAGTCTGTAATGATTCGAGGAGATCAGGACAGAATACAGCAAGTTTTAGAAAATCTGATTGTAAACTCTATTAAGTACGGAAAAGAAGGCGGTCTGACTGAAGTTGGCGTAGTAAATTTAACCAAGAAAAAAGTCTTAATTCGTATTAGTGATAACGGAGAAGGCGTTGAAAAACAAAATATTCCAAGACTTTTTGAGCGTTTTTACCGAGTGGATAAAAGCGGAACACGATCTGAAGGTGGTTCTGGTTTAGGTCTGGCAATTGTAAAGCATATTATTGAAGCACACAAAGAGAAAGTTTATGTAGAAAGTGAGTTCGGAATTGGCTCTGAATTCTCTTTTACGCTCGAAAAAGCAAATAAAACAGCAAAAACTGACGTTAAAAAATCGTAATTTCAGTTTTGTTAAAAGCCCTAAAACAAAGGTGTTTAACAATAAATAAACATTTGAATTTAGGTCATAACATTAAATTTTTATTATAGTAACATCTGGTTAATGATTTCTTAACATAGGTGCTCCATCTTTGCATCCTGAAATTAAGGGAATTAGAGAACTAATGATAAAAAGAAAACTAGTAGCTGTTTTATTACTGCTAACCTTTGCTGCTAATGCGCAGGAAACAGATAAAAAAGAATTAAACAAACAGGATGTAAAAAACGAGGTAATGCGTATTTTAGATTCTATAAATAAAGCGAAACTTCCGGAAACTAAATCTGGAGGAGGAGTTGAAGAACATTGGTATGATAGAATCTCTTTGAGAGGTTATGCACAAATTAGATACAATGGTCTTTTTTCTACAAATGATAAAGTTTCTTGCGAACAATGTGATAAATCTTGGGGAACAACTTCTACAGCTCCAGATGCCAAAGCAAACAACGGACTTTTTATTCGTCGTGCCCGTTTAGTATTTTCAGGACAAGTTCACCCGAATGTATTCTTCTATTTCCAGCCAGACTTTGCGAGTTCTCCAGTTAGCGGTATTAATAATTTCGTACAGATTCGTGATTTGTATTTTGATCTTTCTTTTGATAAAAAAAGAGAATATCGTGTTCGCGTTGGACAGAGTAAAATTCCATACGGCTTCGAAAATATGCAGTCAAGCTCACAGCGTTTATCTTTAGATCGTGCCGACGCTATCAACAGCTCAATTTTAAATGAACGTGATTTAGGGATATTCTTTTATTGGGCTCCAGCCGAAATTAGACAGCGTTTTGAAATGCTGGTTAGAGATGGCTATAAAGGTTCTGGAGATTTTGGAGTTTTTGCCTTTGGTGTTTATAATGGGCAGATTGCTAATAAATTGGATGGGAATCGAGATTTAAATGTAGTAACGAGAGTATCATACCCTTTTGTAATTGGAAGTCAGATTATAGAACCAGGAATTCAGGCTTATACCGGTAAATGGGCTTTTACAGGAGAAGTTTCGCCAGGAGTTACTGTTAACGATCCTCAATATGTAAAAGATCAGCGAGTGGGGGCAACTTTTGTTTTATATCCTAGACCATTTGGTATTCAGACTGAATACAATATCGGAACAGGACCTCGATACAATACACTTACCAATACAATCGACCAAACCGATTTGAACGGAGGTTACATTTTATTAAACTATAAATGGGATATTAAAAAACAACGTATTTATCCATTCGCCAAATTTCAATATTATGACGGAGGGAAAAAATATGAAAAAGATGCTAGAAGCTACGTAGTTAGAGATTATGAATTCGGTATTGAATGGCAGCCAATCAAAGCATTAGAATTAACTGCAGAATATGTAGTAGCAGACAGGACTTTTGAAGATAGTGCACTGCCAATAAACAGACAACAAGGAAATGTCCTGAGACTGCAAGCACAATTTAACTTCTAAAAAGACACAGATTAAACGGATTTGCTATCGCAAAGACGCTGATAAAAACTGATTTTTTATTTAAGAAAAAACTCAATTGCCTCCAGCTTAAGCTGGAGGTTTTTTTATTGTAGTGGAAAATAAAAGTAAAATTCGCTTAATCCGCGTCTTTGCAATAGCAAATCTGTTTGATCAACGTGCAGTTATGCTGTTTTGTCTTCAAAAACCTTAAATAACGAATCCCAGTCAATGTTATTTTCAAATTGAGATAGTCCTTTAAACGATTTTACTTTCGATAAATCTTCAATGCTAAAATCGTCCTGCATTGCATAAGGTATAAGATTTTCTTCCTGAAGTTTTATGGCCAGATATTCTTGTTCGTACTGACCTGGCGTTGGAATAAAAAAAGCTTTTTTGCCCAGCTTAGCCAAATCCATTACTGTAGTATAGCCCGAACGGCATAATACAAACTCACTTTCGTTAAAAGTCTGTTCCAGCTGTTTGGAGTTCATAAAATTGTAATAGGTAACATTTCCAGCCTGCCATTTTTCTTGCGATTTTTCTACTTTACCTTGTACAAAAACCACTTTTCCTGGATAATTTGCAGCTTCTTTTTGCAGTTTTTCATCCAAGAAAGTGCGCTGAGGTTCAGGTCCAGACAATATAATCATCAAATCATATATTTTGGGAGTATCCTTTTTCTTCATACGGCTCAACGGGCCGATGTATTTTAGATTCAGTTCATTATTTTTTAAATGCCCCAAATCTCCCGTTAAGTTCACTTTTTCATTAGTATCAGGAACCCAGCATTCATTATATTTTTTTATGAAATACTGATGACATTTACTGGTAAACCAAGTCGTATTTCCAGTCATTACATTCAATTGATGAGTCATAAAAACAGAAGGTACTTTTTTGCTGAAAACCCCCAATCTGTTATCTGAGATTATGCCATCAATGCCATGTTTTTTAATCCAATGATTCACCATTTTTTTCTCATCCAAAACGGCAGTAATCATTTTCGGAAGATTTTTAATCAATTTCCATTTAAAATTTTTACCATTCTTGGCATATTCAATATGATAAGAAGGCAATTCTAAAGTTTGTACATAAGGAAATTCTTTTCGTAATAGAGCCAGCGCAACGCCGTCGGAGGCGATAATCGGAATATAATTATTCTCTTGAAGCGCTTTGATAATCGGAATGCATCGAGTGGCATGTCCAAGTCCCCAATTTAATGGAGCTACTAAAATTGTTTTATTCGCAGAATAATCAATGCTCATTTTTAACACGTTTTAAAAACGAAGATAGACAAATATGTTTTCTGTGTTATTTCGAAGGTATTACTAAATTATTAATTTAAGGTTCTAAGGTGCTGAGGAACTAAGGCTCTAAGGTTTATTGGATTGAATAAAAAAGAGGTTATCTCAAAAATACAGTCATTTAGAGTTAAAAGAATATTTATAGAAATCCAATTGCGAAAAGACAAAGAGCTCCAGTGGAGCGACACATAATTTTTCGCAATAAAATATGTGTCGCTCCACTGGAGCTTTATATATAAATGTTCATTATTTGCTATAAATATTTTGCTTCTCCGAAGCTTACAAAAAGAAGAAGCTGTCCAAAAGGACAGCTTCTTCAAAGTCTCGTATTAAAACCTTAGCACCTCAGTCCCTTAGTTCCTCAGAACCTTTAATTAATCCTGAATATACGTTTTATTACCATTTTTGTTAATGTAGTACTTACCACCTCTTGGACCAGTATATACTTTTTTACCGTTGTATTCGCCGGTTATTTTGTCTGGTACAGACGGCGCTTTTTCGTTAGTTTCTTTTAAAGTTTTACTAGCTGTTTTTTTAGCAGCAGTGGCGTCTTTTTTTGTAGCATCAGCTTTTGCGGTTGTTTTCTTGGCGTCGGCTTTGGTTTTGTCAGCAGTTGTTTTTGCTTTATTAGATTCTACAGTAGCTTTTTTGGCATCAGCTTTAGCTTTTGTCGCTTGTTTGTCGGCAGTCTTTTTTGCTGCGTCAGCAGATTCTTTTTTGGCTTTTGTTGAAGCAGCTTTTGCATCGTCAGCGGCTTTTTTAGATTTTGTGGCTTCTTTTTTTGCGTCAGCCGAAGCTTTGTCAGCACTTGCTTTCGCTTTTTTCGCCGAAGTTTCAGTTTTACTTTTCGTGGTTTTTGCAGTTGTTTCCTGAGCATAAAAATTAGAAGAGAAAACAACCATCAAACAGAACAATACTAATTTTTTCATAAGGCTAAAAGTTTAAATTTCAATTAAAATTAAACAATTTATTGTCATCTTTTTCGTGTTACATTAAAAATATGCACGAAGCTGAACATTTCCTGTATGAATCGTATTTCCGGTTTCGCTTTTTCTTCCTTGATAATTTAAATTAATATCTAGAAAAGACGTAATGTTCTTTTGCAGAAGCAGTTTCCAAACCAAATTTGATCCCGCTTGAAGTCCCTCGAGCATTTGAAAACCGACTGATGAAAATTCATTTCCATTAAATTTATTTTCATAAAAAGAGAATTCTCCATTAACCGTAACTTTCTTTTCGCCTGCATAAGAAAAAGAAGTCCCGATTCTGTTTTGGTCTAAAGTTTCGAGATTTCCAATTTGATTTTTTTTGTTTTGAAGCTCATAAAAGAAATCCAATTTGGTGTTTTTAGAAAACAAATAACTGACTTTTGGTGCCAGCTGCCAACCTTGAATATCATAATTTTTCTCAGCAAAATCTTTTGAAACCAAATCGGTTTTTATGGTTTTGGTGAAGAAATTAAATAGCCAGCTATTTTGGTATAAATGTGTATACTGAATTTGATGCGAATAATTCTGCACATGCTGAGAACCAACAGAAAGCAGACTCTTTCCTTTATTTATAAGATAAGAATACGTAACCGAATGTTTTTGTTTGCCTCGGTTATAAAATAAACTGTTTCTGAAACTCGAATTCAAACCCAAAATATTTTCTTCTGATGAATCAAACGGATTGAGTTCTAGTTTTTCACCATCACTTTTTATCTTTCGATCCATTATGAAAGAAGTCTGGTTATAAAAATAAGACAGTAATTTTTTGAATCCTTTTTCATTTTGCCATTGTAGCGGATTCAGAGTTAAGGATTGCGAAAACTTATTTTGGTTGGTCTTAATATAAACCTGATTCGGCAAAAAGATCCTAATATAGCGCGCTTGATCTTGGTAAACGGCAACTTCAAATTCTTCCAATTCCTGAATTCCGTTTCCGTTATAATCGTTCCAAGTGTAAACTCCCTGACCTGTTGGCACTTCTACATACGTAAATTCTTGTTGGGCAATAGTTCCCGAACTCGTTTCGTAAGCCGTTCCAATTTGCATGAATTGATTAAAAAAGCGATCGTTGTATAGAATTCTCGAATTTAAAGAAGGTTCATTCTGTCTCGATTTATCTGTAAAATCTAAATTTCTGTAACTCGCATAAACCGCCAAATCGGTTGTTTTGTTTTGAATTAGTTTTGATTTTAAATAATATGTCTGCGAATTGTTGACATGCTGCAGTAATCCGTTTTGCAAACTATCGTTTCGTCGCTGCAGAAAACCTACTTCAACAAAAACTTTTGTACTATCACCGCGCCCAGTAAATAAACCGTATTCTGAAAATCTTTGGCTTAAAGCCGAAAACTGATTGGTAATTTTGTCTTTTTGCTGATTGTCTTCTATTTGCATAGTTCCTCCAACCCAATTTTTTCCAAAATGATACTTGGTTCTGGTTTGGTTTCTAATAAATTTTGAAGTCGAAGCTGTAGCATCAGAATTTAAGAAACTTCCATTGTTTTCGATCGTCCAATTTTTTAGTTTGAATAAAGCATTTGTTGTATGTCTTGTTCCAGTGTAGCTTTCGCTAAAATCCAATTTCTCGAATTGATACGTTAACAAACCAATATTAGAGGTTTCTTTTTTCGAAAATAAATCAAAATTCAAACCCGTAACCAAAAGGCTTTGATTGCCATAAAGTGTTCCCGTTAGATTCCAGTCGCGATTAAATTCAATATTATACAAACGTTCCACCGATTTAAAATTCTGCTGTACAAATTGATAATTCGCAAAAGCATCTAAATTCCAGCTTCTAGAAAAAAGGCGTTTTTTAAGATTGGTTTTAAAAGCAATTCCTTCATTGTTCGAATCGTCAATGGTAGAAAACAAATTCTGGTCATTATTACTGACGGCCAATTCAAAATCAACCAATGTTTTTTCATCAGGATTATATTTTCCTAAAAAAGTTGCCACCTGAAGTTTCATTGGCGCAACAAGCTGAACAATTGGTTCATAATTTCCCTGTGGAATTCCGTTGACTGGTTCGACATATTGATAAATACGTTCAACAGAATTATTGTTTTGAATGATATAATTTCCTGCATTTGGACCAACCTGACTAAATCGAACATTGTACAAAACATCGGCAGGATTATTCGAATATTCATAAACTTCAACCGAATTGACAAGTGTTTTTTTATACAAGATTTTATTCTCGGCATAAGTATCTTCGTAAGCAGAAGGCGCCTTCATCAAATTGACATCATCTCCCGCTTGACTTAAAATCTGAACCTGTTCTGGAGAGAGATTTTGCTGTAAAGGCTGATTTTTCATATCATTTTCTGAATACAAATAACCTCCAAAACTCCAATTTTTATTTTCGTGAGTTGCACCTGCGTATGTTACAAGACGATTGTAATTTCGTTCAGAATATTGGTATTCCACATTAATACGCATTTCCGAAGTAATGGTAAAAAGCGACGTAAAGACAATTTCTCCAGCATTATAATCAATCACATAATCATTGTTTTCGCCTCTTTTTAATAAAACGCCGTTTACATAAACTCGCTCCGAACCCGAAATTACCAAAACATACAATTCGCCATTTTGCCCTTTTAGTTTGTATGGACCCTGATTTCCTTCCTGACCTGTAAAAGTACTCTTGGCATATTGGCCTTTTACAAAAGCAACCGAAGCAAAAACGTTGGTTTTGCTTTTTTCGGTATCAAAATCAAAGTTGGCAGAAAGTCCCTGAACTTTTTTATTAAAGCCCAAAAATTGAGTTTTCCTGTTCTCTAAAAAGACATCGCCGGCGCGAATGTTCCAGTCATCGCTAAAAAGCTCAATGAAAATATTATCAAATTGATCAAGTTTCTGCGAATAGCCACCATCTTGCAGCGGAATATTATTGTCTTGAAGTGAAGCCCTTAAACTCACTTTGTCTGAAATCTTTCCTGTAATTTGTAAATCTAAATTGGAGTTCAAAACCGTACTCTGATTATTACCAACCGTAACACCACGCGTAATACTTCCAGAAGTTTCAAGACCGTCAAAAGGAGTTACTTTTTTTGCATTTGAGTTATTGTCGATTCGATATAATTTGTCTGATCCAACATCGCCGCTTACAATCTGATTCGATTTGTAAAGGCTGTATTCTCTAGTTAAAAGATCTGGATAATTAAGATAATTGACAATTAAGGTATCTGAAACCGATTGGAAATTTTCATTTAAGAGTAAATATCCTTTTTGAAAATCGACTTTATAAGAAGTAGAATCGATTGGTTGGTTTTTTGTATTTAAGATTTCAAAAAATCCAGAGTTGATAGCAACTTTTTCAAGCCGAATAGTGTCTTTTGAAACCATTACTTTTTTGGTTTTGTACAGTGATTCAGTTTCCTGAGCTTGAAGCGCAGAAAACCAGAAGAAAACCGTCAAAAACAGTAATTTTTTCAACATAAATACTCTAACTCTAAAAAGTCAAAAGTAGTATTTATAATTGTGAATTGCAGTGTAGGTTATTTTAGATTTATTGGTCAATAGTATATCCTATCTTCCATTTTTAATAAAAGCTAAAATTATCAAAACAAAGAATGCGATGATTACAATGAAAATAGGATTTGCATAATTGGCATGCCATCCAAATTCACTTATTCTTTTTGGAAAATAAGATCTTTTGTCTTTTGGATTGTAATAAAACATTCCCCAAATCCAATTATTGGGATCATTTTCCCATTGGTTTTTAGTTTCTTCGCTGGGATCGTTAATGTTTTTCATAATTCATGGAATTATTTGACTGTTATAAAGTTAATTAATTTTCATTTAAAAATAATATTTTAGCTTTGTTTAGGATATAATCAATTTAAATTATGGATACTAGTAAAGAACTTTTATTCTTTTTTAGTGCTTTAGGAGCTTTCAACGGAATTATTCTCGGAGTGTATTTTTTCTTTTTTACCAAGAAAAAGCATCTGACGAATTATTTTCTGGGTGCACTTTTGTTTGCATTAAGTATCCGAATCGCAAAATCTGTATTTGTTTATTTTCATCCCGAACTGCCAAAAATGTATCTTCAGTTTGGACTTACAGCTTGTTTTTTCATCGGACCATGTTTGTATTATTTTATTAAATCGGCAGTTGATGAAGTTCAGATAATGCCCAAATCATGGAAATTTATTCTAGCATTTTGGGGGATTTTAATCGTTGCAGTTGGTATTTTATATTCGTACGAAGTATATCCAAAGCTTTGGAATGGCATTTTTATAAGAATCATTTATTTTCAGTGGTTGGTTTACATTGTTTCTGCTGGTTTTGTACTTCGTGGTGTTTTGAAAAAAATCCTGAGCCGAAAAGAAAAAACTACTCCAGCCGAAATGTGGTTTTCAATGCTCTATTTTGGAAATTGTTTACTGTTTCTATTTTACTTCTTGGCGATTATGGGAGCACCAGGAGCTACCTATATAAGTGGAGCAGTGGTTTTTTCGTTTATTTTATACTTGGGAATTTCGATTCTTTTGTACAGAAAAAAAACAGACGATTTGTTTTTATTGAATGGAAAGATTTCGAATAAAAAAATAGATTCGACAGAAGCGGTAATCTGGTTTGAAAAACTGAATAATGCTATGAATGAAAAGAGTTTATATAAAAATCCAAATCTGACTCTTCAAGATCTGTCTCAAGAAATTAATATATCAAGCCATCAGTTATCGCAATTTCTGAATAATAATTTAGGGAAGAATTTTACCAGTTATGTAAACGAATTCAGAATCAACGAAGCTTGTAAAATTATCGCTTCTTCAGATAAATTGACTTTGGAATCCGTTGGTTATGATGTTGGTTTTAATTCTAAATCAACTTTTTTCACAGCATTCAAAAAACATACGGGAACTACGCCGTTAAATTACCAAATGCAAGCTGTGCAGTCCTAGAATGAAGTACTGATTTATAAATCCGTACTCCTGATTTCGCTTTTTGGAATCTCATTTATTGATTTTCAGATGACTTTTGTTTCAAATAAAAGTTAAACTGTTAATTGCTAAAGTTTATGAGATTTCAAAAATTGGTCATCGTTTATGTCTTTTTTCTAATTTTTTCATCAATAGAAATAAAAGCGCAACGTATAAAAAAAGTTACAGATAAAAGTCATTATAGTGATGATGTGCTCTTCGGAAAGTTATTTAAGTCTGCTCAAGATACTCTAATCATTAAAGAGAAAGAAAATGAAAAAGAGAAAGAGCAAAATGAGTTAGATGAAGTGGTTGTAAAAAGCCAACCTTCATTATTAAAATATGGAGCCAACGGAAATATTGATGTCAATGTAAACGGAACTGTTCTGGCAACCAGCAGTTCGGTAAACGAATTGTTGGGAAGAGTGCCAAATGTTGTGGTTGCCGACGGTGAAATAAGTGTTATTGGAAAAGGTGAAGCCATTATTTATCTCAACGGAGTTCTAATTAATTATGAACGTTTTGCCGCTATTCCCGTTTCGCAAATTCAGAAGATCGAAGTCATTTCTAATCCTTCTGCGAGATACGATGCCGAAGGAAAAGCGGTCATCAATATCATAACCAAAAAAAAAAGTGAAAGCGGTGTAATGGGAACTGTTAATCAGCATGTAACCGTTTCTAAATTTGGCGGAACGAGTTATAACACGCTTTTTGATTTTAGTTATTCTAAAGGAAAATTCTCGTTTGTTACCAATTACGGATTGCAATTAGGAAGAAACCGCGAGCTGCTGTATACAACCCGAACACGCCCAAATCCTGATGATTATATGAAATCGGAATTGACAACCGATTGGAAAAGGAGATTTAACAATTATTCAAATTTCGGATTTGGAATTCAATATAGTTTTTCTCCAAATAATTATATTTCATTGGCTTATAGCGGTAATGTGAATGATTTGGGCGGAATTACAGAAAGCAGAAATTCGATTACTAATAATTCAGGAAAAAGTTTTTATGCCACTGATGTTGACCGAAATGATGTTTTGTTAAATCAGTTTATTAATTTGAATTATAATTGGACAACGGCTAAAGGTTCGACACTATTTATTGGATCACAATTTTCGAATTACAATCAGACGATAAGAGATTTTATTGACGAAAACAGCGAGATTGAGGAAATAGATGCCGAAAGATATTTAAAGAATAATGTGGGTAGCCGAATTAATATAATTGCAGTTCAAGCCGATTATGCGAAGAAAATAGATGAAAAAACAAAACTAGAAATAGGAGCGAAGTTTAGCTACTCCACAATAAACTCGGGAACCGATTTCTTAACTTCTGATGATGATGTAAATTTTGAGTTGGATAACGAACTTTCGAGTGATTTTGAATACAACGAAAAAATTGCCGCTGCGTACTTTAATTATATCGGAACATTGAATGAAAAAGTCAATTTTTCTCTTGGCGTACGAGCGGAAAAAACGAGTTACGATTTATTTACAAATGCCAACGGAACTCAGAAATTTGATAAATCGTACAGCAATTTTTTTCCAAACGCACTTTTAAATTTTAATCTTTCAGAAGATTGGAAAGGGCATTTCTCGTATGTTTCCAGAATTACAAGACCTAGATATCAGGCTCTAAATCCGTATGTGATTTATCAGGATCCGTTTACTACAATTGAAGGAAATCCAAATCTGCTTCCAGAAAAAACACATGCTTTTGAAATAGGTGCGATGTACAAAAAGTTCGATTTTAAAGTTGGCTATACTTATAAAATTGATCCCATTTCGGCAGCCGCTTTACGCGGAGACACGCCAAATAGCTATATTTTAAGGGCATTGAATCTCGAAAAAGGACATACTTTTTTTGCCTCACTTTCTAGAGCTTTCAATATTAAATGGTGGAATTCTGTTAATACAGCAAGCATTACCTGGCAGAAATCGGTAGACAATTATTATGCATTTGCGTTTAGTCCTGTAAAACCTCAGATTTATTTATATACTAATAATACATT
Organism: Flavobacterium luteolum; assembly: GCF_027111275.1. Classification (NCBI taxonomy): domain Bacteria; kingdom Pseudomonadati; phylum Bacteroidota; class Flavobacteriia; order Flavobacteriales; family Flavobacteriaceae; genus Flavobacterium; species Flavobacterium luteolum. Next base: position 1,601,000 of record NZ_CP114286.1, on the reverse strand, counting down.
TACGATTCCTAAACTTTTTAAATTGCAAGTTTTGGCTTGGTATTTAAGCGATAGAAGTTATGGATTGGGAAGCGAAAATTGCCGTTCGACCGTAACTTTAGGAATAGAGAAAAACTTTTTCAAAGATGCGCTAAAACTCAATTTTACAGCAAACGACATCTTTCATCAGTTTATGGTTTCTGGTGATTACAATGTCGGACAAACGCAAATTTATTACCACCGAACCTATACCAGCAATTATTTTAAATTGATTGCAACATACAGTTTTGGAGATTCAAAAAAGACGACTTATAAAAAGTCAGAGGTTGAGCAGTCGGAGAATAGTAGGGCGAGGTAAATTATTTGACACTTTCAGATATAATCATCAAAACTAGAATAAGTACAACACAAAGAAAAACCGAATTGGGATTGGCAAAATTAATCGTCCAGCCTAATTCTTTAATTTTCTTTGGAGGAAACATTCTTTTGTCTTTTGGGTTATAATAAAATATTCCCCAAACCCAATTATCAGGATCATTATGCCAATTGTTTTTTTCTTCCTCGGATGGTTTTTGAGTTTCCATAATCAAGAAATAGTAGAGTGATTGTTATTACTTGTTGGTTTTTCCTTTTTTTAACTGTGTATAAGTAATAAGGATTCCAACTGTAGATAGAAAAGGACCAATTACCAATCTAAAATCGGAATGAGAAATGTCTTTAATATCCTTTGTAAGCAACGGACTTAAAGAGATACCGATGTATAATAAACCAAGAACAATAAAAACAAGTAAAAAATTCTTTTTGGTCATTTTAAGTTTTTTTAGATTATTACTATTCTCTTTGTTTTTTGAGTTAGTCTTTTTTGAAACTCAAACCAATTATATTTATGATGAAAGCAACTAATAATAAAAGCATTATAGTGGCAAACATTTTGTCTGAAAGAAAATGTTGGTTGGCATTAAGCATCATAATAGCTACAACAACCCACGTCATGATTTTTACACTTTTATACATAACATATATTGGGTTTTAAAATTATTCTATAGCTAACAGGTTCTATATTTTTGATAAATGTAATAATTTTCTGTTAATATCTTTCGCTTTGTATCATTTCTGTAAAATTATTTGTTGTATATGAACCCTTTAAATCATTTTGCAAACTTTGATTTTTTATTAAGTCTAAAATTGAATAATTGTAAAATATTTCTTATATTTATATTCGTTTTTTAAATTGTTAATTATGAATAAAATTGTAGGAGATAATCTAAAAGTTTTGAGAAAATCAAAAAATATGTCACAAGAAGAGACCGCAGATCATTTGCAAATTTCCCAATCGGCTTATGCCAGAATGGAACGTGGAGAAAGTACTTCTTGGGCTATTCATTTTAATAAAATTTGCCAAATGTTCGAAATTACTCCAGAAAAATTAGTTAAAAAAGGAATTACATGATTGTATTTATGAAAGCCTGATGAATATATATAGGCAAATAGAAATTACAATGTTTAATGTTTATGGAATAATAATAAAACAATATAAGTTTCAAATTGAAGATTTAAAGACTATTATCAGGCATTTGAATGAAGGCAAAAACTAAAAAAGGCTCCACAATTAAGTGAAGCCTTTTCAATAATCTTTGAATTAAATAATTACCTTTTATAAAGCAATATTAGATTAATTCTTTAGTTACAATCTGCATAGTTTCGCGGCTAACTTGTTTCAATAAAACTTCTTTGTTAGCTTCAACAGTCTGCGCTGCCTCTTCTGTAAAGTGACGGATTGTATATAAGGTTACATTTTCGCTGTATTCTACTTTGAATTTTTTAGAAAGAATCGCATTCAATTCTGGGAAATTTCCAAATTTATCTTCCACACAAACAGAGAAACTAATTGCAGAGTTTTGAATCAAGTTTACTTTGATTTTAAATTCGTGGAATAAACCGAAAATCTCACTAATGTTTTCTTCCATAATAAAAGAGAAATCAATTGATGAAAGCGAAATTAAAAGTTGTTCTCTTTTTACGATAAAACATGGATATTGCGGTTCTAAATCAACTCCTTTAGAAACGCAAGTTCCTTTTAATAACGGGTTGATAAACGATTTTACATATAACGGAATTTCTTTTTTCTGTAATGGCTGTAATGTTTTTGGGTGAATTACCGTTGCTCCGTAAAACGCCAACTCGATAGCTTCACGATATGAAATCTGGTTTAAAAGACTTGCATTTTCAAAATAACGCGGATCGGCATTCATAACTCCAGGAACGTCTTTCCATATCGTTACACTTTCTGCATTCAAGCAGTAAGCAAAAATTCCAGCAGTATAATCAGAACCTTCACGGCCCAAAGTTGTGGTGAAATTGTTTTCGTCAGCACCTAAAAATCCTTGTGTAATATTTAGCTGTTTTCTTGGAACATTTTTACTAATGTTTTGCTGTGTAGTTTCCCAATCAACTTCTGCATCTCTGTAGTTGGCATTGGTTTTAATGAAATTACGAACGTCAAGCCATTGCGTCTGAATTCCTCTGAAATTCATATAATGGCTTAAGATATTAGTCGAAATCAATTCACCAAAACTTACCACTTGATCGTAAACAAAGTTGTAATTTGGAGATTTATTATGAGCTAAAAAGTATTCTAATTCGTCAAACTGTGCATTTACAGCTGTGAAAACTTCATGATTTTCATCTTCAAACAAATCCAATAAGATCTGATTGTGGTATTTTTTAATTTCTTGTACAGAAGCATTTAGTTCTGTCGATTTTTCAAAGTAATTCTTGATTACAACTTCAAGAGCATTTGTTGTTTTTCCCATAGCCGAAACTACAAGAATTACGTCTTCGTAACCTACTTTTTGTAAAACGTCGTATACGTTTTTAATTCCATCTGCATCTTTTACCGATGCTCCTCCAAATTTAAATACTCTCATTTTTTAATTAATAGATTTTTAGATTTTAGATTTCAGACTCAAACAGAAACCTAGTATTTATTTTTTTTGCCACTCCCGATAGCTATCGGGATAAAATGATTTACACAGATTTTAAAATCAATTTAATCCTTATAATCTGTGGCTAAATATTTTTTTATAATTTTTCTAAGAATGAATTAACGCCTGCCTCATCCATTTGCACAACTTGCCAGTCTTCTAGAATTCTTGCGCCAGAATTCTTGTAAAAATTAACTGCCGGTGTATTCCAGGCTAAAACATTCCATTCAACTCTTCTAACATTATCTCTTTTTCCTTGTTTCATGATTTCAGCATAAAGGGCAGAACCTAAACCTGTCCCACGCATCTTTTCTTTTACAATCAAATCTTCAAGATGAATTGTCTTTCCTTTCCAAGTAGAATAGCGATAGTAATATAATGCTATTCCGACAATTTCTTTCTGTTTTTCCTCGTTTTCAATCTCCGCTACAAAAACATTAAATAATGGTTTTTCACCAAAACCGTCACGTATCAAATCATCTTCTGTAATGACAACCGCATCGGGTTCTTTTTCGAATATAGCCAGCTCCTGAATAAGCCCTAACACCGATTTCATATCTTCAGGATTTCCTTTTCTAATATTCATATATTCCTATTTTTAACTATTTAATATCTAAAAAAGCTTCGTTTTAGCTAGTGCTTTTTGCAGATTATTAGCAAATATACAATAGTAGCAAACTAACAACATAATTTTTAAATCATTCTCACAAAATAAGCGATATTTGTGACTTAAAAATAAAACTATAACGATTTAGAAATGGAAGAACGCAATAAAACACTGGGAGAGTTTATTATTGAGAACCAAAAAGCATTTCAGTATTCGTCGGGAGAACTCTCGCGAATTATCAACTCTATTAGATTGGCAGCAAAAGTGGTCAATCATAAAGTAAACCAAGCGGGTTTAGTAGATATTGTGGGCGCTGTAGGCGCGCAGAATGTCCAAGGAGAAGACCAGCAAAAATTAGATGTCTATGCAAACGAAGTATTTATCCAGACGTTAATAAACCGTGAGATTGTCTGTGGTATTGCTTCTGAAGAAAACGACGATTTTATTACTGTTCAGGGGAGCGACAACAGTCATAATAATAAGTACGTGATCTTAATGGATCCGCTTGACGGATCTTCAAACATTGATGTAAATGTTTCTGTGGGAACTATTTTTTCTGTTTTCAGAAGAGTAACTCCAATAGGAACTCCGGTAACTAGCGAGGATTTTTTACAACCGGGAATCAATCAAGTTGCAGCAGGCTATGTAATTTATGGAACTTCGACCATGCTGGTTTACACTACAGGACATGGAGTAAATGGATTTACGTTAAATCCAGCGATAGGTACTTTTTATCTTTCGCATCCAAACATGAAATTTCCAGAAAACGGAAATATTTATTCGGTTAACGAAGGGAATTATGTTCATTTTCCGCAGGGAGTAAAAAATTACATTAAATACTGCCAGCGAGAAGAAGGAGACAGACCTTATACTTCTAGATACATTGGAAGTTTGGTAGCCGATTTTCATCGAAATATGATTAAAGGCGGTGTTTATATTTATCCAACAAGTTCAAAAGCGCCAAAAGGAAAACTACGTTTGTTGTATGAATGTAATCCGATGGCATTTTTGGCAGAACAGGCGGGAGGAAAAGCAACAGATGGTTTCGGAAGAATTCTAGAAATTCAGCCAACCGAATTGCACGAAAGAGTGCCTTTCTTCTGCGGAAGCTATAATATGGTAGAAAAAGCTGAAGAATTTATGGCTGAAGCGAATTAACTATAATTGCAAAAACGAAAAATAAATACTCTATGAAAAAAACATTATTATTTAGCTTCTTGGTGCTTTTTATATCCTGTAATGATTTGCCAAAAGATGCTGCAATTCAGAATATAATTAAAACTAAAATAGCTCAAGAATCTTTTGATAATGTCGAATTGGTAGATTTTAATATAGTTCATGGTGTAGAAAATACATCTTTTGGACATACTTATGATGTTGAATTTACGGGTAAAGTAAAATATTTGAACTCTGGTTATGTTAGAAACGCAGCCTTACAGGGAACAAATGCAAATGAAATGAGTTTTTTAATTGTTGTTGAAAAAGTCAGTGAATCCAATAATATGCTTTATGATTATTTAAAAGTAAAAACTGGCATGATTAAAGAAATTACGGGTTCAATACAATTTGTTAAAGGTGCAGATTTATTTGATAAAAGCACTTACTCTAAACCTGATGTTTGGGATCTAAATGTGGACAAAAATTATGGTATGAGCTTAAAAGAAATTAAGAACATAAGTGGTTATAAACATTAAAATGAAGAAAACACAAGACTAATTAAGTGTTCTGTTCTTAATTACAGTTTACATGCAAACCCGACAGGTTTTTAAAACCTGTCGGGTTTTGCTTTAAGGATAAATTAAAAAGCACACGCAACTATTTTTAGTTTTATCAATCTATATAAAGAACCTAGTGTTTATGAGAAATTATGGATTAATTTTTTGTAAATGCCTTAAAACTAATCAAACCTAAAAAGTAAATTATGATGAAGAAAAAACTATTAGTGCTTCTATTTGGAATGTTTTCAGTTTTGTTTGTTTCCTGCAGTAATGATGAGGTTAAAGATCTGCCAACGGGCGCTTCTGGAGATGTGATTAAACTTTCTAAAAAGGAAGCTTCTTTTACCGCAGAAGCCAACAAAATTACGATTACTACAGAGTATAAAGGATGGTGGGTAAATGGTTTTGCATTAGACAAAGCAAGAATTGACAAAGGAACTGTAAATTTGTCTGCTGAAAATTTTATCTTTAAAAATGATGTTTTTGAGGTAGAAAGGAAAAATGGAAACATCTTGATTGTTACCATGAGTAAAAATACAACAGGTGCAGAAAGAGTTCTTAATATAGGATTACAGTCAGGAAACTATTTTGATAATATAAATATCACGCAGTCAAAATAAAGGATTTAAAACACAAAACCCGATAAAATCAATATCGGGTTTTGTGTTTTTAATTTTCGTTTGCAGTCAAGTTTCAGTATAAAAACTGAACACTAAAAACTGATTACTGAATACTATTTATGCATGTGCTGCATTTCGTAGATAAAAGTATCTGCATCTACTTTATTGTCAACTAACGACAATGCTTTTGCAATGATATAATCTACGTTGCTTGGTGTGAATCCTAGCGCAACACTTATTTTTTTCAATAATACTTCTTGTTTGTCTTCAAGATGATGATCAACATGAACCATTCTTGTCAAATCATATAAACGCTCTAAACGTTGAACATATGAATAAGGTGGATTGATCGGATATTTTAACGGATCGCTAAGAATTTCTTCGTATTCCGATTCTGTAATTTCTAAACGAGAAGCAAGTTTGTCTAAAAAGGCTTTTTCTTCTGGATATACAACTCCATCAGCCAATGCTACACGAACGATAGCAGAAAAGTGTCCTTTGTTTCTTTGCTTGAATTCGCTATCAAATAATTCTGAAAATGACATAATTGTAAAGTTTTTGTAAAACAAATATAGCCTTATTTTTAAATTATCGATTTTAAAATTCTCATAAAATTTAACTTTTCTTTATTGAAGGATTTGATGGCTTCAATATTTAAGTTTGAAAATTAATCGTAAGTTTACAACCCCTAATTATTTAATTATATTACACCTATGTCACAATTTTGGATTTATTTTCAAATAGGATTAAAACACGTTTTAGATATCAATGCTTACGATCACGTTCTTTTTTTAATCGCCTTAACCGTTCCGTATCTTTTTAAAGACTGGAAAAGAATTTTTTTATTGGTTTCTCTTTTTACAATTGGTCATACTTTGGCTTTAATTCTTTCTGTTTACGGCATCATTGCCATAAAAGTAGATGTTGTAGAATTCCTGATTCCGATTACAATTCTGGTAACAGCTCTTTATCATTTATTTACGGCTGGAAAGACCTCAAAAAATGATGGCGTAAATCTGGTATTTTTCATAACTTTATTCTTTGGAATTATTCATGGATTAGGTTTTTCTAATTATTTCAAAACAATATTAGGAGGTTCTGCGACCTCAAAATTGTTACCTTTGGGAGAGTTTGCCTTAGGAATAGAAGCTGCTCAGCTAGTAGTAGTTTTTGTGGTTCTGGTAATTTCATATATAGTGCAGACCGTTTTCCGTTTTTCAAAACGTGATTGGGCACTTGTAATGTCGGCTTTTATTATTGGAGTTGTAATTCCGATGATTATCGAAAGCCCAATTTGGAACAGATAAATTAAATGGAAGTAAAAAAAAGGAATAAATACGATAAAGCATATCTACGAATTGCAAAAGAGTGGAGCCTGCTTTCTTACTGTAAACGAAAACAAGTCGGAGCGATTATTGTAAAAGACAGAATGATCATTTCTGACGGTTACAACGGAACGCCATCTGGATTTGAAAATTGTTGTGAAGACGAAGACGGATTAACACGTTGGGATGTTTTGCATGCCGAAGCAAATGCGATCCTGAAAGTAGCAAGATCAACGCAATCTTGTGAAGGAGCAACATTATATATCACGCTTTCGCCTTGCAAAGAATGCAGTAAATTAATACATCAGTCTGGAATAAAAAGAGTGGTGTATAAAGATGGATATCGTGATGATTCTGGAATTCAATTTTTAATAAAAGCAGGCGTAGAGGTAGAACATATTCCTGTTTTAGAAGAGTAATGAAATTTAATCCGAAATATTTGCCAATAGTCATAGGAGCAACTTTTGCTCTTGGAACAATTGCTGGAAGCATTATGAATGCTCCTGCAAGCGACCAGCTTTTGGCTAAAAATTACTCTAAAACCAAACTTAATAAACTTATTGACTTTATCAATACCGAATATGTTGATAGTGTCAATACCGATTCGATTGTAAATCTTACAGTCGATAATATACTTTCCAAATTAGACCCGCATTCAGTTTATATTCCGCCAAGCGAGCAAGCTGAGGTTGCCGAAAGCATGAAAGGTGATTTCGTGGGAATTGGGATTAATTTTTATATGTATAAAGATTCGGTTGCGATTATAAAACCGGTCGAAAACGGACCTTCAGCAAAAGCAGGAATAAAATCTGGCGATCGAATTCTATTCGCTGGAAAAACAAAATTGTACGGTAGAAAACTGCCTTCAGATAGTTTGTTTTCTAAATTAAAAGGCCTTCAGGGTTCAGAAATCGAGCTGACTGTTTTTAGAAAATCAGAACAAAAGAAATTAAAATTTAAAGTAAAACGAGATATTATTCCTATCAAAAGCGTTGATGCTTCTTTGTTGTTAGGAAATAATGTTGGTTACATCAAAATTAATCGTTTTGCAGAAACCACTTTTAATGAGTTTAAAACTGGTTTAACGAGATTAAAACAAAAAGGAATTCAGTCTCTTGTAATTGACCTTCGCGATAATGGCGGTGGTTACATGGAAGAAGCGATTGCCATTGCCGATGAATTTTTGAAAGACAAACAGTTAATCGTTTTTACAAAAAGTAAAAACGGCTCTACTGAGAAAACATACGCTACAAAAGCAGGAAGTTTTGAAACTGGAAAAGTGTACGTTTTAATTAATGAAAATAGTGCTTCTGCAAGCGAAATTCTAGCGGGAGCAATCCAAGATAATGACCGCGGAACGATTGTTGGACGCCGTTCTTTTGGAAAAGGATTAGTTCAGAGAGAAATGGATTTTAACGACGGATCTGCTGTGAGATTGACTGTAGCGCGTTATTACACGCCAACAGGAAGATCGATTCAGAAACCATATAAAAAAGGAAACGAAGAATATTTTAAAGAATCAGAATCTAGAATTGCTACTGGAGAGTTGTATGCGAAAGACAGCATAAAAGTAGCTGATTCATTAAAATTTAAAACTCCAAAAGGTAAAATAGTATACGGCGGCGGCGGAATTGTTCCAGATGTTTTTGTGCCAATGGAAGCAGAGCACGGAAATGAAAATGTTGCTTATTTGCTGCAAACAGGAATTGTTGGTCATTTTGTTTTCGAAGAATTGGATAAAAATAGAAATGCTTTTGCAGGTGATAGTTTCGCTGATTTTTTGGCTAAAATGAAAAACTCAGACCTATATTTCAAAAAATTCAAAAATTATATTTTGATGACAGGTCTGGATTTGAAATTAGATAAAACAAAAGCACTTGTAAACCGTCATATTACGGCTGAATTTGCCCGACAGCTGTATGGAGAATTGTATTATTATGATGTGATCTTAAAAGAAGATGCCATGATAAAAACAATTCTGAATCCGAAGAAATAACTTCAAATCTTTATAGCATGAAAATAGAAACCGTTGTTAATGCAGAAATTGAACTCCTAACTGCAATTAAAAAATCGGATGTTATGGCTTTGGAAACCATTCTTCATGATGATTTATTGTTTAATATGCCAGATGGGCAAACCATTACTAAAGAAATCGATTTACAGACCTACCGTTCTGGAAAGATTAAAATTGATTCTTTGGAAGGTTCTGATCAAATCGTTAATATTATTGGTGACTCGGCTGTAGTTACTGTTACAGTCGCATTAAATGGGGCTTATGATGGCAATCCGATTAACGGAGTTTTCAAATATATAAGAGTCTGGAAAAAAATAGGAAAAAATCTAAAAGTTATAGCAGGAAGCTGTGTTCAGCTGGCGTAAAGTTTGATTAAATAATTTAATGTTAACTTAAAATACAACTTTGCGAACCTTGCATAAATCCTCGCGAACTTCGCGGTTAAGCTAAAATATATGAAAAATTTAAAAAGAATAAGCTTTCTAGCACTTCTAATGACTTTTGTAATCTCTTGTGCAACTATGAAAAACGATACAAATGCTGTAGTTTCAGGAAAAGTAGACGGTATAGAAGCTGGTAAAGACGGCTACACAGCAAAAATTACAACAGACGTCAAAGAAGTATACTTTGCAACAATTAGTATTGTAAACGTTGGCGGGCCTCAAAACTACAAACAACTAAAAATTGGAGATGTAGTATCTGTTAAAGGAGAAAAATGGAAAACCGAGGAGGAAAACCATATTAAAGTAACCCAAATCGTTTCGGTTAAATAAAAGAAAAACAGTCACTCAAAAAAATAAACCATATAAGTGATATAAGTTCATATTATACTTTGCGTATAAATTAACTTATATCACTTATATGGTTTAATAATTTTATCGAATACTATCGTGAGCGTGAGTCTGTACACCGTTATTCCATAAAGTAAGAATATCTGTTGCTACTGCTGCACCACTCCCGGCAGCAATTGCCAATTGACTTCTCCAGCCAGCTAAAGTCCCGATTGCATAAATGCCGTCAGCAACTTTATGATCTTCATTTTTAAGTTGAATTCGCTGTTTTTCTGGAAGCGCTTTTTTGTGAGGTTCAACAAATTGCATTAAACCTTCTATGTCGAAAGTATTGGCAGAACCAATTCCGACTACGATATTTTTTGTTTGGTATGAATTCTTGTTGGTTACAACAGTAAATTCAGGATAACTGCCCTCAATTTTCATTACTTTTTCATTTGGAATCTGAGTAATGTGTGGGTAAGTTGTTGCTAAATCCTCTGTGCTTTCAGAAAGCAGTTCAGAACCTAATTTTCCTGGTGTAATTCCGTAAGCGTTATAAAATATTGCCTCTTGTAAAGAAGAATTCTTCTGGTGGGTAAAAATTCCGATTTTTTTATCAGTAACAAAAGTTTTGTTTTTTGCGGACCCTAAGACAAGAGCACATGACATTCCAGATACTCCTCCGCCGATAATTAAAACATCAAACATATTATCTGTTATCATTCATTTTTTCTTCAATTCTTTTTGAAATTCTAAAAATCAAAAGAATCAAAACAGCGCAAAATGAAGCGGCGATTCCAATAAAAGCTACCATACTATCTCCTTGAAAAGGGTTTTGAAAGTCTAATAGCGTAATATTAAAAACGATTAAAGCTAATGCCAAAAGCACTAAGATTGAAGTGAAAATTTTCATAAGGTTGTTTTGTTTTTGTCTAAAAATAATAAAGTAGAACTCTATGGGGAAAATGCCTTAAAGTTGTATTTTAGAAATTTTACGGGGTAAATTTATAAAAATAAAATTTAGACAAACAAACCTTTAACATTAGCAGCGAATAATTTAACAGCAATTGCTAAAAGTATTACTCCAAATGTCTTGCGAACCACTCCAAGTCCGTTTTCTCCCAACAGATTTTCGATCTTTTTTGAAGACTTCAAGACTATATAAACCAAGATAATATTAAGCACAATCGCAATGATAATGTTGATTGTATGAAACTGAGAACGAAGCGATAATAAGGTTGTCATGGTTCCTGCTCCAGCGATTAGAGGAAAAGCCAGTGGTACAATAGAAGCAGACCCAGGTTCTTCATCACGATAAATTCTGATTCCTAAAATCATTTCTAAAGCTAAAAAGAACAAAACAAACGATCCCGCAACGGCAAATGAATGAACGTCAATACCAATTAAGTTTAGTAAACCTTCTCCAACAAAAAGAAAAACAATCATGATGGCTCCGGCTACAATAGAAGCTTTTTCAGATTCGATGTGTCCGACTTTAGCTCTTAAATTTACAATAATCGGAATTGAACCAACAATATCAATTACGGCAAAAAGCACCATACTAACGGTAATGATTTCTTTAAAATCGATTTCTAACATATCGCTTTGATTTTTAGGGTTTAAAAAACTGCTGCAAAAGTAGTTAATAAAGTTAGGTGTTTTTTCGATACAATGTATTTTTGTTATAAAAACATTTAATACGTGTGTAAAATGTGATATTTGTAACATTATTATGTTTAAATTATTGATTCGGAGAAAAAAAGACGTTTTGTTTCTGAACTTAATTTATTTGAACACTTGTCTTAAGAGAGTTCATGAAATCAAACGTTAAAAAATATAACTTACTGAAAATCAATTGGTAAATTTGTTGTAATTTAAAAAGAGGAGGTTATGAAAAAGATGGTGTTTGTTATAGTTTTCTTGTGTTTATTGTTTTCGTTCAATAGTTCACAAGCCCAAATCTGGCAGCAAATTAAAAAAGCAGCTGAACAAAAAACGCAGAATAGCAGTAAAACTGCTGATCAAAATGCAAGTATGGAAAATGCTGTTTTAAATTATGGCAAAAATAAAGTTGATCCTTCGGTAGTTCCAGATTATTATTCTTTTAGCTGGAAATATATCATGGAAATTAAAACGGATGAAGGCAAGGCAATGAATGCAAATTATTTTCTGGAGCCTAACGCTTCTTATTTTGCAATGAACATTGATCAGGGGAAAGGGCAGAATATGATGATGATAATGGATTCTAAGAATAATATAACGGTGACGGGTTTTGGTGACGGTAAAAGCAAAATGGCGACAGCTTCAAAAATGCCAGATTATTCGTCGATGGCAAAAAAGGAAGGAGAGAAGTCAAAATACACAATTAAGACATTGCCGAATAAAACTTTTTTAGGATACAATTGTAAAGGAATACAAATGACAAACGATGAGCACGATATTATTTGTTATTACACAAGCGAAGCAAAAGTGAGTTTTGGAGATATGTTTAAAAATCAAAAAGGCTGGAAAGTGCCCGATGAATTTGTAAATTACTTTAAACCTGAAGAACGCACTCTGCTGATGGATATGACTATGAAAGATCTAAAAAGTAAGAAAGTGACAACGCTGAAATGTGTTAGTTTAGAAAAGAGTGCTTTTACTTTTAATAAATCGGATTATAAATTCATGTAAAATAAGTTTGCAAGTCAGGTTATTTAGACTAAGAACATATATTTAGGAGTGTTTTTATTTCCTGAATCTTTAGTTACCTTTGCAAAATGTTTCAATTAGGAAAAACCATAGTATCAGAGGACATCCTCGAAAAAGAATTTGTTTGTAATTTATCAGCGTGCAAGGGAGCTTGCTGTGTTGATGGAGATGCCGGCGCGCCTTTAAACGAAGCCGAAACAAAAATTTTAGAAGAAATCTATCCAAAAGTAAAGCCTTTTTTAAGAAAAGAAGGAATTGCTGCAATCGAAGCTCAAGGCACTTGGGTAAAAGGAACTGACGGAGATCTCGAAACGCCGCTTATTGATAATAAAGATTGCGCTTACGTAATTTTTGACGGAAAAACTGCACTTTGCGGAATTGAGCAAGCTTATAACCAAGGACTCGTTGATTGGAAAAAACCAGTTTCTTGTCATTTATATCCAATTCGTGTAAAAGACTTCACAGAATTTGCTGCAGTCAATTATGATAAATGGGATATTTGTGATGATGCCTGTTCGTTAGGAAAAGAATTGGAAGTTCCAGTTTATAAATTCGTAAAAGAAGCGTTGATAAGACGCTTTGGAGAAGACTGGTATTTGGAACTTGAAAAGGTAGCCGAAGAGCTTAAAAATTCGTAAAAATCTGGATTAAAAAGTATAGTCTAATTGACCATATGTTTTAGTTTAAAAAAATAAAGTTTTAACTCAAAAAAAACTTTTTAAAACTATTTAAAATTTCTTGCTTTTTATTCTAAAAAGTCTATATTTTACGGGCTTCTTAAGAATAGTATAGCTTTTAAATCATTCATTTGCAGTAAATTAATTATTGTCTGAAAAATTTTTCAAATTTAAGCCTTTGTTAAAAACTACGTCCGATTGTGAATAAGTTTGGCTTTTATTTTTGACGTTAATTGACAATCTTTGTAGTGCACTGAATGTGTAAAAATTCAATAAAAAAATTAACAGAATCTGTCATGTCACAAATCGAACCAATATTACAAGAAAATAAAAATCGCTTCGTTATTTTTCCGATTAAACATCATGATATTTGGGAGTGGTATAAGAAGATGGAAGCAAGTTTTTGGACTGCAGAAGAAATTGACTTACACCAAGATTTGACAGACTGGAATAATAAATTGAATGACGATGAAAGATATTTCATTAAACATATCTTAGCATTCTTTGCTGCTTCTGACGGAATCGTAAATGAAAATCTTGCTGAGAACTTTGTAAACGAAGTTCAATATGCTGAAGCAAAGTTTTTCTATGGTTTCCAAATTATGATGGAAAACATTCATAGTGAAACGTATTCTTTATTGATTGATACTTATGTAAAAGACGAAGCAGAAAAAACAGAATTGTTTAATGCTTTGGAAGTATTTCCGGCTATTGCAAAAAAAGGAGAATGGGCTTTAAAATGGATCGAGTCAGATTCGTTTGCTGAAAGACTTATTGCTTTTGCTGCAGTTGAAGGAATCTTTTTCTCAGGAGCCTTCTGTTCAATTTATTGGTTGAAAAAACGTGGTTTAATGCCAGGTTTAACTTTCTCTAATGAGTTGATTTCTCGTGACGAAGGCGTACATTGTGATTTTGCGGTTCACCTGCACAATCATCATTTGGTAAATAAAGTGCCAAAAGAAAGAATTAAAGAAATTATTGTCGATGCCTTAGATATCGAAAGACAGTTTGTAACTGAATCTCTTCCGGTAAGTTTAATTGGTATGAATGCTGGTTTGATGACGCAGTATTTAGAGTTCGTTGCTGATAGACTTTTAGTAGAATTAGGTTGTGAGCGTGTTTACGGATCAGCGAATCCATTTGATTTCATGGACATGATTTCTCTTCAAGGAAAAACTAATTTTTTTGAAAAACGTGTTGCAGAGTATCAAAAATCTGGTGTAATGAACACAGACAGCGATGCTCAGAAAATTTCATTTGATGCAGATTTTTAGACAACAAAAATACTTTTAGTGTCTATCTTCTAGAGACACTAAAAAAAGATTACAAGAATATTTTAAGGTTGAATCTCTTTCCCCAAGTCGCAGATTCAATAGCAATTTTTGACGCATTTAAATTCGATTTTCGAATTTGAAATGAGTAACTATTGAGAATTTGGTAATTCTCAAAAATTAATTTAAAAACACGCAATGTTTAAGTGCTGGAGTCCGTTCTCTAGTTACTTTCATTTTTTCAATAACTATAAAAGGTAAGCTTATGTATGTAGTAAAAAGAGATGGCCACAGAGAGCCCGTAATGTTTGATAAGATTACAGAAAGAATCAAAAAATTGTGCTACGGCTTAAATGAGCTTGTAGATCCGGTAAAGGTAGCGATGAGAGTTATCGAAGGATTGTATGACGGAGTTTCGACTTCTGAATTGGATAATCTTGCGGCAGAAACTGCAGCATCTATGACAATTGCCCATCCGGATTATGCACAATTAGCGGCGCGTGTGGCAATTTCAAATTTACACTCTAATACAAAAAAATCTTTCTCAGAAACGATGAAAGATATGTATCACTATGTAAACCCAAGAAACGGTCAAGATGCACCGTTAATTGCTGATGATGTTTACAAAGTGATTCAAGAAAATGCTGCTTTTTTAGATTCTCATATTATTTATACAAGAGATTTTAATTACGATTACTTTGGTTTCAAAACCTTAGAGCGTTCTTACCTTCTTAAAATAAACGGAAAAATAGTAGAACGTCCACAGCACATGTTAATGCGTGTTTCTGTTGGTATTCACTTAGACGATTTAAAATCGGTTATTGAAACTTACGATTTAATGTCTAAAAAGTTCTTTACGCACGCAACACCAACGTTGTTCAATGCTGGAACTCCAAAACCTCAAATGTCTTCTTGTTTCCTTTTGGCAATGCAGGATGATAGTATTGACGGAATTTACGATACATTAAAACAAACAGCAAAAATCTCGCAGTCTGCGGGAGGAATTGGTTTGTCTATTCATAACGTTCGTGCAACAGGATCTTATATTCGCGGTACAAACGGAACTTCAAACGGAATTGTTCCGATGTTGAGAGTTTTCAATGATACTGCTCGTTATGTAGATCAAGGTGGCGGAAAACGTAAAGGAAGTTTTGCGATTTATATCGAAACTTGGCATGCTGATATCTTTGATTTCTTAGATTTAAAGAAAAATACAGGAAAAGAAGAAATGCGTGCGAGAGATTTATTTTTCGCCATGTGGACTTCAGATTTATTCATGAAACGTGTTCAAGAAGATACGACTTGGACTTTAATGTGTCCTAACGAATGTCCAGGATTATATGATGTTTATGGAGATGAATTTGAAGCTTTATACACTGATTATGAATTTCAAGGAAAAGGAAGAAAAACAATCCGTGCTCGTGAGTTATGGGAGAAAATCTTAGAATCTCAAATCGAGACTGGAACGCCATATATGTTGTATAAAGATGCGGCAAACCGTAAATCTAACCACAAGAATTTAGGAACAATTCGTTCTTCTAACTTGTGTACAGAGATTATGGAGTTTACTTCTAAAGATGAAATCGCAGTTTGTAACTTGGCTTCAATCTCTTTACCAATGTTTATTGATAATGGACAATTTGATCACCAAGCGCTTTACAATGTTACAAAACGTGTAACTCGTAACTTGAATAAAGTAATCGACAGAAACTACTACCCAGTAAAAGAAGCTGAAAATTCTAACTTACGCCACCGTCCAGTTGGTTTAGGTGTACAAGGTTTAGCAGATGCTTTCATTATGTTGCGTATGCCGTTTACAAGTGATGAAGCTAAAAAATTAAACCAGGAGATTTTCGAAACATTATACTTCGCTGCTGTAACCGCTTCTATGGAAATGGCAAAAGAAGAAGGGCCATATTCAACTTTCGAAGGTTCGCCAATGTCACAAGGAGAATTCCAGTACAACATGTGGGGAATGAAAGATGAAGAATTATCTGGTCGTTGGGACTGGGCTTCATTAAGAAAAGAAGTTATGGAACACGGAGTTCGTAACTCTTTATTAGTTGCGCCAATGCCAACTGCATCAACTTCTCAAATCTTAGGAAACAACGAAGCTTTCGAACCGTATACATCAAACATTTACACTCGTCGTGTATTGTCTGGAGAGTTCATTGTAGTAAACAAACATTTGCTAGAAGACTTAGTGAAACTAGGTTTATGGAACGAAGATTTGAAACAAGAAATTATGCGTCATAACGGATCTGTTCAAAACATTGATAAGATTCCACAAGACTTGAAAGATCTTTATAAAACAGTTTGGGAAATGTCGATGAAAGATATTATCGATATGTCTCGTCAAAGAGGATATTTCATTGACCAGTCTCAATCGTTGAACTTGTTCATGCAGGATGCAAACTATTCTAAACTTACGTCAATGCACTTTTACGCTTGGCAATCTGGTTTAAAAACAGGAATGTATTACTTAAGAACAAAAGCGGCTGTAGATGCAATTAAATTCACATTAAACAACGATAAAAAAGAAGAAACAGCACCATCTTTAGTTCAGGAAACTGAAGCAATCAGTGTTGAGGATTATAAAGCGATGCTTTTAAAAGCACAAGCAGCAGATCCTGAGGATTGTGAAATGTGTGGGTCTTAATTTCTTTTAGAAGAAAGAAAATAGAGTAAAGAGGAAAGATTATTCCTTGAATTAATAGAAAGCAGTTATTATAATGATAACTGCTTTTTTTGTTAAATTGTATTTAAACAATGTGTATGAATAAAATTTTAGGGTTAGTTTTTTTATTGTGCCTTATTTCATGTAAAGAAAACGTGGAGCAAGTGCAAACTCAAAAAGAAAATAATATAGAGAAAATTAATCAAGATGAGGTTAGAACTATAAGTTCTAGGACAACAAATTATGATACATTGATTAATCGGGTTAAAAAGCATGGTGATGTTGATGCTTATGATGAACTTTTTTATAGTTTTAAAGATTGTTGTTTTCGTGAAAGTACAGATAGTGTAATGGTGTACGCGAAAATTATGGCGGAGAATTTTAATTATGAAAGAGCTTACTATGATTATTACGATGCTATTTTAGAGAAGCATGGAATAGATCATACCAATTTTCCTCAAATTGATATTAGTAAAATGGAAAAAAAAGAGAAACAGAAATTGGAAAACTGGTTTAAGTTTATGATAGAAAGAAAGCAAATTAATCAACAAACATTGGATTCTATTAAAAGATAATAGGTCAGTTTTTTAATCAAAAAAATATGAATGCTAATTTACATGTCACTAATAATAAAAATGAATATTATCAATTGGCAATGCAATATTTTCAAAATTTAAATCGCGAGGAATATGGAAATATTGATTATGATGACATTATTTCAAAATCTATTTCAATTTTAATTGATCATTGTTTTATTCCTACTCCTTGTATTGAAATCAAATTAGAACTTTCTAAAGCTGAAAAAAAGATCGGTAATTATTTTCTTTATGTTGATGAAAATAAAAAATTTATAGATGAATTTCTAATAACATAGCCCGTGGTTTTAACCACGGGCTATATTTCATTTTGATTGTTTAATATTTTGAAAACAATATCCCTAAAAATTCCCCGTTCTAATTATTACTAAAGACTTTTAAAACTTAGCACCTCAGAATCTTAGCGACTTAGCCTCTTTTAAAATTAAACCTTTAAAAGAAATTCAAGTCTTATTGTAATAATTTCTGAACGATGAAAAAAAGCAGTCTTTGGTCCTTACGATTAGGCTTCTCAGGAAAAGAAGCCGATGAAATCGAGAAATTAGGAATTGAAAAATTTCTGAAAAAATCTTATGCTTCAAAGGTTGACAAACAACTCCCCACTTTTTTAGAAGACGATCCTAAAACACTTCTTCAACTAAAGGAATTAAAACAATCCATTAAAGATGCTGATTCAGTAGCTAAGAAAAAAGTTCTCAAAAGAGAAGTTTATTCGGCTATAGAATTCAGAAAGTGGTGGATTGATAAAATGCGGACAGATGAATTTCCGCTTCGCGAAAACATGGTCTGTTTCTGGCACAATCACTTCGTGTCGACAACCCAAAAAGTAAAAGTCAATTATTGGATTTATCAGCACAACATGATTTTGCGCGAAAATGCTTTTGGTAATTTTAAGGAATTAACGAAACAGATTCTGAAATCGAATGCTATGATTAAATATCTGGATAATGTCGATAATAAAAAGGGCAAATTCAACGAAAATCTAAGTCGGGAATTATTGGAATTATTCACAATTGGAATTGGGAATTATTCAGAAAGCGATATTAAGAACGGCGCACGGGCTTTGGCTGGGTTAAATTATGGTGATGAGGGCGCAGTTTATCGAAAAAATATAGAAGATAACAGCGACAAAACGTATTTCGGAAAAACCGGAAACTGGAAAGCAGACGATTTAGTCGATATTATTTTTGAACAGAAAAACATTCCATATTTAATCACGCGAAAAATTCTTAAATGGTTTATTTATGATAATCCGCCAGAAGATTTGGTGGTTCATTATGGCGATTACTTTCGAAAGAAAAACTTCGAAATTGAACCTTTGCTGACTAAAATTTTCACAGAAGAATACGCGAAAGAAAATGCCGGAAACAAAATCAAAGATCCATTGGTTTATATTATTCAGCTTATTGATGAATTAGAAATTAAAGATTTTGACAATGCTATGATTGCACTTTTCATGAGACAACAAGGAATGGATTTGTATAATCAGGTGAATGTAAAAGGTTGGGATGGGGGAAATTCATGGTTGACTTCTCAGGTTTATTTGCAGCGAAACAATACTTCAGATTTACTTTGTAATGGAAGGACAATTTCGAGAAAAATATTAAACACAATGGATGGGCAAATTCAGTCGCCAAAAGCAGAATTCGAAAAAATCGATGTGAAGATTGATTTTGATTCCAGCGGAAACAATAAAACCATTATTGCCGAATTATCGAATAGACTTTTATTTGATGTAAACGAATCGATGCAAAAAGACATGGAGAATCTTCTGAAATATGATTTTGATCCCAAAGATCCGCACGCTGATTTTGCTGTGGTCAGACTTTTTAATTACATCACCAAACTTCCCGAATATCAATTAATCTAAAAGGCAGTAATCATGAACAGAAGAAATTTTCTTACATTGACGGGAACTTTTACAGGCGGATTGCTTGTGCTTCCTGATTTTTTACACGCTTTTGGTTCTCAGAACAATTTGATTGTAGGAGAACAATGTGTTGTTTTTGTACAGCTGAATGGCGGAAACGACGGTTTAAATACTTTTATCCCGTACGATGATCCATTATATTATGATTATAGAGCCAAAATAGCTTTAAATAAAGATTTGGTGATTAGTAAAAATAAAGGAATGGCTTTTCATCCTTCGTTGAAAGATTTTGCCCAAATGCAGCAAAATGGCGATTTGACCGTAATTCAGAATGTGGGTTATCCAGAACCAATTCGTTCCCATTTTAGAAGCCAGGAGATTTGGCAAACTGCAACCGATTCTAATAAATATATGAATGAAGGCTGGCTTGGAAGATTTCTGGATTTGCAATGCAACGGACATCAGGCGACTGCAGGAATCAACTTAGATTCGATTGATAATTTGGCTTTAAAAGGAGTAGAGCCGAATTTTATAACTGTAAAAGATCCGAACCGATTTAAGGTAAAATCTAGAGAAGAAGATGTGACATTGTCCAAAAATCCGCATTTGGATTTTGTTCGAAAAATTGCGAATTCAGTTACCGAAGGTTCAGATGAAATTCAGAAAGCTTTGGCGAAATCTAAAACGGAAATCAGTTATCCGAAAACTGAATTATCCAAAAACCTGGAATGGATTGCGCGATTGATAAAAGGGAATCTTAATTCAAAAGTATATTATACCTCTTTAAACGGATTTGATACACACGATAATCAGCTTTCCATTCATGAACGTAAATTGACTGATTTAAATGATTCATTATATAGTTTTTATTGTGATTTAAAGCAGTCACAGTTATTACAGAATGTAACAGTTGTAGTTTTTTCAGAATTCGGACGACGAGTAAAAGACAACGGCAACGGAACCGATCATGGAACTGCAGCGCCAATGTTTATCATCGGAGGAAATAATAAAGGAACTATTTTAGGAAGAAATCCAAATCTGGCAGACTTAGATAATGGCGATTTAAAATATGAAATTGATTTCAGAAGTGTCTATGCGTCTTTATTAAAAGAAAAAATGAACTTCGATTATTCTAAAATCGGGATTGCAAATAAACCAGTTTCTGGACTGTTTACATAAATAGTAATCTTGTCATTTCGAGGAACGAGAAATCTTCGCAAGTAACTCCATAATCAAAATCGCCAATCTTTGTCGAGCTTCTTGTGGAGATTTCTCGTTCCTCGAAATGACAAAAACACCGAGAATAATCTGTGTAATTTGAATGAATCAACAACAATGATTTGTACTAATTCGTGAATTCGTGGCGAAAAAACTTAGAACCTTAGCATCTCAGAGCCTTAGAACCTCATTCTAATATTCTCATTTTAAGCCGATTTTTTTATATTATCATACAAAACCTGCTAAATTTGTTAAGAAATCCCTTTTTGTTTCATAAAATGCAATCTTTTTTTTGGTGCGCTAAAAATAATTTATACATTCGCAGAGAATTTAAAACAAAACACAAACAAAATGGCAAGTAACCGTTTTTATTTTAGCAACAATTTTTATTTCTTCTTTAGTAGAAGTCAGGATTGTGCTATGGTTATTTGAGATAAAATTTAAGACAAATAAAACTAATATACAATCCTGATGCAAATCAGGATTTTTTTTTGACTATATGACAACGAAAATTGCAATACAAGGTATTAAAGGATCATTTCATCATCAGGTTGTGAAAGAGTATTTCTCTGAAAATGTGGATATTGATGAATGTCTGTCTTTTGAAGAATTGATCGACAGCCTTATTGCCGGAAAATCTGATCAGGCCGTTATGGCGATCGAAAATTCAATTGCAGGGCCAATTATTCCGAATTATGCATTGATTGATAAGAATAATTTGCACATAATTGGAGAGCATTATTTAAACATTCAGCAGAATTTAATGGCTTTAAAAGGTCAGAAAATTGACGATATAAGAGAAGTTCATTCGCACCCAATGGCACTTTTGCAGTGTATGGATTTTTTGAAACAATATCCAAATATCAAACTGGTTGAGGATAAAGATACGGCTGAAACAGCTAGAAGAATTCAAGAAAAACAATTGACCGGAATTGCAGCGATTGCAAGTGTAACCGCTTCTGAAATGTACGATCTGGATATTATTGCATCATCGATTCAAACGATTAAAAATAATATGACTCGTTTTGTAATCATTAAAAAGCAAAATTCATTTTTGCCAGAAAACGAAATCAACAGAGCCTCTGTAAAATTTGAATTAGATCATAAAAGAGGAAGCTTAGCAGCAGTTTTAAATGTAATGAGCGACTGCAAACTGAATTTGACAAAAATCCAGTCGCTTCCAAAAATTGAAACACCTTGGAAATATTCATTCTTCGTAGATGTAACATTCGAGAAATACGAAGATTTTGCAAAAGCCAAAACGTTATTAAACATCATGGCAGAATATTTTAAAGTGTTGGGAGAATATAAAAACACAAAACCTTTGACTGAGTCATAAAGTTGATTTTAGATTGAAGATTAACGAAATAAGATTTTAGATTGTCAGGCTGAGCGAAGTCGAAGCCTATGTTCCAATTGGAAAGCCCTTCGACTTCGCTCAGGGTGACAGATCAAAAAAAGAAAAAGCATAAAGCCTAAGGCTTAAAGCATATAGCAAAAATTAAAAACAATGATTACAACAGCAAAACGATTAGACACAGTTGAAGAATACTACTTCTCATCAAAATTAAGAGAAGTTCGTCAGTTGATGTCTGAAGGAAAATCGATCATCAACATGGGAATTGGAAGCCCTGATTTGAGTCCGTCAAAAGCAGTAATTGAAGCGGTTGCCGCAGCAATTCAAGACGAAAATGGACATGGTTATCAAAGCTATCAGGGATTACCAGAAATGAGGCAGGCGATGGCAGATTTTTATCGTGATCAGTTTGGTGTTGAAGTGAATCCGAATAATGAGATATTACCTCTTATGGGTTCGAAAGAAGGAATTATGCATATTTCGTTAGCATTTTTAAACGAAGGCGATCACGTTTTAATTCCGAATCCAGGTTATCCAACTTATACTTCGGTAACTAATTTGGTTCAGGCAGTTCCGGTTTATTATGATTTGAAAGAAGAAAATGGATGGGAACCGGATTTTGAAGCTCTTGAAAAACTGGATCTTTCGAAAGTAAAAATTATGTGGCTGGGTTATCCACACATGCCAACAGGAGCTAGAGGAAGTTTAGCGTTATTTGAAAAATTGGTTGCTTTTGCTAAAAAACACAATATATTATTGATCAACGACAATCCATATAGTTTTGTTTTGAATGATAATCCGATGAGTTTATTGCAAGTTGAAGGTGCGAAGGATGTGGCTTTAGAGCTGAATTCATTAAGTAAAACATTCAACATGGCAGGCTGGAGAGTCGGAATGGTTTTAGGAAATCCTGAAATTATCGATGCGGTTCTAAAAGTAAAGAGTAACATGGACAGCGGTATGTATTACGGAATCCAAAAAGGCGCAATTGCAGCTTTAAAATGTGACAAATCGTGGTTCGAATACCAAAACAAAATTTACAGACGCCGTAGAGAATTAACGGAGAAATTAGCTGAAAAGCTAAACTGTAAAGTATATAAAGAAGGAGTTGGTCTTTTTGTTTGGGCAAAATTGCCAGAAGGAATCGAATCAGCAGAGAAGTTCATTGACGAAATATTATATGAGAAACATATTTTCATTACACCGGGAACCATTTTTGGAAGCAACGGCGAAGGATATATCAGATTCTCACTTTGTGTAAAAGAAGAAAAAGTACAAGAAGCGATTGATCGATTTTAGAGTATTAAGATTGTAGAATCAAGAATCAAGATTTTTATCCAGATTGTCAGGCTGAGCGAAGTCGAAGCTTTTTAATTGGAATTTGGAATTTAAAATTTTGGAATTTAAAAAATTATGAAAGTATACGTAATAGGAATAGGATTAATTGGCGGTTCGATGGTGTTGGACATCAAAGAAAAGCATCCGAATGCGACTATTTTCGGAATTGACAATAACGAAAAACATTTGCAGGAAGCGATTGATCTTGGAGTTATTGATGAAGCGGGAAGCTTCGAAGATTTACAAAAGGCAGATTTTGTAATCGTTTCGGTTCCGGTAGATGTTGCGCTGACAGTGTTGCCTAAAGTTCTGGATGCAGTTGGAGACAAAACAATTGTATTTGAAGTAGGATCGACCAAAAAGCCCATCTGTGATGTGGTGGCCAATCATCCGAAAAGAAGAAATTTTATTGCCACGCATCCAATTGCAGGAACAGAGTTTTCTGGACCTTCGGCGGCGATAAAAGGTTTGTTTCAAGGAAAAACAAACATTATTTGTGAAGTGGAAAAAACCGCTTTCAAATTGCAGGAAAAAGCGTTGCAGCTTTTCAGCGAAATAGGAATGAGGATTCGATATATGGACCCAATTTCGCACGACAAACACATTGCTTACGTTTCGCATTTATCGCACATTAGTTCGTTCATGCTTGGAAAAACAGTAATGATCAAAGAAAAAGACGAACAAGATATTTTTGATATGGCGGGAAGTGGATTTGAAAGTACCGTTCGTCTGGCAAAAAGTTCACCCGCAATGTGGACACCCATTTTTAAACAAAACAAAGAATACGTTCTGGAAACCTTAGAAGGTTATATTGCAAATTTAACTCAGTTTAGAGATTTGCTGGCAGACGACAATTACAACGCCATTTTTGAAGAAATGGAAAGTGTAAATAAAATTAGAGAAATATTAAACGGAATAACTATAAAAAAGTAAACTATAAAAACGATGGAAAATAAAAAAGAAATGAGAAAGTGGTTAGAAGATTTCAATTTAAATCACCCACTTGTGATAGCTGGACCTTGTAGTGCAGAAACTGAAGATCAGGTTTTGAAAATCGCTCACGAATTAAAAGATTCAAAAGTAAGTGTATTCAGAGCTGGAATCTGGAAACCAAGAACTCGTCCAGGAGGATTTGAAGGTGTTGGTGAAATTGGATTAAAATGGTTACAGAAAGCTAAAGCTGAAACTGGTTTATTAATGGGTACTGAAGTGGCAACTGCAGCACACTGTAAACTAGCTTTGGAACACGATATCGACGTATTATGGGTTGGTGCGCGTACAACGGCAAATCCATTTGCAGTTCAAGAAATTGCAGATACTTTAAAAGGAACTGATAAAATTGTTTTGGTTAAAAACCCAGTAAACCCAGATTTAGCTTTATGGTTAGGTGGTGTTGAGCGTTTACATATGGCAGGTATCGAGAAATTAGGTGTTATTCACAGAGGTTTCTCTACTTACGAAAAAACAAAATACAGAAACATTCCAGAATGGCAGATTGCTATCGAATTACAAAATAAATTCCCTGATTTACCATTAATCATCGATCCATCTCACATTACGGGAGATCGTAAAATGATTTTCGAAGTAACTCAAGAGGCTTTAGATTTGAACTACGATGGTATGATTATCGAAACGCACATCGATCCAGATAATGCTTGGTCTGATGCTGCTCAGCAAGTAACTCCTGAGGCTCTGAAACAAATCATTAAAGATTTGACTATCAGAAAAACAGATGATACTACAGATGAGTACAGCCAAAAAATGAAAAAACTAAGAGCTAACATCGATGTTTTGGATGCTAACTTATTAGAATTGTTAGGAAAACGTATGAAAGTAGCTGACGAAATTGGTCAGGTGAAAAAAGACGCTAACGTTGCAATCCTTCAAAACAACCGTTGGAATGAAATCTTAGGGAAAATGATTTTAGAAGGTGAGAAAAAAGGTCTTACTGAAGAATTCGTTTTGAGAATGTTCAAAGCGATCCACCAAGAAAGTATTGGTCACCAAGAGAAAATTTTCAACGCATAATTTTTTCGAAACCATATAAGTGATATAAGATAATTTAAGTTTTTTTAAAGCTTTGTTGTTGAGTTTAATTATATCACGCATTTAAAATTAGATTGTTTTTTAAAAATCCCTGTTGCTTTGAAAAAAGTGATGGGGATTTTTTCTGTTTTAAGAAGTGGCTATTTATATTCACTTATATAACTTATATGGTTTAAATTATTCATTTATCTTTGCAAAAGATTTAGGTTTTAATCTAAAATCTAAAATCAGAAATCTAAAATAAAAGAATGACAGGAACCGTATACAAATCTACAGGAAGCTGGTATACCGTAAAATCTGAACAAGGAGATTTTGTGGAATGCCGTATGAAAGGGAAATTCAGAATAAAAGGTATCAAAAGTACCAATCCTATTGCTGTAGGCGATATTGTTGATTATGAATTAGATGAAACTTCGGATGCCGTTACTGGAACGATTCATAATATTCATGAACGAAAAAACTATATCGTTCGTAAATCGGTTAATTTATCTAAGCAGATTCATATTATTGCTTCCAATATCGATCAGGTTTTTTTATTGGTTACCATTGATAATCCGCCAACAACTACAAGCTTTATCGACCGTTTTTTGGTTACAGCCGAAGCGTACGGAATTGAAGCGATTCTTATTTTTAATAAAATCGATACTTTAAATGATCAAACATTAGACGATCAGCTTTATTTACAACATATTTACACTGAAATTGGATATAAGTGTCTCCGAATTTCATCAACAGAAAATAAAGGTGTTGATAAGCTAAAAGAAATGATGATTGGAAAAGTGAGTATGTTTTCTGGGCATTCAGGTGTTGGAAAATCAACTTTGGTAAATGCAATGGAACCTAGTCTTCATTTGAAAACCTCGGTAATTTCAGAACAAAGCAAACAAGGTCAGCATACTACAACTTTTGCCGAAATGTACGATTTGTCTTTTGATGCCCGAATTATTGATACTCCAGGAATTAAAGGTTTTGGAATTGTAGATATGGAACCGTCAGAAATCAGCGGTTATTTTCCAGAATTTTTCAAATTAAAAGATCAATGCAAGTTTAACAATTGTTTGCATAAAGAAGAACCACATTGTGCCATAAAAGCAGCTTTAGAAAAAGATGAAATTGCTTGGTCACGCTATAATAGTTATCTTAAAATCCTTGAAGGTGACGACGAACATTATCGTACCGATACTTACGGTGAAGATCGTGCAGCGAGTGATGAAACCCGTAAATAATTGTGAATTGTAAATGGTAAATTGTGAATTATGGCTGATAACATAATTAAAACAAAGTCTTTTAATTTTGCACTTAGAATTATTAAACTTTTCCAATTTTTAAAAGATGATAAAAAGGAATATGTTCTGAGTAAACAATTACTTCGAAGTGGAACAGCTATAGGCGCATTAATTAGAGAATCTGAGCAGGCGGAAAGTAAAAAGGACTTTATTCATAAACTTGCAATTGCACAAAAAGAGGCAAACGAAACAGATTATTGGCTGGAATTGCTTTTTCAATCCAATTACTTAAATGAGATTCAATTTCAATCTATAAAGTCTGACATTATAGAAATAAATAAAATTTTAGCTTCAATTATTATAACATCTAAGCAAAAGCTAAGTACTACATAATTCACAATTTACCATTTACAATTCACAATTTTCTATGAAAGTAGTAATTCAAAGGGTTTCCCAAGCGTCAGTAACAGTCGATTCTAAAATTGTTGCCGATATACAAAAAGGTTTATTAATTTTAGTCGGAATAGAAGAAGCCGATACTCAGGAAGATATTGATTGGCTTGCTGGTAAAATCATTAAAATGAGAATTTTTGGAGACGAAAATGACGTTATGAACTGCTCGGTGCAAGATGTTGACGGAGATATAATCGTTGTAAGTCAATTTACGCTTCACGCATCCACTAAAAAAGGAAATCGTCCATCTTATATAAAAGCGGCAAAACCAGATTTTGCAATTCCAATGTATGAAAACTTTGTTCAAGCAATTGAAAAAGAGTTTGGTAAGAAAGTTCAAACTGGAATTTTTGGTGCCGATATGAAAGTTAATCTTCTAAATGACGGTCCTGTTACGATTGTAATAGACAGCAAAAACAGGGAGTAAAAATATTATTAAACATTTGTTAAGGATTTCTGAAAATAATATATATTTGACGAAAATCCCTACTAATGAAAAACCTTTTTTGCGCATTATTTTTTTTCTTATATATTGCGAATTCTTCTGCTCAAAAGAGCATTTATCCTATATTTTCTATTCCCGATAGTTTAACGCAAAATGCCAACGCTGTACTTCGTTTAGACCAGATGGATATTGTTATTGCTTCACAAAGAAGCATGAACATTAAAACTCAAAGGGTCGTTTCTGTTTTAAACGAAAAAGGACTGAAAGACATTGACGCTTTTAGTCATTATGATAAAACAACATCAATAAAAAATATTGAAGCGATTGTTTATGATGCTTTAGGAAATGAGATAAAGAAAATTAAAAGAAAAGATTTTAGAGATCAAAGTGCCGTAAGCGGAAGCACTCTTTTTTCTGATAATCGAGTAGTTTATCTGGACTATACTCCGATTTCATATCCTTTTACAATTGCTTTTACGTGCGAAACAGAAACTTCAAATACAGCATTTATTCCACAATGGTATTTTATCGGTAATTACTATGAAAGTGTGGAAAAATGTATTTTGAATGTTACTTTTCCTAAAGGATTGGGATTTAAGAAAAAAGAGTTCCGATTTGATAATTTCAACATAAAAAAAACAGCTGATACCGACACCAATTTAAGTTATTTAGCAACAAACATTGTTGCTCAAAAACAAGAAGATCTTAGTCCCTCTCCGTCAGATCTTTTTCCTAAAGTTATGATGGGATTAGAAAACTTCCACTTGGAAGGAGTTGATGGAAATGCTACTACTTGGGAAGCATTTGGCAAATGGTATGGTGATAAGATCTTAACTGGAACTACAGTTTTAACTGAAGAAACCAAAGCAAAAATTAAAGCTCTTGTTGGCGATGAAAAAGATCCTGTAAAGAAAGCTAAAATCATTTATGATTATGTCCAGAAAAAATCCCGATATGTAAATATTGCAGTTGGTATTGGTGGTTGGAAACCTATGCTTGCAACTGATGTTGATCGTCTAGGATATGGAGATTGTAAAGCATTGTCTAATTATACAAAAGCACTTTTACAGGCTGTAGACGTTCCTTCGTATAACACTATTTTATACGGAGATCGCTATAAATCCGATATTCAGTCTGATTTTGTTTCGATGCAGGGAAACCACATGATTCTGGCGATTCCGAATAAAGATAATTACATCTGGCTAGAATGTACAAGCCAAGATGATCCTTTTGGTTACCAAGGAATTTTTACAGACGATCGTGATGTTTTGGTGGTAAAACCAGAAGGAGGAGAAATTGTTCGTACCAAAATTTACGATGATAAAGGAAACATTCAGGATGGTAAAGGAACTTATACAATTGATGGAACTGGGAATTTTTCAGGAACGTTAAAAATAGCATCACAAGGAAGCCAATACGCACTTAAATCTCGAGTAGAAAACATGCAGCCAAATGAAAAAGAGGAGCATTATAAAGACTATTGGGAGAATATCAATAACTTGAAATTGGGTAAGATTACTTTTAGCAACGATAAAGAGAATATTCGTTTTACTGAGGATGTTCAGTTGAGTGCAACAAATTATGGAACGCTGACGGGTAATAAAATGATTTTTGTAGTTGATGCCTTTAATCAGAATACAGGGAATATAAAACGGGTTCGAAATCGTAAAAATCCATTTCAAATTCAGCGTGGCTATTTGGATACTGATGAAATAGAGATTAATCTTCCGGATGGATACAGCATCGAATTTCTTCCGTCCAATTATGAGTTAAAAGGAAAATTTGGTGAATACAAGACCGAAATCATTAAAAAAGACAATAACAAATTAATGTATAAAAGATCTATGTTCCTTAACAAAGGAAAATATTCAAATAAAGAATATGATGAATACCGTTTGTTTATGGAACAAGTTTCTAGAAACGATAATGCTAAGATTATATTAACCAAGAACTAACTATTTTAAACCAAAACCAACCAAAAATTACCAATGAAAATTATTAAACTATTTAGCCTTTGTGCGATTTTATTACTTGGTCCAAAAATAATTTCGCAAGAATTTAAACTCGGAAAAGTGTCTGTTGCAGAACTTGAACAGAAAGTACATCCAAAAGATACTTCGGCTGTAGCGGCAATCCTTTATAAAAAAGGTGTTTCTAGAATGGAGTATGATCAAAATGATGGTTTTTACATGATGACCGATGTAGAAACGCGTATTAAAATTTATAAAAAAGAAGGTTACGAATGGGCTAATCAGCAAGTTTGGTACTATAATACGAATAACTTAAAAGAACGCGTATTTTTTGCAGATGCAGTAACTTATAATTTAGTTAATGGCAAAATTGAAAAAACTAAATTAAAAAGCGACGGAACTTTTGATGAAGTTATTTCTAAATACAGAGGGCAAAAGAAAATCGCAATGCCAAATGTAAAGGAAGGCTCGGTAATAGAATTTCGCTATACGATCAAATGTCCAAATGCCGGTATTATTCGTGATTGGGATTTTCAGACCTCAATTCCTGTAAATTATTCAGAGTTAAAAGTGGCTTATCCAGAATATTATGTCTTTAAACCTAGACAGAAAGGCTATATATTTCCAAAAGCAACAACATTAAAAAACTCGAGATCAATAACAATCAACGGAAAAGAAAGAAGTGGAGGGCGTGTATCTCAAACGGAATTCTATTCTGATAAAATAGACTATTTAGAAACAGAGATTACCTACGTGGCTCAAGACTTTCCTGCTTTAAAAGAAGAAAGTTTTGTAAATAATATCGATAATTATACTTCTAGTATTCAGCATGAACTGTCATTAACACATTTCCCGAATAGTCCAATGAAAGAATATTCGACAGATTGGAATTCTGTCGTAAAAACGATTTATGAATATGAAGATTTTGGTCCTGAATTAAATAAAACGGGTTATTTTGAAGAGGATTTAAAAAAAATACTTACAGGAATTAGCACCCCTGAGGAAAAAATTGCAGTGATATTAAATCATGTAAAATCAAACGTAAAATGGAATAGTTATGTTGGTTATGGCTGTGATAATGGAGTTAAGAAAGCATACAAAGAAAGAACAGGTAATATTGCAGATATAAACTTAATGTTAACGGCAATGCTTCGTTATTCGGGTTTAACTGCCAATCCAGTTTTAGTAAGTACGCGATCAAATGGTATTGCTTTGTTTCCTAATAGAACAGCATTCAATTATGTAATTGCTGCGGTTGAAACACCAAATGGATATATTTTACTAGATGCGTCAGAAAAATTTTCGGTTCCAAATATTTTACCGCTAAGAGTTTTAAATTGGTCAGGAAGATTGATTAGAAAAGACGGCTCATCAGAAGAAATTAATTTAATGCCAGAAAAGACATCAGCTGATAATGTTTTTCTAACTTATAGTATCGATAATACTGGAATGATTACAGGGAAAACAAGAAGACAATCCATGGATTATAATGCAATGATTACCCGAAGTAATATTGAAAGTTTAAAAGAAGAAGAATATTTAGAGAAGCTAGAAAACCAAAATAATAAAATAGAAATTAGTGACTACTCTAGAACTAATGAAAAAGATATACTTCTTCCTATAATAGAAACTTATTCTTTTAAAGGAAATAATTTATGCGAACTAATTGGCGATAAAATATATGTAAGTCCGATGTTGTTTTTTACCAACGATAAAAACCCTTTTAAACAAGAAACGCGAGAATATCCAGTTGATTTTAGCTATCCTTTTGCAGATAAGTATAATATTACGATTAAAATCCCAGAAGGTTTTGCAGTAGAAACATTGCCAGCTCCAGCTGTTGTATCTATGGAAGATAATCTTGGGGCTTTTAAATTTAATATTATAGCCAATGGAGATACTTTACAATTGGCTATCTTACATCAGATAAATGAGGCTATTGTTTCTGCCGAAAAGTACGAAATGCTAAAGGAATATTATAAAACAATGATAGCCAAAGAAACAGAAAAAATCGTTTTAAAACGTATTTAGATTATGGTGAGGCTCTTGATTTCGATTCTTTTGTTTTGTGCATTTCTGAAAGGCAATGCACAAAATAACTCTTTGGGAAATGTTACAATAGCACAGCTGGAAGAAAAAAAATATCCTAAAGATTCTGCTTCTGTTGCTGCTGTTTTGTATAGCAATGTTACAATAGATCTTCATATGAATGGAAATTCTCAAAAGACTACCGCAAAAAAAATTAAAATTTATAAGGGCGAAGGATATAATCTGTCAAATATCCAGATTTATTTCGCAGCTGGAAAAACAAATTATGTAAATATTGTCAGTGCATTTACATACAATTTAGTAGACGGAAAGATTGTAAAGACAAAGTTAAAGCCTGAAAACGAATTTGTTGAAAAAACGAATAATAATTACTGGATTAAAAAAATAGCTTTTCCAGAAGTAAAAGAAGGTTCTATTATTGAATATCAGTACACAGAAGAAGGAGGATTTTTAAGTACTTATAATTTCAATTTTCAAGAAAACATTCCTGTTAATTATTCTGAATTTAAAACAATTTTCCCAGATGCCTTTGTATTTAAAAGAAATCTTAAAGGTTTTTTTCCTCCTAAAATAAATTCAAAAATTGCCAATACGTATAATTATGTCGCTACAGAAACAAGCTATGTTTTTCAAAATCTCCCAGCAATAAGAGAAGAAGCTTATGTAAATAATATTGACAACTATAGAACAGGGATTTCTTTTGAGTTAGAAAGGATTGCTGTTCCTGGACAGTTGTCTAAAACATTTTCATCAGATTGGACAAGTGTTGCTAAAACCATTTATGATTTCGATTCTTTTGGGCAGGAATTAAACAAATCAGGGTATTTTGAAGATGATCTTAAAATAGTATTGGAAGGTAAGACTACCGTTACAGCCAAAATTGCAGCGATTTTAGAGCATGTGAAATCAAACGTAAAATGGAATAATCATACGGGATATTCATGCGAAAAAGGTGTCCGAAAAGCATACAAAGAAAAAATAGGAAATTGCGCAGATGTTAATTTGATGCTCACAGCAATGCTTAGAAGTGCGGGACTTACCGCAAATCCTGTTTTGATTAGTACGCGTTCCAACGGAATTGCTTTTTTCCCTAATTTGACTGCTTTTAATTATGTAATTGCAGCTGTTGAAACAGGAGGTGAAATGATATTACTCGATGCAACAGATCCGTTTTCAGCTCCAAATGTACTTCCTTTGAGAGATTTAAATTGGTTAGGAAGATTAATTCGTAAAAATGGAACCTCAGAAAGCATTGACTTAGTCCCTAAAAAATTTGCAGTAGATAATATTTCGATCGATTATACAATTGAATCTGGAGATAGAATAAATGGAAAAGTAAGACGTCAGTATACCGAACACAAAGGAATGGAGTCTAGAAATAATTTTGAAAACGTTAAAGAAGATGTTTATATCGACGATCTTGAAAACAAATACGGTAAAATCGAAATAACCGAATACAGTCGTTTAAATCAAAAAGATATCTTATTGCCCGCTGTAGAAAGCTTTTCATTTGCGAGTACCAATTTGTGTGAGTTAATTGGAGATAAAATATACATTAAACCAATGCTTTTTTTTACTAATACAGAAAACCCTTTTAAACAGGAAACAAGAGAATATCCTGTAGATTTTGGATTCCCTTTTGTAGAAAAATACACTATTAGTATAAGAATTCCCGAGGGATTTGCTTTAGAAACAGTTCCTCTTGCAGGCGTATTGTCAATGGAGGAAGGTCTTGGAGTTTTTAGATATAATATTGCGGTTAAGGATAATATGCTGCAGTTATTAGTATCAAACCAAATTAATTCTCCTATAGTATCCAGAGAACAATATGGGGTTCTTAAAGATTACTATAAAGAAATGATTGCAAAACAGACTGAAAAAATAGTTTTAAAACGTATCTAAAATATTATGCCAAAATTTCTCCTAATTTTTATCGCCTTTTTTTGGAGTACAATTACCATTCAAGCTCAAAATTATGAATTGGGCAAAGTAACGATTGCAGAATTAAATGAGAAAGTCCATCCTAAAGATAGCAGCGCACCCGCTGCTATCTTGTTTAAAAAAGGAAGGACTTATTTTGGCTACAACAAAGATGTTGGATTTTATGCCAATCATGTCTGCGAGGTAAAAATTAAAATTTATAAGAAAGAAGGTTTAAGTTGGGCCGATCAGAAAGTGCGTTTTTATATTGGTTATGAAAAGTTAAACGAGGATCGTTTAGAATTTTCGGAAGCAATGACCTATAATTTAGAGAACGGAAATATTGTAAAAACAAAACTAAATAATCAGGGAGAATTTAAAACTAAGATTAATAAGTATTGGAAAGAAAAAACGATCACTCTGCCAAATGTGAAAGAGGGTTCTATTATTGAATACAAATATGTTTTAAGATCTGAAAACCTTATAAAATTTCCAGATTTCGATATTCAGTTTGATATTCCAGTTAACTATTTTTATTATAAAACACAGATTCCAGAGTTTTATATCTATAAACCGCTTTTGATCGGAGGAATTCCGCTTGAAACGGAATCTAAATTTACAAATGCCAGTCAGAATTTTGATAACGCTTATAATCAGACAAACTCATTTAGCTATAAACAAATTGAAACTTTTTATACAGGAAAAGATGTTCCAGCATTAAAAGAAGAACCATATATTAATAATCTCGAAAATTATCGCGGAAGCATTCAGCAAGAGCTTGAAAGGGTTCGTCTTCCTGATCAGCCTGTAAAAGATTACAGTTTAACTTGGGAAGGTGTCGCCAAAACTATTTTTAAAGACGAAAGTTTTGGTAAGCAGCTTAATGAAATTACATTATTTACAGATGATCTGAATAAATTATTGTCTAATGTAGAAGATAAAAATGAAAGATTAAATCTGATTTTTACTTACGTTAAAAATCGAATGAATTGGAATGAAATTAATAGTTGTTATACAGAAAAAGGCGTCGCAAAAGCTTATAAAGAACAAACAGGAAATGTTGCAGAAATCAATTTTATTCTGATAAATATGCTTCGCGCGGCTGGTATAGAAGCGAATCCGGTTTTAGTAAGTACAATCCAAAATGGACTTCCAGTTTATCCTACAAGAACAGGATTCAATTACGTTATAGCAGCAGCCGAAATTGACGGTAAAAGAATTCTTTTAGATGCATCTCGAAAGCTTACAGCTCCTAACATTTTACCATTAAATGTTTTAAATTGGAAGGGAAGATTAATTATGAAAGATGGAAATTCTCAAGAAATTGAATTGGATCCAGCAATACAGTCGAAAGAAATTTACAGCCTTATAGTCAAAATTGACCCTGACGGAAAAATGAATGGTCAAGGTAGAGTGCAGCGAACAGAATATGATGCATACAGTTTCAGAGAAGAAAACAAAGCCAAAACGGAAGACGCTTATCTTGAAAAATTTGAAAATAATTTAGGAGGTTTGAATATTTCAAATTATAAAATAGAAAATCAGAAATCAAATTTAGATCAGTCTGTTATTGAAACTTTTTCTTTTTCTTCGGGCAGTCGTTCAGATATTATTCAGGGAAAGATTTTTGTCAATCCATTGTTGTTTTTTACCCGAAGCAAAAACCCTTTCAATCAGGAAAGAAGACAAATGCCTGTTTATTTCGGATATAAAAACATGGAAAA
Organism: Flavobacterium luteolum; assembly: GCF_027111275.1. Lineage (NCBI taxonomy): Bacteria > Pseudomonadati > Bacteroidota > Flavobacteriia > Flavobacteriales > Flavobacteriaceae > Flavobacterium > Flavobacterium luteolum. The sequence continues at coordinate 1,565,452 of NZ_CP114286.1, read as the reverse complement.
GTATAATTTTAGTATTCAGATTCCAGAAGGATATGTTGTAGAATCTATACCAAAACCAGTAAAGATAACTTCAGAAGACAAACAGATGTCTTTTATCTTAAATTTTTCAGTTACTGAAAACAAAATTCAAATTGTAAGTCAAAAAGAAATCAACAATAGTATTTTTGCAGCTGAGGAGTACGGAATGATAAAAGAGTTTTTTCAGAAAATGATCGTAAGCCAAAATGAAAAAATAATTCTTAAAAAAATATAGAAGATGGATTTGAAAAATGCACAGCTAGATGTTGATACTTGGATAAAAGAACACGGCGTTCGTTACTTTAACGAGTTGACCAATATGGCACAGCTAACCGAAGAAGTTGGAGAGGTTGCCAGAATTATTGCACGCCGCTATGGCGAACAATCTGAAAAAGAAAGCGACAAAAACAAAGATTTAGGAGAAGAATTAGCAGATGTTGTTTTTGTTGTGCTGTGTTTGGCAAATCAGACAGGAATAGATTTACAAGCGGCTTTTGATAAAAAAATGGACTTAAAATCGGTTAGAGATAAAGATCGTCACAAAAACAACGATAAATTGAAATAATTGTGAAATTTCAGTGTGAATTTTGATTTACGAGCGAGGAGTGGTAAATTGCGCGCTTGGATTATGTTACTCATAATTTGCAACTCATAACTAATATCATGAATTTAAAATTAACGACGAATTCACCATTCACCATTGATGATTCGCAACTAAATATCACAGGTTCTAAAAGTGAAACGAACCGTTTATTGTTATTAAAAGCATTATTTCCAAATATTACTTTAGCCAATACTTCAAATTCAGACGACAGCGAAGTAATGCAGAAAGCTTTAGCAGGAAATGACGAAATTGTAGACATTCACCACGCGGGAACAGCAATGCGTTTTCTTACTGCTTATTTTTCGGTTAACGAAGGAAGAGAAGTTGTCTTGACAGGCTCAAGCAGAATGCAGGAGCGTCCAATCAAAATTTTAGTTGATACTTTAAGACAATTAGGAGTTGAGATTTCTTATGAAAAAGAAGAAGGATACCCGCCAATTCGAATTAAAGGGAAAAAAGTTACGGCTTCAAAAGTAAACTTGGCAGCAAATGTGAGCAGCCAATATATTTCGGCACTTTTATTAGTGGCTTCAAAATTAGACAACGGTTTAGAACTGACCTTAGAAGGAGAAATTACTTCGATTCCGTATATCAAAATGACTTTGGCTCTTCTTAATGATTTAGATATTAAAACAAGTTTTGAAGGAAACGTAATCAAAGTTTATCCAAAAGAAACTGTTGAATCAAAAGAAATGGTTGTAGAATCTGACTGGAGTTCGGCTTCTTACTTCTTTAGTCTTGTAGCTTTATCTGATGCTGCAAAAATCACATTAAGCAGTTATAAAGAAAACAGCCTTCAAGGAGATTCAGAATTAGTTTCTCTTTACGAAAAAATGGGTGTGAAAACGACTTTCCAAAACAATAAAATGACTTTAGAGAAAGTGGAAGGATTTAATTATCAAGATGTAAATTTTGAATTAAACAATACGCCAGATATTGCTCAGACAATCGTAGTAACTTGTTTAGGTTTAGGAATTGGATGCCATTTAACAGGTCTTCACACTTTAAAAATTAAAGAAACAGACCGACTAGAAGCTTTGAAAATAGAACTGACTAAATTAGGAGCAAATATTTCTGTTACTAATGACAGTTTAACTTTAGTAAAGTCTGATAATATAAAACACGATATTCACATTGCAACTTATAATGATCACCGTATGGCAATGGCTTTTGCGCCTTTGGCAATAAAAGTTCCAATTATTATTGATGATGCCGAAGTAGTTTCTAAATCATATCCAGATTTTTGGAATGATTTAAAAGCCTTGAACTTTCAAATCTCAGAATTGTAATTTTTGAACCATATAAGGAATATAAGTTCATTTAAATTAAAGCTCAATAAAACATAGCCTCTGGTTAAAACCAGAGGCTTTTTTATGGTTGAATTTTAGATAATTTTTTTCGTAAATGAATTGCCTTTAGCTTTAACTGAGGTTTTCATAGATGTTTTTTCGGCTTTAGCCAAATTATAGGTTTGCTTTAAATGAACTTATATTCCTTATATGGTTCTAAAAAGTTAAAATTGACTTAAAGAATAGCTTTTTAAGTCAATCTGAAAGTGCAGTAAATCAAGGACTTTTGAAAATAAACATCAAAACACTTGACAACGCCTATCTCACAATCGTATATTTGCAACCGATTTAAATTTTTAGATAAACAAATCTAAAAGCTACACTCTAAAATCAACAACTCAAATATGAAATTATCACACTTCAATTTCAATTTACCGAAAGAACTTTTGGCTGAATTTCCAGCAGAAAACAGAGATGAATCTCGTTTAATGGTAATTGACCGTAAAAAAAACACTATCGAACATAAAATGTTTAAAGATGTTATCAATTATTTTGATGACGGAGACGTTTTAATTCTTAACAATACAAAAGTTTTCCCTGCGCGTTTGTACGGAAACAAAGAAAAAACGGGAGCGAGAATTGAGGTTTTCTTATTAAGAGAATTAAATTCGGAGCAACGCCTTTGGGATGTTTTAGTTGATCCAGCTAGAAAAATCCGTATTGGTAACAAACTTTATTTTGGTGATGACGATTCGTTAGTTGCTGAGGTAATTGACAATACAACTTCTCGTGGTAGAACATTACGTTTCTTATACGATGGTTCTTATGAAGAATTCAGAAATAAATTGACTGAACTTGGAGAAACTCCAATTCCTAAATACATCAACAGAGAAGTAACTGCTGAAGATGCTGAAAGATACCAAACAATCTATGCAAAAGAAGAAGGAGCTGTAGCTGCACCAACTGCGGGTTTACACTTCTCAAAACACCTTTTGAAGAAATTAGAAATCAAAGGAGTAAACTTTGCTGAGGTAACTTTACACGTTGGTTTAGGAACTTTTAACCCAGTTGAGGTTGAAGATTTATCTAAACACAAAATGGACTCTGAGGAATTAATCATTACTCAAGAAGCTTGCGATATTGTTAATGAAGGAAAAGCAAAGAAAAAACGTATATGTGCTGTAGGAACAACTTCTATGCGTGCAATTGAAAGTTCTGTTTCTTCTGCAAATACTTTGAATCCTTATGAAGGATGGACAAATAAATTTATTTTCCCTCCTCACGATTTCAGTATTGCAAACTGTATGATTACTAACTTCCACACACCAAAATCAACATTATTAATGATGATTTCTGCTTTCTGTGGACACGATTTAATGAAAAAAGCATACGACGAAGCAATCAAAGAAGGATACAAATTCTATTCTTACGGAGACGCGATGTTAATTCTTTAATTAGAATTTATAATATAAAGAAGACCCGACAGTTTTTAAGAAGCTGTCGGGTTTTTTATTTGTTTCAAGTTTCAGGTTTCAAGTTTGACATTCGTTGAGAAATTTTAAACGCAAAGAGCGCAAAGTTTTTTTGCTCAGTATATGTTTACCATAAACAAAAGAACGCAAAGCTTTGCGAACTTAGCGTTTATAAACGTTAGCCTTGATAAAAAAGCCTTGCGAACTTTGCGGTTAAATAACAAAGAGCACAAGGGCTTTTTACTGAGTCTATGCTTGCCAAATGCAAAAGAACGCAAAGCTTTGCGAACTTAGCGTTTGTAACCAATAGCCTTGATAAAAAATCCTTTGCGCTCTTTGCGGTTAAAAAACACAAAGCAATTCAACTTGAAACCTTAAACCTGAAACAAAACAAACAATTTTTGTTATTTTAGCATCCAAAACAAAAACACAATGACTTTTCAAAATACACGCGAATTTGCACGAGAGCTAGATTCGAAAGACGCATTAAATCATTATCAAGAACAATTTATTTTTCCTAAAGTAAATGATAAACGAGTAATTTATTTCACAGGAAATTCTCTAGGATTACAGCCAAAACGCACCAAAGCTTATATTGATGAAGTAATGAATGATTGGGCAGAACTTGCTGTCGAAGGTCATTTTTATGCTGAAAAACCTTGGTGGGATTATCAAGAAAGATTTGCTGAGCCATTGAGTAAAATTGTTGGCGCGCTTCCGTCTGAAGTTACGGTTATGAATACTTTGACAGTGAATCTTCATTTGCTGATGGTTTCTTTTTATCAGCCGACTAAAACACGCTATAAAATTATCTGCGAAGAAAAAGCTTTTCCATCAGATCAATATATGTTTCAAAGTCAGGTGAATTTTCACGGATACAAACCAGAAGATGCAATTGTCGAAATTAAACGCAGAGAAGGAGAACATAATATTCGTTTAGAAGATGTTTTGGCTAAGATTGAAGAAGTTGGCGACGAACTGGCTTTGGTATTAATTGGAGGAGTAAATTATTATACCGGACAAGTTTTTGATATTAAAACCATTACAGCTGCAGGACAAAAAGCAGGAGCAAAAGTAGGGTGGGATTTGGCTCACGCTGCTGGAAATATTAAACTAGAACTTCACGATTGGAATGTAGATTTTGCCGCTTGGTGCAGTTATAAATATATGAATTCGGGTCCAGGAAATGCTTCGGGTTGTTTTGTTCACGAAAAACATCATAATTCAGACTTGCCAAGATTTGCGGGATGGTGGGGACATAACAAAGAACGTCGCTTTAAAATGGAACCAAACTTTGATCCAGTTCACGGTGCAGACGGATGGCAGATTAGTAATCTTCCGGTTCTTTCTCTAGCACCATATTTAGCTTCAGTAGAAATGTTTGCTGAAGTTGGAATGGATGCTTTAATTAAAAAACGTGACCATATTACTTCTTATCTGGAATTTATTCTTCATGAAATCGATAAGGAAGTAGAAAGTACTTTTGAAATCATCACGCCTTCAAATCCAGAAGAAAGAGCTTCACAATTGTCTGTTTTCCTTCACGGAGAAGGAAGAGCATTGTTTGATTATTTAATGAAAAATGGGGTAATCACAGATTGGCGTGAACCAAACGTTATTCGTCTAGCACCAGTTCCGTTATATTGCTCTTATGAAGATATGTATGACTTTGGACAAATTCTGAAAAAAGGAATTTTAGGAAAGTAAGGGTTTATTAATCTCGCAATCCCGATAGCTATCGGGAACGAAGGCGTAAAGTTTTTTTGCCACAGATTAAAAGGATTAAAAAGATTTTTTTTGAATTGCCTCCTGCTTAAGCTGGAGGTATTAAAGATGAAGTTAATGGGGCTTTAGCCAAACTAGTGCAGTTTGGCTAAAGCTTTTTTTTTTAATCACTTTTTCATCCAGCTAAAGCTGAACGCTATTAAATTTAAAAGATTAAAAATTTTCCGTCTTCGTTCCCGATAGCTATCGGGATTGCGAGATTATTTTCATTCAGCTTGAAAAATAAAACGCAGCGAGAAACATCAAAAACTTCAAATCTTATAAACTTTCTAAAAAATTCTGTAATAATTATTATAGCAGATATTAAGAACTTTGTAATGTATAATTTTTTAAAACTTACAATCATGAAAGGCTTATATATTTTATTAACCGTGATATTTTTAGCTTCTTGCCAAAATCAGAGCAAAGAAGATGTAAATAAAGCCAAGCAAGCCAGCATTGATTCAATGAAAGTTGAGATTAACAAACAGCGTGTTATCGATTCGATGAAGACTGAAATGGCGAAATTAAACGAGGAAAAGATCGAAGCTCAAAAAGAGAAAGTTGTCGTAGTGCATCAGCAAGACGCAACAACGACAGCTGCACCAGCTAAAAAGAAAGGTTGGAGCGCAACTGCTAAAGGAGCTGTAATTGGTGCTGGAGTAGGTGCCGCAACAGGAGCAATTGTCAGTAAGAAAAAAGGCGAAGGTGCCATTATTGGCGGTTTAGCCGGAGCTGCATTAGGAACTGGAACAGGTGCTGTTATTGATAGTAAAAATAAGAAGAAGGAATAATTATTCTATAAATAAAAACAAACCCCAAATTAAAATTTAATTTGGGGTTTTCAATTTTAAACCAACTCTGAAACGGGAATTTTAATACCAACTAATTCTGATTTACAAGAATCGAGTTGATCAAGATGACCCTTAAAGACTGACGTCGATTCAAATAAATTTTTATAATACTCAATTCCATCTAACAGATTAGATTTAAAAGTAGTCCATTTTTTAAGCTGAGCTGTTGTAAGTTCTCCAGAAATAGACTGAAGCTCATTTCTAAAATATTCAACATACATTTTAAGCTCTTTTATAAATAAGTTCGGGCGGTCTGTTCTAATAACCGATTTGCCTTGATAAATATGCTGGATCATTTCTTTTAAAGAAACTTCTTGATCAAAATAAGCTAAGTTCGGGCCTGGACAAATTACAACGCCTTGAGCCTGACCTTTTATTTTAATATCGTTTTCTAGATAAGAAGCATTGGCCAAACCAACACATAAACATGATTTTTCGGTGATTTTGATTTTACTCTTCTCAAATTCGTCATTAGATATCGAATCTTTTTTTGCTTCTAATTCTTCCAGTTTAATATCCTGATATTTTTTTGAAGCTGTGCAAATTCCGTGTGGATCATATTCTTTGCTTAAAGCTAGAAATTTCTTCGGACAAGAACTTCCTGCTTTATTTTCATGAATGCGTTTTTGCTTTAAAAATTCATTTGTAGTTCCTTTCAAAGTGTTAAAAGGAACTCCCAAAGGAGAAATATTGCTTAAGTAAAAATCATCTTCTTTGGCTTTCATCAACAAATTGCGAGTTTCTTTATCGACAGATGTTGCTTCGGGAACTAATAAGAATGGCGAACCCCAACCTACAGAATCAACTTTATATTCGTCCAATAAAAATTCATGTTCTGCAGCAGTTCCAACACCGCCTTGAACCGTAATTTTTAATTCTAAAGGATTTTCAGGAATAGGCTGATTTTTTGCCTGTAAAGCTTTAATCATTAATTCGTGGGCAGATTGTATCAATTGATCTTTTTTCTGCTTGAATTCCTCTAAAATGGTCCCTAATAAGAGCCCATCAGTTGCAAAGGCATGTCCGCCGCAGTTTAATCCAGATTCAATTCTGTATTCTGAAACCCAAAGTCCTTTTTTCGCCAAGAAATTTCCTTGAATCATTGCCGATCTAAAATCACTTACTTTTAAAATGATTTTCTTTTTTAGTTCGTTATTTTCATTCGGAAAAAAATCTTTGAAGTTTTCGAAATAACCAAACAACCTTGGATTCATTCCAGCAGAAAGAACTACAGAAGATTCCAAGTTACTTTTAGCAAAACCTCTTAAAGCTGCGTGTGCGTCATTAAACTCAACTGGAAGTTGTTCGTTTTTGACAAAATTATCTTTGTCTAATTTCGTCATGATATTCACATCGATTTCTCCTGGAAAAAGATGCGATTCAATGTAATTTTGAATGTTTTCTTTAAAAGCAATTCCGTCATCCAATAAAGCCTGAAATCCCTTTTTAATATCAGAAGTATTCGGCAGCATTGACATGAAATTTTCTAAAGCCGTTTTGCTTTCTGTCAATTCTGTTTTGAAGTTTTCGAATTTCTCTTTTACAATTTTATCGACTAAATTTAAATAAGAGGTAATTCTTTCAGCGCGGTAGTCGTGAAATTTTTGAGTGATTTCTTCGTAAGGAATGTTGAATTTTGTGCTGTAAAAATTACGCATCTTTTCAATCAGATCATCGTCTGCTAAAGCAACAACAGATGAAATTCCGTACTGCGCTACTCGAATCGGACTGTCTATGGTATAAGCAAGTCCCATTACTGGAATATGAAAAGTATGCAGATTATTTTTTGTCATTTGTATTCGGATTAAAATAGAGACAAATATTGAAAAAAGGAATTTTCTAAAACCTGATAATTGTCAGGTTTGTAAATTGTTGAGAAAGTTTTTCTGCCACGAATTCACAAATTGTTTTAAATTAAATTCGTGAATTCGTGGCAGAAAAAAACTAAATCAAAATCTTCTTCAAGGATTCTGCAATGCTTCTCCACAAAAGATTGTAGAACGATCTATCTTGAAGCCTTTCGACTTCGACTTCGGCGGTTTTGGGCTTTTCTTTCGAATCGTTTTTGACTAGTAAATTAGCAACTGCTGTTTTGAGTTTGGCTTCTTTTTCAGGATTTTTCTTTTGGTATAATTTGACTTTCAGATCTTCATAATCTAAAGAGGCATTTCCTTTCGATCCATTATCATTTCCATAAAAATTAAAACGGTATTTATTGAAAGTTCCGGTAAAAGTACTGTTGATGTAGGGTTTAGTGAATCTAGTCATAGCTCCAACATCAAAATTTGAAATCACGCCCTGAATATGAAATCCGTCGCTTTTGTCCAGAACATTAAAACGCCAATCGACATCAAGCGGAGAATTTTTCATAAAAATACATTTGACTTTGATTTTTACATCGTCCGTTTTTTTCAGACCAAAACCACTTCTTAAATTAGTTGCTTGCAGATTGAATTTATCGAAAGTTAAAACTCCGGGACCTTTGGCAAAATCAAGTTCTTCTTCATAAACCAATTTCGATTTTAAAACTTGTAATGTGTCAACTTGAAGCGGAAATTTCAGATTTCGCAATAAATGATTATAAAGATATTTTTTGCTTGGATCGTCTTTCAGCATTTTTCCGCGGTAAATATTAGCATCAAAATGGTGGATAATCAGCGAATTTGCTTTGAAATAAAACTGATTATTTCTGAAACCCCAGTCCATTTTTGCGACTTGAGCCGAATCAAATTTTAAATTGTAAATGTCCTTTTCTTTTTCAAGACGCTTTAAAAATTCTCTACGCTCAAATTGAGGCAGATTAGAGAAATTATTAATCTTTAAAAAATTCTTTTCGGTGCTTATTTTTCCAATATTGATGTAATAAAAACCATTTGGTCTGTAAAATAAACTGTCGCAAACGAGAGCATATTTTTTATATTGAATCGGAATTTTTTCTTTTAAAGTTGCATCGGTAATTAAAATTCCTTCCAGTTTTAAAAGTATTTTTTTTATGCTAAAAATAGGTTTATCTGTATCTAAAGAGACCACATCAACCGATCCGTCGTTGAGGTAAATATTGGAAACTGCAATAATTTTTCGAAACGGATCAATAATTTCTTTTTCAATGCTTTTGCTATTATTGATGAGTTTTTCGCCTTTTTTGTATAAAATGATTCGCGGTTTATTGATAATGATACTTTCTGCCTGAATAATATCTCGAAACGCCAAATCCCAAATATTAAAATGTTTGATCGTAATGGATTCAATTTTAGAAAAAAGTCCATTTTTGCTGTCTTTCGGTGCATTTTTAGGACTAACCAATAAAGTCTGTGCGTTGATATTTCTAGAAAAAAGAGAGACTTCAATTTTTTCGTAATTGATATTATATGCGGTTTTATTTTTTTCGTGAATGATGATGGGAAGCTGTTTTTTAATCCAATAATTCAACCCAATATTGGCAATAATTACAAGTGCAAGAAGAGAAATTACAACAATCGCTATTTTTTTATATACTGACATTTATAGGATTAATTTTAAATACATAAATTTAGACTTTTAAAGACTGTTGTCTCTTATAAGATTTTTAAGAAAAGTTACATTATTACGAATTTCATCCTTTTTTAAAATATGAGAATAATTAAAAAAATCCTGTTGACATTATTGGTTCTTATTGTAATTCTTGCGATTGGTTTATGCGCTTACATTTTTCATCTAAAACCGAAATATGAAGGTTCTATACAATTGAATAATCTCGAGAAAGAAACCACAGTTTATTTTGATGATTTTGGAGTGCCTCATATTTATGCCGATTCTGAAAAAGATGCTATGACTGCACTTGGTTATGTACATGCGCAGGAAAGATTATGGCAAATGGAATTGTTACGTCGAATTGCTCCAGGACGTTTATCTGAACTTTTTGGCGGTGTAGCGCTTAAAAATGATAAGTTTTTTGCTGGAATCGGAATCGAAGAAGCTTCGGCAAAAGCCATTGCAAAATTGGATAAAAACAGCGAAAGTTATAAACTGACACATGCCTATTTGGATGGAATTAATCAATATTTAGAAGAAGGGGTGACGCCGATAGAATTTACACTGGTTGGTGTAAAAAAACAAAAATTTACCATAAAAGACGTTTATAATATTTTTGGATATATGTCTTTTAGTTTTGCCATGGCGCAGAAAACAGATCCGTTATTGACCGATATTAAAAATAAATACGGTGCCACTTATCTTAAAGATTTAGGTATTGAAGGCGAATTTAATAATACAAAAATTAGAATTTCTAAAGAGAAAACAGAAGAGTATACCGAGATTTCAAAATCTATAACTGCTATGTTGGATCAATCTCCAATTCCTCCATTTGTTGGAAGCAATAGCTGGGTTGTTGGGCCACATAAATCAAAAACAGGAAAAGTTATTTTTGCTAATGATCCGCATATTGGATTTTCGCAGCCTGCAACTTGGTATGAAGCGCATATTGTAACACCAAAGCATGAATTGTACGGATGTTATTTGGCTGGAACTCCGTTTCCGCTTTTGGCACACAACAGGGATTATGCTTATGGTTTAACGATGTTTGAAAATGATGATATCGATTTTTACCAAGAAAAAAATAAAGCAGATGATGCTTCTCAGTATCAAACACCAACAGGTTTCAGTAAATACAAAATCAGAAGAAAAACGATTAAAGTAAAAGATTCATCAGATGTTGTTTTGGAGGTAAAGATTACTCGTCACGGACCAGTTATGAATGATTTTATAGATCTTTTAGGAAAGAAGAATCCTATTGCTATGTCTTGGACGTACACGAGAGAGCCAATTCAGATTTTAGACGCGGCCTACGGACTTTCACATGCTAAAAACACAACCGAGTTTAAAAAGGCAGTTTCTTTAATTGCAGCGCCAGGATTAAATGTTATGTATGGCGATGCTAAAGGAAATGTTGCTTGGTGGGCGAGCGGGAAATTGTACCGACATAATGAAGGTGTTAATACGCATTTGATTTTGGACGGTTCAAGTGGAAAAGATGATATTACGAAGTTTTTAGATTTTGAAGAAAACCCATCAGCAGAAAATCCAGAATGGGGATATGTTTATTCGGCAAATAATCAGCCGGAAGCTATAGATAACGGTTATTTATATCCAGGATATTATTTGCCTGAAGATCGCGCTAAAAGAATTTCTGGAATTTTAAATGCAAAATCAGATTGGGACAAAGAAGGCATTAGTAAAATGATTTATGATAATACTTCTGATGTTGCTGTTGAAACGACTAAAAACTTAATTGCAAGTTTAGATAATAAACCGCTTTCTAACAAAGAAAAGGAAGTTATAAATGCTTTAAAATCTTGGAAAGGAACCACAAATATTGAAGATGTCGCGACAACGATTTACAATAAATGGATTTATTTGTATTTGAAAAATACATTTGAAGACGAAATGGGAAAAGATAATTTCAATTTATTTTTGGGAATTTCTCTTGGAAAACAAGTAATCGCCAATCAGATAAAAAATGAAAATTCGGTTTGGTGGGATAACATCAAAACAAAAAATATAAAAGAAACCAGAACAGACGTTGTTTCAAAATCTTTTCATGATGCTGTTGTTGCTCTGCAGAATCAGCTAGGTGAAAATATTTCAGAATGGAATTGGGGAAAAGTGCATACCGTAGAACACGAACATCCATTAGGAAAAGTCAAAGCGCTTCGCGGATTGTTTAATGTTGGGCCATTTAATTCTCCAGGTTCAAATGAAGTCATCAATAATTTATTCTTCGGATTTAACGATGAAGGTAAATATTATACCAAAGGCGGACCTTCAACAAGAAGAATTGTCGATTTTTCAGATGTAGAAAACAGCTGGAGTATTTTGCCAACTGGCCAATCTGGAAATCCGTTTAGCAAACATTACGACGATCAAGCCGAAATGTACAACGCAGGAAAGTTCAGAAAAATGAAATTAAACAAAGACGAAATCATAAAAACATCAACCAAACTGATTTTAAAACCTAAGAAGTAGATTTTTTGTTTGAGGTTTCATGTTTGAGGTTTGAAGTTACAGCCTTTGTCAAAGTTTAAAACTTTGACAAAGGTTAAGAACCTCAGAACCTCAGAACCTCAGAACCTTACTTAGAAATATATTTCCCAAGAACAATATCATTCGCAAAAATGTTCAGATTATTAATCAGAACCCTATTGTTGGTCATGACATTTTGTGTTTGATAGGCAGGATCTTTTTCGTAGGCTTTTAATAAAGTTTCCAATTCAACTTCGTCAAACACTACAAAACTGTTGTAGATCGCATCTCTAAAGTTTTTGTAGTTAATGCTTTGGGTAACTTCCATTGCCTTTTGGTCATTCCAGCCTTCTTTTGCCGAAGCTTCATTTATTTTTGAGAGACAGAAATCAATTACGTAGTTTTTGTAATGAGTAGCTTCAACAATTTTATCGATTATAATTTTATGCTGCTGGCTAGGCATTAATGGCTGATTGCTTTGTGATAAAGATTTAGAAGAAATAAAAAGACATAGCAAGACAGTTAGAAAACGATTGTTTTTCAAATTTTTCATAGGTTATTCAATTATTTTGGGTGAGGCTAAAATAGTATTTTTAAAAAATAATTGACCGAATTTGAATGTCCCAAGTTGTAACAAAAACTCCGATAAAATAACTGTTAGAGCTATTTTATCGGAGTCGTTTTTTTAAGAAATTAATTTACAATTATTTGCCTTTATTTTTTAGAAAGCTCTTCTAGAACTTTTTTTCCACCTTCATTTGTAGGATCCAATTCAACAGATTTTTTATAGTTGACCATTGCTAGTTTTTTGTCTCCGTCAGCCAAATATGCTTCACCTAAACTATCATAAGCATTTCCAGATTTTGGGAAAGTCTCAACATTAATTTTGAAAACTTCAATGGCTTCTTTCTTTTTTCCAGTTTGCAATAATTGATATCCAACTCTGTTCATGTCGCCTTCTTTAATGGCATAAGTTGGATCATTTTTTAGTTTTTTATAAGTATCTGTTCCTGCAATAACTCCTTTTTCATTATAAACATCTAATAAATCAAGAGCCAGAGATTTTTTGGGCTGATTAAAAGGCTGATTGTATAAAATATTGCGAATTGCCGTGTTCATTTCTCCTAAAACAGTTCCGCCGGTGTTGTTCAATAAAACGATAAGAATTTTATCTTTTGGAATGCGAGAGATAACAGTATTAAATCCGTTGATACCGCCACCATGTTCAATAACAGTTAATTTGCTGTCTCCGTTTGGAACCTCATAAGTTGACCATCCGTATCCGTAAAAACCATTCCACGCTTTAATATAAGGTTTGAATAAAGATTCCATCGATTTTTCAGAAAGCAGTTTATTGGTATAAAGTGCCTGATCCCATAAATACAAATCCTCTACAGTAGAGTATAAAGATCCTGCAGCATAAGGAATGCTCATGTCAATATAAGAGGCATTAACAATTTTTTTGCCTTCTTTTTCATAACCAGCAGCTCTGTTTTTTATAATCACATCACTATGATCGTAACCCGAATTTACCATTTTTAAAGGCGTGAAAATAGTTTCTTGCAAATTCTGCTCATACGTTTTTCCTGTAATTTTTTCGATAATATAACCCAATAAAAAATATCCCGAATTGCTGTAATTGAATTTTTCGCCTGGAGTAAATTCTAGCGATAGACTAGAAAATGTTTTTACAAAGGCTTCAGGCGTATATGGATTTTTTGCTTTGTCTCTTAGAAAGTTTGGTGCGCTAGTGTAATTAGGAATACCTGAAGTATGTGTCAGTAAATGATGAATAGTGATTTTGCCACCGTTTTCTTTTGGATAATCTGGAAGATAAGTTGTAATAGGAACATCTAGTTTTATTTTTCCTTCTTCTGCCAGTTTTACAATTAAAAGTGCAGTAAATTGTTTACTGATAGATCCCAGTCTAAATTTAGTATCACTTTGATTCGGAATATTCCATTCCATATTGGCAGAACCAAAACCTTTTTTGAAAATTACTTTTCCGTTTTCTGCTACCAAGGCAGAACCGTTAAATTGTCCGTATTCGTTATACTTGTTTAAAAGCTGTTCGATTTGCTGCGCTTTATCTTGAGCAAAAATGCTCAGTGCTGAAAGCTGAAAAGCAACAAAAAGTGCAATAAGTTTGATTGATTTTTTCATAAGGGATTGATTATGGTTTAAGATTAATGAAATTCGTTTTTGATTGATGATTGAAACTTCTTAAATGAAATAAAAAGATGTCCTAAAATGTTAGACGACTGATTTGCGATTTGGTTTCAAGATTAACCCAAATTTTTTATTTTTTTTCAGAATATAAAAAAGTAAGAGCACAGACCAGTTACTTTAAAAGTAGATCTATGCTCATAACTAACAAATATTTTTAAACACAATTAATCAGTCAAAACTTTACTTATATATAATAAAAAAAGGATAAATAACTTTAGCATGTTTTGTATTGATATTCAATTTTATGTGAATTATTTTGTTTCGATCTCAACTATTTTCTGACCATTTTCTCCTAAGTAATGCACCACGATATTTTCGTAAACTTTATAACCGTCATCAACATTGGTAAAAATGACTAAACCTTGTTTGGTTTTTGGAAGCAAAACAAAAATGGTTTGGACACCTTGATCTGCACCGCCATGAGACAAAGCATAATTTCCATTTCCTAAATCGTAAATTTCGAAACCTAGACCAAAATATTTATTCTTCTTGGTCTGAACTTGATGCGAAATCATGTCTTCAGAAACTTTTTTGCTTAATCCTTCGTTGTTCATGATGCTCGATAAAAATTTGCCATAATCTTCAATCGTGGTCAATAAATCGTCTGCTGCATTTGCAGATTTATTTTTTGTTGGTTCATAAGCATTGCCGTTTTTGTCATAATTGACGGCGTATCTCGAAAGGTCTATTTTATCATTCCAAATTAATTGGGAATCGGTCATTTTTAAAGGTTCAAAAACTAATTCTGAAGCCAATTGATCCAATGTTTTATGAAATTTTTTCTCCAGCGCCTTTCGCAGATATTCAAAACCTTCTCCAGAATACTGGTATTGTGTTCCAGGTTTGAATTTGAAATCTAATTTTTTAGATTCATTAAAAGATCTCCAATTTGGAAAACCCGTTTGATGACTCAAAACAATTCTCGTGGTCAGTAATTTTAAATTAGGATCTTTTGCAATATCAGGATCAATCCAGTATTTATAAAGTGGTTCGTCTAAATCCCATTTTCCAGCACTTACTAATTTCAGAACAGTAATAGCAGTCACGGGTTTTGTCAACGAAGCGACATTCCAAATGGTATTGTAAGGTGCTGAAACGCCTTTTTTAAGTTCGCCAAAAACTTTAATCTGTTTTAGTTTTCCATCTGTAATAATTCCAATTCCTAAAGCAGGAACATTATTTTCTTTTAGCCATTTTTCCGTTACTTGATCATTGTCAAAAAGATCAGGTAAGCCTACCGTAGAACTAGTAATCTGATGATTGTAGCTTAGCGATCTTGCCAATTTCCACTCTTTATTTTTTAAGAGCCAAAGATGCGTGAATTTGGCAAAGCTTCCTGCTTGTTCAGGATTGCCAGCAGAAGTTTCATAAAAGCGATGCGTTCCCATTTGAATCGCGCCATATAAAATGTCATTTTTAAATAATGGATAAATTTCGGTACTCCCAGGAATTAGTTCCCTGCGGTAATTGTATTTTCTAGTTGGAGAACAAATGCCACTTTTGAAAGTCTTAAGAAATCTCGCTTTATCCGAAACACTGTCTTTGTCATGGTAAAACTCGAAATCTTCAGTATATAAATTTTCGAATTGTTTTATATCGCAAGTATTAAAACCAATATCAAATAAAAGACTGTCTTTTGACATAATGGTTTTATACAAAGCAGAGGTTTTTTCTTCTTGAGAAAAAATCATTTGTATTTGAAAGAGTAAAATTCCAGCTAAAATAGTTTTTAATTGAAACAAAAGGGGATTGATGATTTTCATTTTGATGATTGATTGATGATTATTGATTCTGCAAGAATACTTCAATCAAAAGTACCAAAATTGTATAAAAGCGAAATTTTATCTTTTTTGCGAAAGAAAATACAAATCAGGATTGAACATTTTAGGAGTTGTTTTAGTCACATCTTTAAACTTTCTGATAAAATGCGATTGATCGAAGTATTTATTATAAAGTGCAATTTCGGTTAAACTCATTTTCTCTAAATCGGCATTCAGCATTTGATCGACTGATTTTCTGAATTTTAAAATCTGAATGTATTTTTTAATCGTAAGTCCAGTCGCCGTTTTAAATTTTATTTGAAGTAATCGCTGCGAAGAATTCAACAATTTTCCGATTTCTGAGATCGAAATTTCATCTTCGCGAAGTCGTATAATTTCACAGATTTTTTCAATTACATTTTGATTTGAATCTGCTAATGCTTCAAAATAAGCATTAATTGTTTGTAATAGTACTTCAATATCAGATTGAATCTCCACTTTAAAAGGCAATTCACCTGAATTAATTTTAATAATCGAATCTGTAAAATTGCTCAAATCGTATTTAGGAAACAGAGAAAGCGTCCAAGTATGAAGCTGGATTATAGTAACTTTTGTTTTTGGATGTATGTTTACCAAAACTTTGTTTGTCATTTGCGAGCAAAAGTAAACGCCTTCGTTCATTTCATATTTTGCCTTACTTGTATGAACATCAATAGAATTTCCAGTTATAAAAGCAAGATTGAAACATCCGTTTGGAAGAACGAGTTTGTTTTCAATCAAGCTTTCGCCAATGCTATTATCTAGACACCAAACTTTATTGACAAATCTTTCCGTTTTTTGAGTTACGTAATGTTCTGAGTATAACTGCATTTTAGTCTGCGATGAGAATTCATGATTTAATCGAGGACTAAAATACAGTTTTTATAGATTAAAGCTTAAGCAAATTCGCCAAAATACTGTCCTTTTACATCCTGCCATTCCTCCGAAATAATACTAAAATAAACATCAGTTTTACTTTTTCCTTCAGAATCGACATAATTGTTTCTGAAAACACCTTCTTTTACAGCGCCCAGCTTTTCAATTGCTTTTTGTGATTTTATATTTTCAAGATCTGCACTAAATTGTATTCTTCTAAATTGAATTTGTTCGAAACCAAAATTCAGCAATTCAAATTTGCATGCTTGGTTTAATCCCGTTCCTTGAAACTCTTTTCCGTACCAAGTCCATCCAATTTCGCATTTCTGACTCGCATAATTTAAATAGCCATACCGTGTGCTTCCCGCAACTGTGTTTGTAGCTTTGTCTATAATAAGGAAGGGATAACAAATTCCTGCCGCTTTCTGTTGTAAAGTATTCTGGATATAGTTTTCAAAATCCTGATCATTTCGAACATACATTCCCATGTATTTCCAGATTTCATCATCAAAAATGATTTCTTTAAGTTCTATATTTCTTTTGCTTTCAAATGGAATTAAAAGTACTTTCTCGTTTTCTAAAATAATCTCCGATTGTAAAATTTCAATATTCATGATTTCTGTTTTACTAATTGAATAAATGTAATAACGAAATTAAATGTTTAATTTATGTAAATAAATTTAATAAAATAACAATTTGTTATATTTGTAAAACATCAAAAAACAGGATAATCTTTGTGAATCACTATTTACGAACAATTTGTTCATTTATTTTACAGCTCATGTATTATTATTAGTTATTTTTACGACCCAATATTAGATTTTCCCTCGATGCAAACATCATTAAAAATTGCTGTAGTTGGTTCTGGACTTGTAGGGTCGCTTCTGGCAATTTATCTTAAAAAAGCTGGACACAGCGTTCACGTTTATGATCGCAGTCCAGATATCCGAAAAATAAATTTTTCTGGTCGTTCTATTAATTTAGCAATGTCCAACCGTGGCTGGAAAGCTTTAGATGCAGTTGGTGTTGGTGATTCGGTTAGAGAAATTGCAATTCCGATGGACAAACGTGCCATTCACTTGGTAGACAAATTAAATTTTCAGAATTACGGTCAGGAAGGCGAATCTATATATTCTATTTCAAGAGGAAAATTAAATAGAAAAATGATCGATCTAGCGGAAGAAGCTGGAGCTGAATTTCATTTCGAACAGAAAGTTTGGGACGTCACTTTAAACGATGCGACACTTCATATTGGTGAAAGCGAAAGGGGTGAGTGGGAAGAAAGAAAATTTGATATGGTTTTTGGTGCCGATGGAGCTTTTTCTAGAATTCGTCACAGAATGCAGCGCCAGAGCATGTTCAATTATTCGCAGGAATTTTTGAATATGGGATATAAAGAACTAAATATTCCGGCAAATCCAGACGGAACACATAAATTAGATAAAAACTCATTTCATATTTGGCCAAGAGGCGAGTACATGTTAATTGCACTTCCAAATCTTGACGGAAGTTTTACTTGTACTTTGTTTATGCCTTTTGAAGGAGAAAACTCTTTTGAGTCATTAACAGACCGCAAAATGGTCGAAGATTTCTTCGAGAAAAATTTCCCAGACTCGATTGAAGTAATTCCAGAACTGGCAAATGATTTCTTTAAAAATCCTACCAGTACTTTAGTTACCATGAAATGTTTTCCGTGGACTTACGAAAATAAAATTGCCTTGATTGGAGATGCCTGTCACGCGATTGTTCCATTTTACGGACAAGGAATGAATGCTGGTTTTGAAGATATCACTGTTTTGAGTGAAATGATTGAAAAGTACCAAGACGATTGGAAAAAAATATTTGCAGAATATCAGATCTCTAGAAAACCAAATGCTGATGCCATTGCAGAGCTTTCGTATCGAAATTTCTTAGAAATGAGCACTAAAACAGCAGATGAAAAATTCTTGTTGCAAAAGAAAATAGAAAAAGTTTTTTCAGACAAACATCCAGATAAATGGATTCCGCTTTACAGCCGTGTTACCTTTAGTGATCGTCCGTACGCCGAAGCTTTAGCAATCGGAGATTATCAAAACGGAATTATGGAAGAAGTGCTTCGAATGGAAAATATCGAAAACATCTGGGATAGTCCAGAAGTAGAAAACAAGATTCTGGAGTTATTAGAAAATAGATAAAATTTTTAAACCATATAAGTTATTTAAGTCAGTATAAATGCGTTTCGCATAAATTAAATGAACTTATATAACTTATATGGTTTAGTTTTTTTATTTCTTAAATATTTTAGTCAAAACACCAAAAACACCTCTTATAAAAGTAGCGCTTGTTACGACTTTCAAAACAGATTTTGTAACAACTTCTGTTGTACTCGGTTCTGCTTTTGATGATTTAGCAGGAGCTTGTTCTTCTTGCTGGGCTGCAACTTCTGCAGCGTCTGTTAGTTTTTTGTTTAAAATTTCAAAAGCACTTTCGCGGTCAATCTCTTCAGCATATTTCTTAACAAGTTTCGATTTGCCATTTATTTCGTCAATTTCAGATTGAGACAAAACGTCCATTCGGCTCATTGGTGCACGCATCATAGTGGCCACAAGAGGAGTTGGAATACCTTTTTCGTTAAGTGCTGTGACCAAAGCCTCTCCAATTCCTAAACTCGTCAGTAATTCATCAGTCTTATAATAAGGAGAAGTAGGGTAGTTGTCTGCTGTTTTTTTAATAGCCTGGCGATCATTTGCTGTAAAAGCTCTAAGCGCGTGCTGAATCTTTAAACCCAACTGAGCCAAAACACCACTCGGAACATCCATTGGGTTTTGTGTTACAAAATAAATCCCAACACCTTTAGAACGAATTAATTTTACAATTGTTTCGATTTGCTCTAATAATGCTTTGCTAGCTTCATTAAAAATTAAATGCGCTTCGTCAATAAAGATGACCAATTCAGGTTGGTCTGCATCTCCTTTTTCTGGCATCTTCTGGTAAATTTCAGCCAAAAGACTTAGCATAAAAGTCGAGAATAATTTAGGTTTATCCTGAATATCCGTCAAGCGGATGATATTAACGTAACCTTTTCCGTTTTCGTCAATTCGCATTAAATCATCCGTTTCAAAAGACAATTCACCAAAAAACAAATCACCGCCTTGCTGTTCCAGTTCTATAATCTTTCTAAGGATAGTTCCAGTTGTGGCAGTCGAGATTTTGCCATAACTAGCAGCAATTTCATCTTTGCCTTCTTCTGTAATATAATTGATTACTTTCTTAATGTCTTTTAAATCTAATAAAGGCATTTTGTTATCGTCGCAGTATTTGAAGATAACAGCCACAACGCCAGCCTGGGTATCATTCAAATCTAAAATTCTTGAAAACAAAACAGGTCCAAACTCAGAAACAGTAGCACGCAGACGAACTCCGTTTTGTTTTGATAAAGACATCAACTCGACAGGAAATGCGGCTACATTATAAGGTATGTTTATTTTAGCATGACGTTCTGTGATAAAACCTTCCTCTTTACCTTCTTTAGCTATACCGCTAAAATCACCTTTAATATCCATCATTAATACAGGAATTCCTGCATTAGAAAGTTGCTCAGAAAAAACCTGAATTGTTTTGGTTTTTCCTGTTCCTGTTGCGCCGGCAATTAGTCCGTGTCGGTTTAAAGTTTTTAGAGGAATTTTGACATGTGCTTCTGCAATTGGCTCACCGTCAAGCATTGCTCCTCCAAGTATAATGCTATCTCCCTTCGAAGAATACCCTGTAGTTATATCTGCAATAAAATTCTCTTTTTTATTCATGTTTTTATTTGTAATTTAGATTGTTATATGAGTATTGCTTTGTTTTTGGGTACTTTTTATGTGGTTTTTTTTAGTAAGAAAAAGCTTTTTTTGATTGAAAATTTAATAAAAAAAAAATTCGCAGCTTTTTAAGAAGATATCAAAGGAATCTTTGAATATTTACTAAAACGTTGTAATTTTTCTAATTATCGTCCTTTTTTTTGTTTTATCTAAAAAATGATACCGGCAATTTAATGAGATATTTTTTAATTTGAAGTTAAATTTCGGTCAATTAAATTAAAAAAAGTTTTTTTATTTAAACTAAACGTATAAATTTGCTCCTCTACAAGTTAAATATAACTAAAAAATAAAAATTATTTAAAACTATTAAAATTAAAAAAAATGGCAAACGTTAAAGTTAAAAAAGAAAGCACTTCAAATGGCGGAGGAATGATCACAGGAATCATTATTGTAGCGTGTATCTTAGTAGGGGTGTTTATTTGGAAAGTAATCATGGGAGATGCTGCGAACTTCGAAGGAGGTAATCCAGAAACAGGACATCCAATCAATACATTAGGACAAGTATATAAAGGAGGTTTCATCGTACCAGTATTATTAGGTATGTTTTTAATGGTTGTTGTTTTTTCTATTGAAAGATTTATTGTTATCGGTAAAGCTGCAGGAAAAACTAACCTTGACAAATTCATGAAAAGCGTTCAAGGTAGTATTAAAGAAGGAAACATCGAGGCTGCTATCGCTTCATGTGACAAACAACAAGGTTCAGTTGCAAACGCAATTAAATCTGCTTTGGTAAAATACCAAGATGTTAAAAAAGAAGGATTCAACAGCGAAGAAGCTTCAGAAGTAATCCACAAAGAAATTGAAGAGGCAACTTCATTAGAAATGCCAATGTTAGAGAAAAACATGACTATCATCTCTACTTTAGTATCTTTAGGTACATTAGGAGGATTATTAGGAACTGTATCTGGTATGATTAAAGCGTTTGGTGCGTTAGCTTCTGCTGGTACTCCTGACCAAGCTGCTCTTGCAACAGGTATCTCTGAGGCACTTATCAACACTGCTACAGGTATCTCTACTTCTATCTTGGCAATTGTTTCTTACAACTTCTTTACTGCTAAAATTGACGATTTAACTTACTCTATCGATGAGGCTGGTACTACTATCGTTAATACTTACAGAAAATTCAGAGGAAGTTTAAGACAATAATTAATTTTTGATTTTTAATAATCAAAAAAATAAAATAAAAGATAATGGCTAAAATAAAAATGAAAAAAAAGTCTACATCGACAGATATGACTGCGATGTGTGATGTAGCGTTCCTTTTGCTAACGTTCTTTATTTTGACCGCTACTGCTAAAGTGCCTGAGGCATTGCCTGTAGATATGCCTGCTTCTGTTGCAATAAGTAAACTGCCAGATACTGATTTGGCTATTATTACAGTAGGAAAAGGGAAGGTATTTTTTGACATCAAAGGAAGAGAAGTTCGTAAAAGAACTCTTGAAGGAATGGGTGCAAAATATGGTATTGAATTTTCAGAAGAAGATAAAACCAAATTTGCTCTTATGGATGATTTTGGTGTGCCAATTACAGGTCTAAAGCAAATCATTGATATGAAAGCGGCAGACAGAACTAAAGCAAACCAACCTGGAATTCCTTTGGATTCATTAGATAATCAATTAAAAGAATGGCTTCTAATTTCTAGAAGAGCTACAATTGATTTGGATGACAAAGAATTGCAGATTGCGATTAAAGGAGATGCTAAAGAAGAATATCCAAAAATTAGAAAAATTATGGATATTTTGCAAGATCAGAAAATCAATTCCTTTAACTTAGTTACAGGTAAGAGAGGAAGAGACTTTTAATTAAAAAATATACACTAAGATGGCTGAATTAAATACCGGCGACGGCGGTGGTGGTAAAGGTGGTAAAGTAAGAAGTAAAAAGCAAAATTCGAAAGTCGATTTAACAGCGATGGTGGATTTGGCATTCTTATTGATTACATTCTTTATGTTAACTACTTCGTTGTCAAAACCTCAATCGATGGATTTGTCATTGCCAAATAAAGATGATGATCCAAATAAGAAAAGTGAGGATACCAAAGTAGACGAGAATCGTACTATGACAGTAATGTTAGGTGGCGATAATAAAATGGTTTACTATATGGGGTTATTGGCAACACCAAAAGTGGGACCAAAAGATATTGCATATGGTAAAGATGGTATTCGTAGAGAATTACTAAAACAAAAGAAAAATGTTTTGGCTTATTCTGCAGCTTTAGGGAAACCTAAAAACGGAATCATTGTGATCATTAAACCAACTAAAAAATCAAATTACCGTAATTTGGTTGATATCTTGGACGAAATGGCTATCACTGGAGTTGATACGTATGCGATTGTTCCTGAGTTTACACCAGAAGAAACAAAAGTGATAGATAAAAAATAAGAGTAATCTTAAATTTTATCGACTTAAAAATCAAGAAGTATGAAATTAGATATTATAAAAAATCAGTGGCTTGATATCGTATTCGAAGGACGTAATAAGATATATGGAGCATACGAGCTGAGAAAATCAAACGGAAAAACAACTGTGAAAGCACTTGTTATTGGTTCTCTTATCTTTAGTGCTGCTATTGCTGCTCCTCTTATTGCGAGTTTGTTGCCAGACTCATCAGAAGAAGAAGAGGTTAAAGAGGTTAAGATGGCTGCGGTAAAATTACCTCCGAAAAAAGAGGAAGTTAAGCCTAATATGCCACCGCCACCACCACCACCACCAAAAGTGGATCAGGTTAAATTCGTTAAACCTGTGGTTGCAAAAGCGGAAGAAGTAACTGAAGACCCACCAAAAATTGTTGATTTAAAAGACAAAAAAGTTGGTGCTGAGACTATCAAAGGAGATCCAGACGCAGTTTTAACTGTTGATGAGCCAGTTGGAAAAGGACCAGTAGCAGAGGTGGTACAAGAAGATAACACTGTATATAATACAGCTGGTATCGAAGTAAAACCAGACTTCCCAGGAGGTATTGATAAATTCTACAAATTCGTAGGAAACAATTACAAAACTCCAGAAGAAGAAGGTTTAAAAGGTAAAGTTTACGTTACGTTTGTAGTTGAAAAAGACGGGTCATTAACAGATATTAAAGTTTTAAGAGATATCGGTTATGGTACAGGAGCAGAAGCAATTCGAGTTCTTAAAAAATGTCCAAAATGGACTCCCGGCGAGCAAAATGGTAAAAAAGTTAGGGTATTGTACTCTCTTCCTATTACTATTCAATCTGCAGAATAATGTTAAAAGATATGCTTAATAATATTCAGAAGAAATCGCTCAAAGAGCGATTTCTTCTTGTTTTAGGAATACTGTTTTTTTTAATATATCTTGTGCTCGGTTTAATGATTATGTTTTGGGAGAAACTTCCGCTAAACATGGAATGGAAATATAGATATGCTTTTGGAGGTTTACTAATTGTATATTCGGGAATAAGATTTTTAAGATTAATTAATTCAAAGGAAGAATAATTATGTTGAAATATAGTAAGGCTCTAGGTTTGGTCGTTTTTGTCTTTTTGTTTGTCATGTGCAACCAAAAAAGCAATAATGAAACTAATAAAGAAACCATTTTAAAAGGATCACTTGATATTACGGTTGATGAAACAGTAAAGCAAATTGTAGACGATCAGGTAGCTGTTTTTGAGGGTACTTACTATGATGCAAAAATTACGGTAAAACCAAAATCAGAAGCTGAAGTAATTAATGATTTATTAAATCAAAAAGCTAAAGTTGTAATTACAACTCGAGATTTAACTAAAGAAGAAAAAGCACGTTTCGATAAAAGCAAAATTAATCCTAGGGTAACTCCTTTTGCGCACGATGCAATTGCTTTTATTTCAAACAAAAGCAATAATGATACTCTAATTGCGTTGAAAAGTGTAATCGATTTTATGCAAGGAAAACCAGATGGTAAAATAAAGGGGCTTGTTTTCGATAATCCTAATTCGAGTACCGTTCGTTACATGAAAGATTTAGCAAAGATTGGTGAAATACCTAAGTCGGGAGTTTTCTCTTTTAAAACGAATAATGAAGTAATCAAATTTGTTT
Source organism: Flavobacterium luteolum (assembly GCF_027111275.1). Taxonomy (NCBI): domain Bacteria; kingdom Pseudomonadati; phylum Bacteroidota; class Flavobacteriia; order Flavobacteriales; family Flavobacteriaceae; genus Flavobacterium; species Flavobacterium luteolum. Next base: position 1,540,677 of record NZ_CP114286.1, on the reverse strand, counting down.
CAGAAAATGAAGGAATGATTGGTGTGATTGGTGTTAATTGGTTTTACCAACCAACACCTGATATGGCTGAAACTATTAATAAGATTAATGTCCTTTATGTTAAAGGTTTGGATAGTAATGAATATTACAGTCCTACTCAAAATGACTTAGAAATTGGAAAATATCCTTTGGCACGTGATTTGTTTATTATCAATTGTCAAGGTTATTCTGGGCTAGGAATGGGGTTTGCTTCATTTATAGCGGGAGATATTGGACAGCGTATCGTTTTAAAATCTGGATTGCTACCGTATAAAACTCCAGGACGAAAACTTAAAATTAGAAGTGAAATTATAAAAGATAAAGAATAAATTAATTACGATAAAGATGAATAAATTTAAAATTTTTAGTCTTGCATTAGTTGTCTCAGCCACTGCAGCAAAAGCGCAAGATATCAACCAAGCAAAGAAGGCAATAGATGCTGAACAATTTGATAAAGCAAAATCACTTCTTAAATCAATTATTAAAGCAAAACCGTCAGATGGTGAAGCAAATTTTGTGCTAGGGAATGTTTATTTAAACCAATCTGTTGTTGATTCTGCTAAAATCTATTACAATAATGGATTACAAGCATCAGATAAGAAAAACTTAAACTATATTGGTTTAGGGCAATTAGATCTTGATGCAAAAAACACAGCAGCGGCTCAAGCTAATTTTACTTTGGCTACTAAAGACATGAAGAAAAAAGATGTAAATGAATTTATTTACATCGCTAGAGCTTACATGAATTCTGAAAATCCTGATTATAAAAGTGCTACAGATATTTTGAAACGTGCTTTATTGGTTGATCCACAAAATGCACAAGCACTTTTAGCAATTGGAGATGCTTATTATGGAGCAAACAATCAAAATGATGCTTACAAAGCATACCGCGACGCTTTTACAGCTGATAATACTTTGTTGAGAGCGAAAATGCAATTAGGAGTTTTGTTGAAAGGAGCTAAATCTTACGATGAAGCAATTAAATCTTTCAATGAAGTTATCGCTTTAGATGCTAATTACGGACCAGTTTACAGAGAGTTAGCTGAAACGTATTACAAATGGGCAAGAAACAAACCTTCTACGGCTAAAGTTAATTTGCAAAACGCAATTACAAACTACGAGAAATATTTAAGTTTGACAGATTACTCTCTTGATTCTAAAATGCGTCATGCTGATTTCTTGATCTTAGTTAAAGATTACAAGCAATTGGAAACAGTTGCTAACAAAATGATTGCTCAGGATAAAGTAAATCCTAGAATTTACAGATATTTAGGATATGCAGCTTATGAGAACGGAAATGTTGATGTAGCGATTAAATCTCTTCAAGATTATATCAATACACCATCTAACAAGGTAATTGGTAGAGATTACTACTATTTAGGACTTTCTAAAATTAAAAAAGGAACTGGAGCAGATGGTACAGTAGATCAAGCTTCTTTTGATTCGGGTTTGGCTGATATTAAAAAAGCTATTGAATTAGAGCCTTTAGTAGTTGAGGAATTTGCTGACTTTGGAAAAGAATTGTTTAGTAAAAAACAATATGGACAAGCAGCTTCTATTTTCGAACTTGGTGCAAGTAATCCAGAGTCTAAAAACTATTTGGATGACAGTGTTTATTATGGTATCTCTTTATATTATGGTAATGCTAGCAAACCAAAAGAAAGCCGTGATGCTGTTGCTCTAGGGAAAGCTGATGCTGTTTTTGATAAAATTTTGGCTACAGCTCCTAGTTATGATGAAGCATATTTATACAAAGCAAGAATTAATTCTTTATTAGATAAAGATGATTTAATCATTAAAAACTATGAAGAATATGTTTCTAAAATTTCAGCAAAGGGTGCAGAAGAAGTTGCTAAACCAGCTGTAGCTAAGAAATTTGTAGAAGCTTACAATGGTATTGGTGCTGCTTATGCTAATACAGATAAAGCTAAAGCTATTGAGTATTTCAATAAAACTTTAGTTTTAGATCCAGCAAATTCATATGCTACACAATCTATAAAAGCTTTAAAATAATTAAAGTTTTTAAAAAAGAATAGAAAACCGATAGTTCAAAAAACTATCGGTTTTTTTGTTATGTATTTTATTGACTATCTTTGCACTCTTAAAATATTAAAATGTTACCAAAAGAAATACAATTAGAAGTAAATAAAGGAGCTATGCTTCCTTTGATGGAAGAATTCTACACCATTCAAGGAGAAGGTTCGCATACAGGACGAGCTGCTTATTTTATTAGGATTGGAGGATGTGATGTAGGTTGTCATTGGTGTGATGTGAAAGAGAGCTGGAATGCTGAGCTTCATCCGCCGACAAGCGTGGATTTAATTGTTGAAAATGCTGCAAAGTACGCTGATACAGTTGTTGTAACTGGTGGAGAGCCTTTGTCTTGGGATATGACGCTTTTGACAAAACGTTTGAAAGAGAAAAATTTAAAAGTACATATTGAAACTTCTGGCGCTTTTCCATTATCTGGAACGTGGGATTGGATTTGTCTATCGCCAAAAAAGAATAAACTCCCAACACAAACAGTATATGACAACGCGCACGAATTAAAAGTGATCATCTATAACAAGCATGATTTTATTTTTGCTGAAGAACAGGCAGAATTAGTAAACGATAATGCAATTTTATTCCTTCAGCCAGAATGGAGTAAAAAAGAAGAAATGACTCCGCTTATTGTTGATTATGTTATGAATAATCCAAAATGGAGAGTTTCATTACAAACGCATAAATATCTTAATATTCCATAAAAACAAAAAATCTCTTCAAGCGAAGAGATTTTTTGTTTTGGATATAATTTCTATAATAATAAGCATTAGATTACTTCCAGTTTTTATGCTTTTTCAAAGTAATAATGTGTGCCAAATGATGGTTTCCATGCCAAGCATACATTCCGATAATTTTTTTGAGTTTGTTTTCCGAATTATCTGAAGGATGTATAAAAGTCTTTTCTAAATCAGATTCAGATAAATTTCTCATAATGTACCCCAATCGAAAATGAAGTCCCTTTAATAAATCTAGGGTCGGCTGAATGGGCATTGTTAAATTGTCATTTAATTCAGACCAAAGAACTTCGTCATAAGCTTTAATAACGGGATTGCTTTCTGTTAGAGCCCATTTAATTCGAATGTAACAATTCATGTGACTTTCGGCGCAATGATGAATGACTTGTCTAACGGTCCAACCATCAGGACGATATGGTGTGTCTAATTGTTCGTCAGTTAAGTGAATAGTTTCTTTTGCTAATCTTTCAGGAAGAGTTTCAATTTCTTTAATTTTCTCAGAAAGATATTCTGCTGAAATTTTTTCTGGATTGATAAACTTTCCAATAGGATACTTTAATTTTTCTAAATCTAGTTCGTTCATTGTTTTTTAGTTTGTTTTAAATGGAAAGTCTAGCTAAATAGTCATAATGTTCGCCTTCAAGAATAAGTTCGCAATTTAGACCATTGGCAATTGCCGCATTTTGAAGCGTATTATAATCCAAATATAACCAATCAAAAGATTCTTCTTTTTCTCCTTTATAGCTAATATTAAAAACAAGTTCACCATAATAGTCATTTTCAGACGGAATCCATTTGCCACCGTCTTCATCTTCATCAAACATATAAATGATATCAGAGCTATCAATTAAAATTTGCCCTCCTGGATTTAGAAGCGATTTTAATTTAGTTAAGTAAGAATTGCAGTTTTTTAATTTACCAAAAATACCTGTTCCGTTCATTAAAAGTAGGATTGTGTCAAATTTTGCCCCTTCAAAATCTAATATATTTTCAACTTTAGCGTTTTTAATTCCTCTAAGAAGACAGGTTTCAATTGCTTTTTCTGAAATATCAATAGCGCTTACTTCTAGATTGCGTTCGTTTTGAAGGGATAAAGCGTGGCTTCCTGCTCCACAACCAACGTCTAATATTTTTCCTTTAGCCAATTGAAGTGCTTTCTGTTCAATTTTTGGCATTTCATTATAAGTTCGGAAAAGATATTCAACGCTCATTTCATCTTCTTCAGAAATTGAAGTTTCAGTAATGATGTCTTTAGGTGAATTTTTGGTGTAAAAATCAAATATTGCTTTTCCAAAAAGATCTTTCATGTTTTAGTTTAAAGTTTAAGGTTTCAAGTTCAAAGTTGCTTAATTTTGCACATCAACTTTAAATTTTAAACTTGAAACAGATTTTAAATAACTTAAGTAAGTTAGCCAAAGATAAGCATAACGAAAATAAAAAGTATTTCGATAAGCTTAAAAAGAAACAGCCTAAAAATTTAGATTACATTATGCAAGATTTGCACGATGCAGAATTTAAAAGAACGGATTGTTTGAAGTGTGCTAATTGCTGTAAAACAACAGGGCCATTATTTACTTTGGCGGACATCGAACGAATTTCAAAACATTTTAGGCAAAAGCCACAGCAATTCATAGATCAGTATTTAAGAATTGATGAAGATAAAGATTATGTTTTGAAAAGTGTTCCTTGTACGTTTTTGGATAATGAAAACTATTGTATGATTTACGATGTTCGTCCAAAAGCCTGTCGAGAGTTTCCTCATACAGATCGAAACAAATTTTACCAGATTTCGAACTTAACTTTAAAGAATGTCGAAATTTGTCCAGCAGCATATAATATAGTAGAAGAAATGAAAAAGAAATTGCCACTATAAATGAAAATTGGCAATTGTTTGCAAGAATATCTCAATTTCTCTTTTTAAAATGTATTTTTGAGAAAGGAATAATTAAACAACCCAAAGAAGACTTATAATTTGAATTTAGAATATTTTATAGCCAAAAGACTTATCACTGCAAAAGATTATAAGAGCAGTATTTCGGCACCCATTATAAAAATTGCTATTTCTGCAATTGCAATCGGAATAATTATGATGATTGTTTCTGTAGCAACTGGAATAGGTTTGCAGAAAAAAATCCGTGACAAAGTTTCGGCTTTCAACGGTCAGATTATAATTTCGAATTATGACAATAACAATTCGGAAGTTACGACAGTCCCAATTTCGAAAAAACAAGATTTCTATCCTAAGTTTAAATCCGTTCCAGAAGTAAGCCATATTCAAGCAGTGGCAAGTAAAGCGGGAATTATAAGAACAGAAAATGCGTTTGAAGGAATTATATTTAAAGGAGTAGGATCCGATTACGATTGGAATAATATTAAAGAATATATTGTAGAAGGTAAACTTCCTGATTTCACAAAAACACTAAACGAAGATGTTATTATTTCAAGGTTTCTTGCGGATCGTTTGAACTTAAAAATTGGAGATCAATTCAACACCTTTTTTATAAAAGAGGAACAAGGAAAACTTCCAAACAGCCGACGATTTAAAATTGCTGGAATATTTAATTCCGGTTTTCAAGATTTTGATGCTACATATATTATTGGCGATATTCGACACATCCAAAGAATCAATAAATGGAACGAAGATCAAGTTGGCGCATTTGAGATATTTGTCAATGACTTTGGCGAAATTAAAGCAGTTGGGAATAAAGTGTACGAAGCAACTTCGTCTAACCTGGATACGAAAACAATTATAGAGAAATACAGTTATATTTTTGACTGGCTTCAGTTGTTTGATTTTAATATCATAATCATTTTAGGAGTTATGATAATGGTTGCTACTATTAATATGATAGTAGCGCTCTTAGTTCTTATTTTAGAAAGAACCCAAATGATTGGAATTCTAAAATCAATGGGAGCAAATAACTGGTCGGTTCGTAAGATATTTTTATATAATGCCTTCTACTTAATTCTTCGAGGACTTTTCTGGGGGAATTTGATCGGGATTTCAATTCTGTTAATTCAGCAGCAGTTTGGAGTAATTCAGCTAAACCCTGAAAACTATTATGTAAACCAAGCTCCAGTATATCTAAATTGGATTTATATACTGCTGTTAAACTTGCTAACTATTGGAGTTTGTTTTTTAGTATTGTTAATCCCATCTTATATAATAACCAAAATATCTCCAGTAAAAGCAATTCGCTTTGACTAAGTAAAAAGTAAAATCCTAATATTTAACCCGACAGTTTTTGAGAAGCAGTCGGGTTTGTTTTTTTATGCATATATATAAGTGTGATTTGAATATTATGATTTTTCAGGAGCTTAATCCCGCTATCCGTTGCAATCTTTTGTGCCGAACCCCGGCACAAAAGGATTTTCAATCCTATCGGGGCTAATTAAACCTGTTTTCATAAAGAGGCTTTCGGAGAAAGAGGAGTTTTAAAGATTGAAAAATCATATAAAAACAGAGCTGAAGCCTGAAAACTCTGTAATATGTACGAGGAAAACTTCGCGTAGAATATGAAAATCACAAAATAATCAGTAAAATCTTACTCTGGTGTAAAAAAGTTCCGTCTGTAAAGAAGCTGTTATCAGAGTGTTAAGAAAAAAGGCAAAAAAAGATGGAAAAAAGACGCATAAAAGTATTGGAAAAGCGGAAAAAGGTTCTACTTTTGCACCCGCAACAGCGAAAGGCGCTCTTCGAAATACTGGCAGGAAAGAAGGATTTAAGGGAAAGAAATTTTCAGAAAAAAAAGATCCGGAAAAGCTTGCGAGATTAGAAAATGCTTTTTACATTTGCACCCCGCAAAACACGGAAAGTTCATTGAGAGATTGGGAGAAGAATTGAGAAAATGAGGCAAAAAAAAGCTTCAAAAATTTTTCAAGTTTTTCTTGCAGGAAACAAAAAGAAGTTTTAGTTTTGCACCCGCTTTGAGAGATAAGCGAAAGACAGAGAAATTACGTTCGTAGACATATTGAATTGACAGCCGTCTCGTTTAAAACGAGACAGAAGAATAAGAGCAGTAGGATCGTGAGATTCGAAAAAGAACCGATAGGAATAGCATCGAATAATAATATTAAAATATACGATGAAGAGTTTGATCCTGGCTCAGGATGAACGCTAGCGGCAGGCTTAACACATGCAAGTCGAGGGGTAGGGCACTTCGGTGCTTGAGACCGGCGCACGGGTGCGTAACGCGTATGCAATCTGCCTTTCACAGAGGGATAGCCCAGAGAAATTTGGATTAATACCTCATAGCATTACGGGATGGCATCATCCTGTAATTAAAGTCACAACGGTGAAAGATGAGCATGCGTCCCATTAGCTAGTTGGTAAGGTAACGGCTTACCAAGGCAACGATGGGTAGGGGTCCTGAGAGGGAGATCCCCCACACTGGTACTGAGACACGGACCAGACTCCTACGGGAGGCAGCAGTGAGGAATATTGGTCAATGGGCGCAAGCCTGAACCAGCCATGCCGCGTGCAGGATGACGGTCCTATGGATTGTAAACTGCTTTTGTACGGGAAGAAACACTCCTTCGTGAAGGAGCTTGACGGTACCGTAAGAATAAGGATCGGCTAACTCCGTGCCAGCAGCCGCGGTAATACGGAGGATCCAAGCGTTATCCGGAATCATTGGGTTTAAAGGGTCCGTAGGCGGTCTGGTAAGTCAGTGGTGAAAGCCCATCGCTCAACGGTGGAACGGCCATTGATACTGCTGGACTTGAATTACTGGGAAGCAACTAGAATATGTAGTGTAGCGGTGAAATGCTTAGAGATTACATGGAATACCAATTGCGAAGGCAGGTTGCTACCAGTGGATTGACGCTGATGGACGAAAGCGTGGGTAGCGAACAGGATTAGATACCCTGGTAGTCCACGCCGTAAACGATGGATACTAGCTGTTGGGAGCAATCTCAGTGGCTAAGCGAAAGTGATAAGTATCCCACCTGGGGAGTACGTTCGCAAGAATGAAACTCAAAGGAATTGACGGGGGCCCGCACAAGCGGTGGAGCATGTGGTTTAATTCGATGATACGCGAGGAACCTTACCAAGGCTTAAATGCAGACTGACCGATTTGGAAACAGATCTTTCGCAAGACAGTTTACAAGGTGCTGCATGGTTGTCGTCAGCTCGTGCCGTGAGGTGTCAGGTTAAGTCCTATAACGAGCGCAACCCCTGTTGTTAGTTGCCAGCGAGTCATGTCGGGAACTCTAACAAGACTGCCAGTGCAAACTGTGAGGAAGGTGGGGATGACGTCAAATCATCACGGCCCTTACGCCTTGGGCTACACACGTGCTACAATGGCCGGTACAGAGAGCAGCCACCTCGCGAGGGGGAGCGAATCTATAAAGCCGGTCACAGTTCGGATCGGAGTCTGCAACTCGACTCCGTGAAGCTGGAATCGCTAGTAATCGGATATCAGCCATGATCCGGTGAATACGTTCCCGGGCCTTGTACACACCGCCCGTCAAGCCATGGAAGCTGGGGGTGCCTGAAGTCGGTGACCGCAAGGAGCTGCCTAGGGTAAAACTGGTAACTAGGGCTAAGTCGTAACAAGGTAGCCGTACCGGAAGGTGCGGCTGGAACACCTCCTTTCTAGAGCCCAAAGCGTTAGCTGAAAAGCACGCTTGGGAAATAAGATGCCTGACTAAAGGTTTGGGATTGAAGATTGTATTGCTCTTGCTGTTAATTTAAAAAAATGATAAAACTTAAGTAAAACAGAGTCTCGTAGCTCAGCTGGTTAGAGTACTACACTGATAATGTAGGGGTCGGCAGTTCGAGTCTGCCCGGGACTACTATTTGACTTAAAAAAGGAAATTTTAGAGGTTGAGGCCTTATGAGAAATAATTCATAACTCATAACTAATAACTCATCACTAAAAAATGGGGGATTAGCTCAGCTGGCTAGAGCGCCTGCCTTGCACGCAGGAGGTCAACGGTTCGACTCCGTTATTCTCCACTGGTCCGAAAGGATAAAAGTTCATTGACATATTGAGATAAGAAAATAATAAGAAAGTAGAAAGCGTTTTTTACAATTCTATTGTAAAAAACAAAAAAAAACGGTCATAATTAATTTTATGATTGGTACAATAAGCAAAATAAGGGCGTATGGGGAATGCCTAGGCTCTCAGAGGCGATGAAGGACGTGATAAGCTGCGAAAAGCTGCGGGGACTGGCACACACAGATTGATCCGCAGATATCCGAATGGGGCAACCCGCTATATTGAAGATATAGCACACCGATAGGTGGGCAAACCCGCTGAACTGAAACATCTAAGTAGGCGGAGGAGAAGAAAACAAAAGTGATTCCGTAAGTAGTGGCGAGCGAACGCGGATTAGCCCAAACCAGCATTGTTACGGCATTGCTGGGGTTGTAGGACCGCGACATTTCTTGCATGAAGAATTAGAATCTGCTGGAAAGCAGGGCCATAGAGAGTGATAGCCTCGTATAAGTAATGAATGTAAAGGATAGCGGTATCCTGAGTAGGGCGGGGCACGTGAAACCCTGTCTGAATTTGGCGGGACCATCCGCTAAGGCTAAATACTCCTGAGAGACCGATAGTGAACCAGTACCGTGAGGGAAAGGTGAAAAGAACCGTGAATAACGGAGTGAAATAGATCCTGAAACCATACGCCTACAAGCGGTCGGAGCCCTTTCGTGGGGTGACGGCGTGCCTTTTGCATAATGAGCCTACGAGTTAACGCTGCTGGCAAGGATAAGTGGTTAAGCCATGGATCCGCAGCGAAAGCGAGTCTGAATAGGGCGCTTTAGTCAGTAGTGTTAGACGCGAAACCGTGTGATCTACCCATGGGCAGGTTGAAGCTGTGGTAACACACAGTGGAGGACCGAACCGGTTGACGTTGAAAAGTCTTCGGATGACCTGTGGGTAGGGGTGAAAGGCCAATCAAACTCGGAAATAGCTCGTACTCCCCGAAATGCATTTAGGTGCAGCGTTATTTTAGTTATACAGAGGTAGAGCTACTGATTGGATGCGGGGGCTTCACCGCCTACCAATTCCTGACAAACTCCGAATGCTGTATAATGATTGATAGCAGTGAGGGCTTGGGTGCTAAGGTCCAAGTCCGAGAGGGAAAGAACCCAGACCATCAGCTAAGGTCCCCAAATATATGCTAAGTTGAAAGAACGAGGTTTGTCTGCCCAGACAGCTAGGATGTTGGCTTGGAAGCAGCCATTCATTTAAAGAGTGCGTAACAGCTCACTAGTCGAGCGGACGAGCATGGATAATAATCGGGCATAAGCATATTACCGAAGCTATGGATTTGCATGTATGTGCAAGTGGTAGGGGAGCATTCTGACAGGGCTGAAGGTATCTCGTAAGGGGTGCTGGACCGGTCAGAAAAGAAAATGTAGGCATAAGTAACGATAATGCGGGCGAGAAACCCGCACACCGAAAAACTAAGGTTTCCACAGCTATGCTAATCAGCTGTGGGTTAGTCTGGACCTAAGGCGAACCCGAAAGGGACAGTCGATGGCCAACGGGTTAATATTCCCGTACTTCTTATTGCTGTGATGGGGTGACGGAGTGATGAAAGCGCCGCGAACTGACGGAATAGTTCGTTAAAGCACCTAGCTATAGGGTCTCTAGGCAAATCCGGAGATCTTGGTGAAATGCGATAGTACTCGGAGTCTTCGGACAAAGAGATAGTGCGCCTAAGGGCTTCCAAGAAAAACCTCTAAACTTCAGGCAGTAAGAACCAGTACCGTAAACCGACACAGGTAGTTGAGGAGAGAATCCTAAGGTGCTCGAGAGATTCATGGCTAAGGAATTAGGCAAAATAGACCTGTAACTTCGGGAGAAAGGTCGCCCCGAGCAATCGGGGCCGCAGTGAAGAGGTCCAGGCGACTGTTTATCAAAAACACAGGGCTCTGCAAAATCGTAAGATGAAGTATAGGGCCTGACACCTGCCCGGTGCTGGAAGGTTAAGAGGAGATGTTATCTTCGGAGAAGCATTGAATTGAAGCCCCAGTAAACGGCGGCCGTAACTATAACGGTCCTAAGGTAGCGAAATTCCTTGTCGGGTAAGTTCCGACCTGCACGAATGGTGTAACGATCTGGACACTGTCTCAGCCATGAGCTCGGTGAAATTGTAGTAACGGTGAAGATGCCGTTTACCCGCAGTGGGACGAAAAGACCCTGTGCACCTTTACTATAGCTTAGTATTGACCTTGGATAAATGATGTGTAGGATAGGTTGGAGACTGTGAAGTGGCGTCGCCAGGCGCTGTGGAGTCATTGTTGAAATACAACCCTTTGTTTATCTGAGGCCTAACCCCGTGCTGCGGGGGACAGTGCTTGGTGGGTAGTTTGACTGGGGTGGTCGCCTCCAAAAGAGTAACGGAGGCTTCTAAAGGTTCCCTCAGTACGCTTGGTAACCGTGCGTAGAGTGCAATGGCATAAGGGAGCTTGACTGAGAGACATACAGGTCGATCAGGTACGAAAGTAGAGCATAGTGATCCGGTGGTTCCGCATGGAAGGGCCATCGCTCAAAGGATAAAAGGTACGCCGGGGATAACAGGCTGATCTCCCCCAAGAGCTCATATCGACGGGGGGGTTTGGCACCTCGATGTCGGCTCGTCACATCCTGGGGCTGGAGAAGGTCCCAAGGGTTGGGCTGTTCGCCCATTAAAGTGGCACGCGAGCTGGGTTCAGAACGTCGTGAGACAGTTCGGTCTCTATCTACTGCGGGCGTTAGAAATTTGAGTGGATCTGATTCTAGTACGAGAGGACCGAATTGGACTAACCTCTAGTGTATCTGTTGTCCCGCCAGGGGCACCGCAGAGTAGCTACGTTGGGAAGGGATAAGCGCTGAAAGCATATAAGCGCGAAACCCACCACAAGATGAGATTTCTTTTAAGGATCGTGGAAGATGACCACGTTGATAGGCTACAGATGTAAAGGCAGTAATGTCATAGTCGAGTAGTACTAATAATCCGTAAGCTTATGTACACCCTTTTCCCCCGATGAAAATCGGGGGAGGAAACTTTCTAAAATATTCTTCTTTTCTTTATCTCAGTATGTTAAAATATTATTTTTAATTATCAATTGTTAATTATCAATTATTAATTGAAAAGATTGCCCAAAGCAATTGTAACTTCTTAAGGTGGTTATTGCGGCGGGGCTCACCTCTTCCCATCCCGAACAGAGAAGTTAAGCCCGCCTGCGCAGATGGTACTGCATCATTGTGGGAGAGTATGTCGTCGCCTTTCTTTTGAAAACCCTATCCAAAACGGATAGGGTTTTCTGTTTTTTGGCTGTTTTGGAAATTTAGATTTTCTGATCGTCCTACATAATCAGATGGCTGGGCGATATAGATAATGTCCCTTTTTTGATTGCTTTGTTCTTCCATTGTTTTTGGATCCATTGTGTCATATTTGCGTCAATCATGAGAGTTGGGATAGTGATTTCATGAAATGTGTTTTTAATGCCCCATTCTGCTAAACGGCTGCTTATACCAAATTCGCTTAGTCCCTGCATGAGTGTGTATGGTGGAATTGACATGTTTGCTTGCTCGATTTATTCCGTTTGGCCATTCTTTTAATTAGTATAGATATTTTTTATAGAAGTTTGGAATCAAAAGTTCTATATAGCGTGGGTTTTCAAATCTTTTTTGGCTCCTAGATTTCTAATAAGGTTGAAGCGAGAGAGGAGAATGTTAGATTGGGATTTGGGTGCCGATAGTCAAGATTAATTTTTAAAGATCTTTTGGAGTTTATATATATATATGTTTGAAAAAAAAATATATTGTGTGTCTGAAATGATTAGAGGTCTTTTGAATTCTAAATTTAGTTTTGAATGGAGAATGAATAAAGGGGGTTTAGTATTACTTTATTAAAATCTGTTTATGATTGCTTGTCTTGATCTTTTTTAATAGCTAGGGAAGTAGGAGTTTTTTAATTTCGATTATAATATGAACTGAAAAAAAAGGCGCCTTTAGATGCTAATTCCTTTTTTGAATCTGGTCTGAAAAACAGAAAACTCTGTAGAAACGGCGTCTTCAAAAGCGGATAAAATATGGGTTCAAGATACTAAATAAGAAAAAGCTTACTCAATTATAAAAAAGTTTCGCCTGTAAAGAAGCTGTTATCAGACTGTTAGGAAAAAAGGGCAAAAAAGATGGAAAAAAGACGCATAAAAGTATTGGAAAAGCGGAAAAAGGTTCTACTTTTGCACCCGCAACAGCGAAAGGCGCTCTTCGAAATACTGGCAGGAAAGAAGGATTTAAGGGAAAGAAATTTCCAGAAAAAAAGATCCGGAAAAGCTTGCGAGATTCGGAAATGCTTTTTACATTTGCACCCCGCAAAACACGGAAAGCTCTTTGAAAGATTGGAAGAAGAATTGGGAAAATGAGGCAAAAAAAAGCTTTAAAAATTTTTCAAGTTTTTCTTGCAGGAAACAAAAAGAAGTTTTAGTTTTGCACCCGCTTTGAGAGATAAGCGAAAGACAGAGAAATTACGTTCGTAGACATAGTGAATTGACAGCCGTCTCGTTTAAAACGAGACAGAAGAATAAGAGCAGTAGGATCGTGAGATTCGAAAAAGAACCGATAGGAATAGCATCGAATAATAATATTAAAATATACGATGAAGAGTTTGATCCTGGCTCAGGATGAACGCTAGCGGCAGGCTTAACACATGCAAGTCGAGGGGTAGGGCACTTCGGTGCTTGAGACCGGCGCACGGGTGCGTAACGCGTATGCAATCTGCCTTTCACAGAGGGATAGCCCAGAGAAATTTGGATTAATACCTCATAGCATTACGGGATGGCATCATCCTGTAATTAAAGTCACAACGGTGAAAGATGAGCATGCGTCCCATTAGCTAGTTGGTAAGGTAACGGCTTACCAAGGCAACGATGGGTAGGGGTCCTGAGAGGGAGATCCCCCACACTGGTACTGAGACACGGACCAGACTCCTACGGGAGGCAGCAGTGAGGAATATTGGTCAATGGGCGCAAGCCTGAACCAGCCATGCCGCGTGCAGGATGACGGTCCTATGGATTGTAAACTGCTTTTGTACGGGAAGAAACACTCCTTCGTGAAGGAGCTTGACGGTACCGTAAGAATAAGGATCGGCTAACTCCGTGCCAGCAGCCGCGGTAATACGGAGGATCCAAGCGTTATCCGGAATCATTGGGTTTAAAGGGTCCGTAGGCGGTCTGGTAAGTCAGTGGTGAAAGCCCATCGCTCAACGGTGGAACGGCCATTGATACTGCTGGACTTGAATTACTGGGAAGCAACTAGAATATGTAGTGTAGCGGTGAAATGCTTAGAGATTACATGGAATACCAATTGCGAAGGCAGGTTGCTACCAGTGGATTGACGCTGATGGACGAAAGCGTGGGTAGCGAACAGGATTAGATACCCTGGTAGTCCACGCCGTAAACGATGGATACTAGCTGTTGGGAGCAATCTCAGTGGCTAAGCGAAAGTGATAAGTATCCCACCTGGGGAGTACGTTCGCAAGAATGAAACTCAAAGGAATTGACGGGGGCCCGCACAAGCGGTGGAGCATGTGGTTTAATTCGATGATACGCGAGGAACCTTACCAAGGCTTAAATGCAGACTGACCGATTTGGAAACAGATCTTTCGCAAGACAGTTTACAAGGTGCTGCATGGTTGTCGTCAGCTCGTGCCGTGAGGTGTCAGGTTAAGTCCTATAACGAGCGCAACCCCTGTTGTTAGTTGCCAGCGAGTAGTGTCGGGAACTCTAACAAGACTGCCAGTGCAAACTGTGAGGAAGGTGGGGATGACGTCAAATCATCACGGCCCTTACGCCTTGGGCTACACACGTGCTACAATGGCCGGTACAGAGAGCAGCCACCTCGCGAGGGGGAGCGAATCTATAAAGCCGGTCACAGTTCGGATCGGAGTCTGCAACTCGACTCCGTGAAGCTGGAATCGCTAGTAATCGGATATCAGCCATGATCCGGTGAATACGTTCCCGGGCCTTGTACACACCGCCCGTCAAGCCATGGAAGCTGGGGGTGCCTGAAGTCGGTGACCGCAAGGAGCTGCCTAGGGTAAAACTGGTAACTAGGGCTAAGTCGTAACAAGGTAGCCGTACCGGAAGGTGCGGCTGGAACACCTCCTTTCTAGAGCCCAAAGCGTTAGCTGAAAAGCACGCTTGGGAAATAAGATGCCTGACTAAAGGTTTGGGATTGAAGATTGTATTGCTCTTGCTGTTAATTTAAAAAAATGATAAAACTTAAGTAAAACAGAGTCTCGTAGCTCAGCTGGTTAGAGTACTACACTGATAATGTAGGGGTCGGCAGTTCGAGTCTGCCCGGGACTACTATTTGACTTAAAAAAGGAAATTTTAGAGGTTGAGGCCTTATGAGAAATAATTCATAACTCATAACTAATAACTCATCACTAAAAAATGGGGGATTAGCTCAGCTGGCTAGAGCGCCTGCCTTGCACGCAGGAGGTCAACGGTTCGACTCCGTTATTCTCCACTGGTCCGAAAGGATAAAAGTTCATTGACATATTGAGATAAGAAAATAATAAGAAAGTAGAAAGCGTTTTTTACAATTCTATTGTGAAAAACAAAAAAAAACGGATCATATTAAATTATGATTTGGTACAATAAGCAAAATAAGGGCGTATGGGGAATGCCTAGGCTCTCAGAGGCGATGAAGGACGTGATAAGCTGCGAAAAGCTGCGGGGACTGGCACACACAGATTGATCCGCAGATATCCGAATGGGGCAACCCGCTATATTGAAGATATAGCACACCGATAGGTGGGCAAACCCGCTGAACTGAAACATCTAAGTAGGCGGAGGAGAAGAAAACAAAAGTGATTCCGTAAGTAGTGGCGAGCGAACGCGGATTAGCCCAAACCAGCATTGTTACGGCATTGCTGGGGTTGTAGGACCGCGACATTTCTTGCATGAAGAATTAGAATCTGCTGGAAAGCAGGGCCATAGAGAGTGATAGCCTCGTATAAGTAATGAATGTAAAGGATAGCGGTATCCTGAGTAGGGCGGGGCACGTGAAACCCTGTCTGAATTTGGCGGGACCATCCGCTAAGGCTAAATACTCCTGAGAGACCGATAGTGAACCAGTACCGTGAGGGAAAGGTGAAAAGAACCGTGAATAACGGAGTGAAATAGATCCTGAAACCATACGCCTACAAGCGGTCGGAGCCCTTTCGTGGGGTGACGGCGTGCCTTTTGCATAATGAGCCTACGAGTTAACGCTGCTGGCAAGGATAAGTGGTTAAGCCATGGATCCGCAGCGAAAGCGAGTCTGAATAGGGCGCTTTAGTCAGTAGTGTTAGACGCGAAACCGTGTGATCTACCCATGGGCAGGTTGAAGCTGTGGTAACACACAGTGGAGGACCGAACCGGTTGACGTTGAAAAGTCTTCGGATGACCTGTGGGTAGGGGTGAAAGGCCAATCAAACTCGGAAATAGCTCGTACTCCCCGAAATGCATTTAGGTGCAGCGTTATTTTAGTTATACAGAGGTAGAGCTACTGATTGGATGCGGGGGCTTCACCGCCTACCAATTCCTGACAAACTCCGAATGCTGTATAATGATTGATAGCAGTGAGGGCTTGGGTGCTAAGGTCCAAGTCCGAGAGGGAAAGAACCCAGACCATCAGCTAAGGTCCCCAAATATATGCTAAGTTGAAAGAACGAGGTTTGTCTGCCCAGACAGCTAGGATGTTGGCTTGGAAGCAGCCATTCATTTAAAGAGTGCGTAACAGCTCACTAGTCGAGCGGACGAGCATGGATAATAATCGGGCATAAGCATATTACCGAAGCTATGGATTTGCATGTATGTGCAAGTGGTAGGGGAGCATTCTGACAGGGCTGAAGGTATCTCGTAAGGGGTGCTGGACCGGTCAGAAAAGAAAATGTAGGCATAAGTAACGATAATGCGGGCGAGAAACCCGCACACCGAAAAACTAAGGTTTCCACAGCTATGCTAATCAGCTGTGGGTTAGTCTGGACCTAAGGCGAACCCGAAAGGGACAGTCGATGGCCAACGGGTTAATATTCCCGTACTTCTTATTGCTGTGATGGGGTGACGGAGTGATGAAAGCGCCGCGAACTGACGGAATAGTTCGTTAAAGCACCTAGCTATAGGGTCTCTAGGCAAATCCGGAGATCTTGGTGAAATGCGATAGTACTCGGAGTCTTCGGACAAAGAGATAGTGCGCCTAAGGGCTTCCAAGAAAAACCTCTAAACTTCAGGCAGTAAGAACCAGTACCGTAAACCGACACAGGTAGTTGAGGAGAGAATCCTAAGGTGCTCGAGAGATTCATGGCTAAGGAATTAGGCAAAATAGACCTGTAACTTCGGGAGAAAGGTCGCCCCGAGCAATCGGGGCCGCAGTGAAGAGGTCCAGGCGACTGTTTATCAAAAACACAGGGCTCTGCAAAATCGTAAGATGAAGTATAGGGCCTGACACCTGCCCGGTGCTGGAAGGTTAAGAGGAGATGTTATCTTCGGAGAAGCATTGAATTGAAGCCCCAGTAAACGGCGGCCGTAACTATAACGGTCCTAAGGTAGCGAAATTCCTTGTCGGGTAAGTTCCGACCTGCACGAATGGTGTAACGATCTGGACACTGTCTCAGCCATGAGCTCGGTGAAATTGTAGTAACGGTGAAGATGCCGTTTACCCGCAGTGGGACGAAAAGACCCTGTGCACCTTTACTATAGCTTAGTATTGACCTTGGATAAATGATGTGTAGGATAGGTTGGAGACTGTGAAGTGGCGTCGCCAGGCGCTGTGGAGTCATTGTTGAAATACAACCCTTTGTTTATCTGAGGCCTAACCCCGTGCTGCGGGGGACAGTGCTTGGTGGGTAGTTTGACTGGGGTGGTCGCCTCCAAAAGAGTAACGGAGGCTTCTAAAGGTTCCCTCAGTACGCTTGGTAACCGTGCGTAGAGTGCAATGGCATAAGGGAGCTTGACTGAGAGACATACAGGTCGATCAGGTACGAAAGTAGAGCATAGTGATCCGGTGGTTCCGCATGGAAGGGCCATCGCTCAAAGGATAAAAGGTACGCCGGGGATAACAGGCTGATCTCCCCCAAGAGCTCATATCGACGGGGGGGTTTGGCACCTCGATGTCGGCTCGTCACATCCTGGGGCTGGAGAAGGTCCCAAGGGTTGGGCTGTTCGCCCATTAAAGTGGCACGCGAGCTGGGTTCAGAACGTCGTGAGACAGTTCGGTCTCTATCTACTGCGGGCGTTAGAAATTTGAGTGGATCTGATTCTAGTACGAGAGGACCGAATTGGACTAACCTCTAGTGTATCTGTTGTCCCGCCAGGGGCACCGCAGAGTAGCTACGTTGGGAAGGGATAAGCGCTGAAAGCATATAAGCGCGAAACCCACCACAAGATGAGATTTCTTTTAAGGATCGTGGAAGATGACCACGTTGATAGGCTACAGATGTAAAGGCAGTAATGTCATAGTCGAGTAGTACTAATAATCCGTAAGCTTATGTACACCCTTTTCCCCCGATGAAAATCGGGGGAGGAAACTTTCTAAAATATTCTTCTTTTCTTTATCTTAGTATGTTAAAATATTATTTTTAATTATCAATTGTTAATTATCAATTATTAATTGAAAAGATTGCCCAAAGCAATTGTAACTTCTTAAGGTGGTTATTGCGGCGGGGCTCACCTCTTCCCATCCCGAACAGAGAAGTTAAGCCCGCCTGCGCAGATGGTACTGCATCATTGTGGGAGAGTATGTCGTCGCCTTTCTTTTGAAAACCCTATCCAAAACGGATAGGGTTTTCTGTTTTTTGGCTGTTTTGGAAAAGATGCCTGCCGGCAGCGGACAATAGACGCTTATAGGCCGTATGCCGCGTTAGCGATGGAAGCGGCATCCTTTTGCGGGACACCTAAAAGCTCTTTCACCATTATCCTTCCCCCGCAAAAGATACAGCGGACAGCGCGGCCCGGAGGGAAACGCCATAAAAATATAATTGCCTACTATTTTAAGCTAAGTTTTCTGTTTTAATTCCGTTAAAATTTATCTATAAAGATTAGATTGTCAAACCCCAATTGTTAGGCCTTTAAAGCTCTTAAAATCTATTAAAACAATGGTTTGTTAATTTGGGTTTAGCTTTTGTCTTAAATTCGTTTTAAATTTGGCTATAATGAAATAAAAATTGATGGAAGAGCTAATTCAGATTATAAATAGTTTTGAGAAATTAGATTCGAAGACAGAGCTTGCTATTAAAGAAAGTTTTGTTGAGCTGACTTTTAAAAAAGACGAATTTATTATTGAAGAGGGAAAAGTTTGTAATAATATTTATTTTATAAAATCGGGTGCAGTTCGAAGGTTTTGCATCGAAGATGGAGAAGAAGTTACGAAGTGGATTTATACGGATAATCAATTTGTAACTTCAATGAGTAGTTTCTTTGAGCAGAAACCATCATTTGAGAATTTTCAAACTTGTGAAAAAACAGTTGTCTATTCGCTGTCTTATTCTGATGAACAGACTTTATTGGAATATCCGTTATTTATAAAATTTCACATAAAACAGCTTCGATATTATCTTTCTCAAATAAATGAGTTTAATCATTTATTTCGTTTAATGACTGCAGAGAAAAAATACTTATTTCTTTTAGAGTCATTTCCTCAAATTATTAAAAAATCCAAATTGAAACATATTGCGTCATTAATCGGCGTAAGCCAGGAAACGTTGAGCAGGATTCGGGCATCAATTATTTGATATTACATCAATAAAAAGTATTTAAACTTTTTTAATTTTTGTGACTAATTAATGACGTAAAAATTGAAAGATACTTTTATTAACAAAAATGCTGTTTTAGGTAATAACATTTGCATAGGAAATGGTGTAACTATCGAAGAGGATGTTGTAATTGGCAATAATACTCGAATAGGAAATCATGTAACAATTTTAAATGGATCAAGAATTGGAGAGAATTGTGAAATTCATTCGAATGCCGTTCTAGGCGGTATTCCTCAAGATTTGAAGTACAAAGGAGAATATACTCTTTTGGAAATTGGCGATAACAATATAATCAGGGAATTTGTAACAATTAATAAAGGGACAATTTCTAAAGGAAAAACATGTATTGGTAATTCTAATTTGATTATGTCCAATGCACATATTGGTCATGATTGCATTATTGGAAATAATTGCATTATAGGTTTTAGTGTTGGAATGGCTGGTGAAGTAACTGTTGAAGATTGGGTAAATATTAGCGGGCTCACAGCTATACATCAATTTTCAATTATTGGTGAGCATGCTATGATTAGTGGCTTAAGCCGAGTTGTTAAGGATGTTCCTCCTTTTGTTGTTGTTGCTCATGAACCTTTAAGATTTGCAGGATTAAATACGGTTGGTCTAAAAAGAAGAGGATTTGATTCTCAAAAAATTGATGAACTTCGGTCAATTTATAGAATTTTATTTCAAGAAAAGAGAAATACAAAATTTGCTTTAGAAATAATTAATGAAGAATTTGTGAAAACAGCTGAACGGGATAAGATTCTAAATTTTATTCGTCGATCTAAAAGGGGAATTATTAAAGGCTTTGACATTTAAATATATAAAAATGCTAAATTTATATATTTAATAAATTAACTCGTCATGACAAAATATAGTACCAATTCTAAAGTTGATTTTTATTTCGAAAAAGCTGAAAAATGGAAAGCTGAAATTGAACAAATGAGAGAGATTGTTTTAGACTGTCATTTGTCTGAAGAATTGAAATGGGGATCTCCTTGTTATACTTTCGAAAAAGCAAATATTGTTTTGATTCATTATTTTAAAGAATATTGTGCTTTTTTGTTTTTCAAAGGCGCTTTAATGAAAGATCCAGATAATATCTTGATTCAACAATCAGATAATGTTCAGGCGGCGCGCCAAGTTCGATTTACAAATGTTGAAGATATTTTAGCTAAAAAAGAAATTCTGAAAAAGTATATTTTTGAAGCCGCCGAAATTGAAAAATCTGGACAAAAAGTAGAGTTGAAGAAAGTTTCTGAATTCGAAATTGCAGAAGAACTTCAGCGAAAATTTGATTCTGATGTTGATTTTAAAAAAGCTTTTTATGCTTTAACTCCGGGAAGACAGCGAGCGTATTTGCTCCATTTTTCTCAACCTAAACAATCTAAAACTAGAGAAGCTAGAGTAGAAAAAAATATTCCGCGTATTTTAGACGGAAAAGGATTGAATGATTAGAAAAAATAAATAAAAATAAAAACTCCTTTTATGCAAAGGAGTTTTTTTTGTTTTTAAGAGATTTGTTCTTTGATGGTATTTTTCTTTCGAATAGAAATTACAGATTGGAAAAGAACGGAAGTCATGACTAAGCTTATTCCTATGTAAAAAGAGAAATTAACCGATTGGCCTTCATTAAAAAATAAAAAGGCTAATATTATGGAATAAATTGGCTCTAGGTTAAATGTTAGATTGATGGTAAACGCAGGAATCTTTTTGAGTGATTCTGCAAACATTACATAAAGCGCAACTGTACAGCATGAAGCTAAAATTAATAAATAGAAAATGTCTTTTAAGTTTGGAATAAAAACCTGTTCTGGAAAATTGTAAAAATAAAACGGAAGAGCAAGTCCTAAAACTAAAGTTCCTCCGAGCATTTGATAAAAATTAATGAGTTTGCTGTCGTAAAATTGTACAAGTCTTTCGTTGTAAATTGTGTACAAGGCAGCAAATGCTGATGAAATTACTCCGAGTAAAATTCCAAGCTGATAAGAAGAATCAAAATGAAAAATCAAGCTTATTCCTAATAAGGTTAACATGCTTAATAAAACTTGAACAAGATTGAATCTTTTTTTATTGAGTATAGGTTCAAAAAAAGCTGTAAAAAAGCTAGTCAAACAATAACAAACTACACCAATTGAGATGTTGGAATATTTAATGCTGGCATAGAAGAAAATCCAGTGAATGGTAATCAATACTCCGACTTTGGAAATTTTTGCGGTTTCAGAAAATGACTTCAGCATTTTAAGATTATAAATTTTTAAAATGAAAAAGAGAATAATCGAAGCAAATAATACTCTATACCAAACTAAAGTGATTTCATTAAGAGAAATAAGTTTTCCGAAAACGCCAGTAAAACCAGCAAGTAAAACTGCAGCATGCAGTATCAAATAAGATTTTTTCATAAGAAGTTGTCTATCCTTTTTGAGGATATATATTGAAATTAATAATTGTTTGATTGGAGTAATGACACAAGAAATCGGACTCAAAGCATTCAGTCAAGTGCCAATACTAAAGAAGCAATATTAATTTATTGGAGGAGGAAGACAACCTTTAAAACTCATGATGAAATTTGATTTTGAGCAAAATTAAGAAAAAAGCATTTTGTGAAAAAGTTGAAAAAGTTATTTAAATGTGAAACTTCAAACAATTTAACAACTGAATTGAATAAATCTGATTTTGATTTGAATATTAATTTGTAGAACTTGCAACGATACCAAATTACCTAATTTAAAAGTTTATTGCAATCTAATGAGTACAAGCCAATCAACTACAGCAGTTCTTGAAACCAAACAGCATTTTGAAATTTTAGACGGATTAAGAGGCATCGCAGCTTTTGCTGTTGTTGTTTTTCATTTTATGGAATGGATTTTTACCGATCCAAGTCAGAACTTTATTGGACACGGATTTTTAGCTGTCGATTTTTTCTTTTGCCTGTCGGGATTCGTAATTGGATATGCTTATGATGACCGTATTGTAAAAATGGGACTTCGCAATTTCTTTATATCAAGAATTATAAGATTGCATCCATTAGTAATTGCTGGATCTATATTAGGATTATTAGCATTTTTATTCGATCCGTTTGGCGGTCATTTAGAATTATACAGTACAGGAAAAATTATTTTGACATTTATCTGTTCTCTGTTTCTTATTCCACTTCCAGTTATTGCCGATCGCGGATTTAACCTGTTTAGTTTTAATGCACCTGCTTGGTCATTGTTTTGGGAATATATTGCTAATATTGTTTATGCATTTGTTCTCTATAGAATTAGCAGAAGCTTTTTATTAGTGCTAACTATAGTAGCAGCAATTGCGATTTGTTATGTCGGATATAATTCAGGAAATTTATTAGGAGGTTGGAGCGGTCCGACTTTATGGGATGGATGTGCTAGAATTTCCTATTCTTTTTTAGCAGGATTACTTATTTACCGTTCTAACTGGATTATAAAAAATAAACTTGGTTTTGGCGGATTGACTTTTTTATTACTGTTAGCTTTTATTATGCCATTTTCAGAATGGAACTGGATTTCTGAACCTTTAGTAGTTCTATTGTATTTTCCATTGCTGATTTCTTTGGGAGCAGGTGCTGTTTTAAAACCAAGATTAAAAAAAGCCTGCATTTTTTCGGGGAAAATATCTTATCCGTTATACATGACACATTATGCTGTTTTATGGATGTTTGGAAATTATTATACCAATTATAAACCCGATACAACACAATTGACTTTAATTGTAATTACTTCTGTAGTTCTACTTGTTGGTTTTGCATATTTAGTAATGGTGATTTATGATATTCCAGTGCGAAATTATCTTAATGATAAAAGAAAGAAAAACATAGTTTCAAATTAGATTGAAAATTATTAAAATGAAAAGGTTCCAAAATCAAATGACTTTGGAGCTTTTTTTATTATAAAAAACAATCTCTTTTACAAATTATCCTTAATACGTTTTGTTATTTCTTCAATTGTACCCATTCCATCAAAAGTTAAGACTTTGATTTTTGATTTCATATATTCAATTGCAGGTCTAGTTGAACTTTCAAAAACTTCGATTCTTTTAAGATGGATGCTGGCATCTTTGTCGTCTTTTCTATTAGAAGTTTCGGCTCTTTTTTGTGCTCTTTTTAAAAGTTCTTCTTTGGGAACATCAATATTGATTACTTTTCCAATTTCCAGATTTTTAGATTTTACGAGTTCCAATAAATCATTTACTTGTGGTTCAGTTCTTGGGTAACCATCTAAAATAATTCCTTTAGCATTTCTATTTTCATCCAATATTTTACTAAAAAGATCTTTCATTATAGAATCAGGAACTAGATCTCCTTTTTCTTCATATTGAGACATTATTTTTCCAATTTCCGTTTCATTTTGTTTTTCCAAACGGCATCTGTCTCCAGTTGAAATATGCTCAAATTTAAGTTCGTCTTTTAAAATTTCGCATTGTGTGCCTTTTCCTGAGTATGGAGGTCCTGTAATTATTAATATTTCCATTTGTTTGTGATGTTTATAATTCTATAACATTCATCAAGATTATGAATGTTTTTTTCTTTCTCATAGGAGTAACTAATTTACAAGAAAAACAATTGCTATTTCCAAAGCTTAAAAATAAAAAAACTCCATTTTGTTAAATGGAGTTTTTTATTCAAATATTTGCAATTACTGTAAACTGCACCATTTGATTAATTCAGGATACAACTGATCAATTTTCTTTTTCTTGTTTTTGTTTCTAAGACTTTTCAATTCTTCGTTAAACTCTTTCATTTTTATAAATCCTCTTTCAATCATTACAGAATTTACCTCATTGTTGATTTCTTGAAGGAGTTTTGTGTCACTTTTGTATATTTCTTCAGCGTATAATATAAAGACACCATAAGTCATATATTCATTAAAAACTTTAAAGCCATCAGGATAATATTCAGTTCCATATGCTTTTGTATTCACCCATTTTTCTCTTTCTCTTAGCGCTATATTTAATTCTTCCTTATGCTTTACACTGGGTTTTTCGACATAATTATGATCAATTTCGGTAAACATACTTCGTGTATTAAAAGCTTCACTGTTTTTTTCTGATCGGCCTTCTACTTTTTGTATAGTTGGTAATACCATTTCTATAAGATGAAAATTGTTGTTTTCGTAGCCTCCAGTATAATTAAGACCATTTATTAATGCAGAAGTATAGACAATATAACTATTGATTTTTGTATCAAAGTTTTTTTCTAGCCAATTCCATTGTTTACGAAGATTTGAATATTTCTCATAATCAGAAATTATCTTGTCATAAAAAGGTTTTTCAGATTTATAGAATTCAGTAAAATGAGATTTTTTAGCAAAATCTTCAATCTCTTTTTTATAAGTCGTAATCGGATTTACTTCAATTTTAACATTAGCTACTTTATTAGCAGGCAAAATGTAAGCATTGTTTGGAACAAGAACATCATTTTTTAAAAAAAAGGTTTGAGCATTTCCAGTAAAGAAAATATACTCAAGCGGATTTTTCATTAAAAGAGAATTCATTGTTTTAATGATTTCTTCCTCTTTATAAGGTTTGAAATGTTTGAGAACACGTTGGTAATAATCTCCTTTTTGTTCAAACATGTCGTCATTTTCCAAACCAAAATCGGTAATAGCTAACATGATTGTTAGAAGCTCTTTTACTTCGTTAATCTCAACAGTAGATTTTCCTTGGTTTTCTTTTTTAAATTCTTCTGTAAAGTTTACTTTATCTTGAGCGAATACGGTAATTGATAAAAATAAAAAGAAGGCAGATAAAATTTTTGTTTTCATAAAATGGTATTTGTTTTTTTGAGTTCAATCAATTTACCCTTTTGATGATATTAATCAAATGGGTAAAAGAAATTAGCGCTGTAAATGTCTTATAAATACAAGTGTTATTCAATATATTTTTTGTGTTTTTTATGGGATTTTTATAAGTTTTTGATTTTAAATGGTTTGGTTTATTTCTTCGAAAAATGAATTTCATAATTTTTAAAACATATAAACAATTCATCTATTGGAAACAACAATTCGGTCAATAAAAATTGAATGTTTTATTGAATAAAAATACTTTTACATCAAAATCAAAACAACCATAATTCAAAACCATGAAGAAAATTTTAAAATTTATCAAAATCACGTTTATTAGCCTTTTGAGTATTATTTTGCTTTTTATGGCCTATTTATTTATCAGTAATAAATTATTTTTAGAATCTAAAAATGATGATAATATTAGCTATTTATCAAAAAATAATGCTCAGATAGGAACTTCTATCGAGGAAAAACTATTTGATGATGAGTTTTATAAATCGCAAGTTTTTTTATTAGGTGAAATTCATGGTTATGCAGATAATCAGAAAATAGATCAAGAAATGCTTTTTTTCTTGAATAAAAAAGAAGGGATCAAATATTATATTGCTGAAATGGATAGTTTGACAGCTAAAAAGTTGAATGTTTTTTTATCTGAGAAGCAAAAGAATAAAGCAATTTTGAAAGAAGTTGTTGAGTCTATTAAGAGAAGAATTCCGCAGCAAGCTAGCCAGGAATTATTTTATAAATGGAATGCTGTTTACGATTACAATCAAAATTTGGCCGATTCTCTAAAAATTACCGTAATCGGAATTGATAAAAATTTTGATGATGAATCTAAAGGTTCAAGAGATGAAGCAATGGTGAGTAATTTTAAAAATGCAATTCAGAAGAAGCATCTTGAAAATGAAAAATTCTACGGACTTTTTGGATATTTTCATACACTGCAAAAGAAAACAGAATCGGGTAGAGCAACTTTTGCTGCAGGATTAAAAGACTCGGGAGTAAAAGTGACAAGTTTTGTAAGTTATACAATTGATAGCGAAATGTATCTTCCTAAAATTCCTCAGTTTCCAACTCCTGAAAATGAAAAAGTAGATTGGATAAATGCCGACGGACCATTAATGCTTGTAAAAGGAATTAATGATTTGAAAGAATTGAGCAAACCAGAATCAATCACACTTTTTAAACTTAATTCGAAAAATTCACCTTACCTGAAATCGCAAAATCTGATAACAGTAAAATCTCGAGCGTTTGGAGAAAATATTGTTCCTCTAAAAGATGCTGTTACGGCTGATTATTTTCAATATGTGTTTTTGTTGAGAAATTCTAAAGCGCTGACGAAATTGAAATAAAGATTTCTCTTTAATTTTCAAAAACTCCATTAGAAATAATGAAGTTTTTTTTATGTAAAATCTCAATTCTCGTGTTTTAAAATTTTAAAAGTAAAAACAATTAGTATATTTGCAACTGAAAAGTATAGACTATACTCTATGCTTTATTGTTTTTTCATCAAAAAAATAAAATTATGCTTGTAAACGAATTGTCAAAAAGAACCGGATTGTCAATCCACACTATTAGATATTATGAGAATTTAGGAATGATCAAAGGATTAACTGATGAAAAAGTGACTTCTAATAACTATAAACATTACGATACTAATACTATTGAGCGTTTAGAGATTATTATAGAAGCAAGAGAAGTCGGATTTACTTTAGCAGAAATAAAAAAAATATTGATAAGCTGGTTCGAAACAACAGACTCGAAACCAGAAACACTAGAACTTTTTCAAGCCAAAATAAAAGAGATTGATGATAAAATGAAATATTTCAAACAAACTAAAAGTCTTCTTGAAAAAGTTTGCGAGAAAATACAAAGTAATAATGATTGATTATTAAAGTTTAAAAGCGTATAGAAAACTTCTTAAGAAATTAAGGAGTTTTTTTATGATTCTTATTTTAACTGTTTAAGAAAAGTTTTATGCGGAATTTAAGAAATTAATAAGAGATTTTGCAAATAGTCTTATATTCGCTTTTGGATTTACAGAGTTAAATAGCGTACTAAAATAAACTTCAAATAACAACCAAAGTTAAAACTAGAAAACTAAATTATGCAAGAAGAGATAACCAAGCATTCAAACAAAATTTACAAAGCTGTCAAAAAATCAGAACACACAGTAGGTGAGAAAGTAAAAGAAATCATTATAGAAATATGCATAATCGTTTTTGCTGTAACGCTTTCAATATCGCTACACAGTTGGAGCGAACATAGACACCAACAAGAAGAAGTAGCAGTGTTTCTTGGTAACTTAAAAAATGATTTAAAGAATGATATAGAGAGTATTGACAGAGAAGTGGGAATGTACCAAAAGACAAACGCAGATTACGAAAAAATTTTGGCATTAACGTCTTCTCAGCTCGACAGTATTTATAAATCTAAAGGTAAAGTAAACTTTCCAATTCATTCGCACGGACAAACATTGACAATAGGTAATTACGAAAGTTTTAAATCAAGTGGTAAACTTGGTTATATTGAAGATGAAAAATTAAAACAGAAAATCTTAAGCTATTACCAAATATTTGTACCGGCTGCAAACGATGTTGATAAAATGTATACTGAATTCTTGTTCAAGTGTTTTGATAAAGAAATAGAAAATGCAGATAAGCCTGAAAAAGAATTATATTCTGATCCAAAATATAAAAAGACACTTTCATATCTTGTTAAACTAGGTAAAAATAACATAAGGGTTTATAAAGAAAACACAAAACCACTTGCAGTTGAACTTATTAAAGAAATTGACAAAGAGTTAGACAAATAAAAAAGGTAAAGCATAAAAAAACTCCATTATTTCTAATGGAGTTTTTTTATGCTTTAAAAAGGTTATTTTCCTTTTGCTATTTTTTCAAGATATTCAATTTTATCTTTTTCGGCTTGGATTAAGCGTTCATAAAGATTTTCTTGGGGAGCGGTAAACAAAAATA
This sequence comes from Flavobacterium luteolum, assembly GCF_027111275.1. Lineage (NCBI taxonomy): Bacteria > Pseudomonadati > Bacteroidota > Flavobacteriia > Flavobacteriales > Flavobacteriaceae > Flavobacterium > Flavobacterium luteolum. The sequence goes on along the minus strand of NZ_CP114286.1, from coordinate 1,512,360 downwards.
CAATTTTTATGATAAGAATTTTGAATTCTGTTCTCAGGATGACAATACTTAGCGTTTATAAAAAGTTATGATGATAAAAATAGACATAAAAAAACTCCTTAATTTCTTAAGGAGTTTCTTGGTGGGCGATGAGGGGTTCGAACCCCCGACCCCCTCGGTGTAAACGAGGTGCTCTGAACCAGCTGAGCTAATCGCCCTATTTTACTAGGTCGCTATCATTTCGTGATTGCGAGTGCAAATATACGCTAGTTTTTGAGTTCTGCAAAGAAATTCGAATAAAAAATAAAACTTTTTTAAAAAATAGTTTATATCTCCTTGTTTATGAATTTGTTATTAAAATGATTTTTTTGAAGTTTTTTCTACATCAAAAGTATATTTTAGTTCAAAGGCAATTCGGCAACAACAAAAGTGCTTCCGCCAACGTAAATAAAATCATTTTCAGAAGCATTTTTCTTCGCTTCCGCGAAAGCGACGGCAACAGAATCGTATTTTTCTCCAATTAAATCGAATTTTTCCGCCGCATTCTTTAAAGTTTCGGCCGGCAAAGCTCGTGACGAATCTGGATGGCAGAAATAATATTGCGCATCTTTCGGGAAAAGTGGCAAAATAGAATCCAAGTCTTTATCATTTACAACTCCCAAAACAATATGAAGTTTCTTGTATTTTTCGTTTTTCAGCTGATTCATTACAACCGATAATCCGTGTTTGTTGTGTGCCGTGTCGCAGATAATTTTTGGGTTTTCTCCCAATTGCTGCCATCTGCCTTGCAAACCAGTATTTTTTACAACACGCAATAAACCTTCTTTTAATTGTTCGGTCGAAATTTTAAAGTTGGTTTCGTTATTCAAAATCGAAATCGTCTGCTGAACCGTTTTTTTATTGTGAAACTGATAATCTCCAATCAAGTCCGACAAATAAATCTGATCAATCAAATCTGAAGCAAAAGAAATTGGCGCGTTATTTTCTTCAGCTTTAGCCAAAAACACAGGTTTAGTTTCATCGGTATATTCGCCAATAACAACAGGAACATTCGGTTTTATAATTCCCGCTTTTTCACCTGCAATAGCTTCCAGAGTATTTCCTAAAAACTGAGTATGATCTAAACCAATATTAGTAATTACCGAAACCAAAGGCGTAATAATATTGGTAGCGTCTAATCTTCCGCCAAGACCGACTTCGATAATAGCAATATCCACTTTTTCTACCGCAAAATAATCAAATGCCAAACCAACCGACATTTCGAAGAAACTCATATCATTAGCTTCAAAAAAATCTTTGTGTTTTGCTATGAATTCAATCACAAATTCTTCTGAAATTTCTTTCCCGTTTATTTTAATTCTTTCTCTAAAATCTTTCAAGTGCGGAGAAGTATACAAACCTACTTTGTAACCTGCTTCCTGTAAAACAGAAGAAAGCATGTGCGAAGTAGAACCTTTTCCGTTTGTTCCTGCAACATGAATGCATCGCAATCTGTTTTGCGGATTATCAAGATGAGCTGCCAACAATTTGATATTCGTTAAATCTTCTTTATACGCAGAAGCACCTTGCAATTGGTACATTGGAAGCTGATTAAACATCCAATTGGTAGTTTCTTGATAGTTCATTTGTTTAGATAAAATGGTTGTTGATTGAAATAAATTTCGATTTTTGTAGTTTAATATTACAGCGAAAATTATCTTTATTGCAAATTTCAAATATTTTTTAGAATTAATTATTAAAAACCAGAATTAATATATGTTTAGTTTTATTCAGTTACAAACAGATACAATCGCAAATGCTTCAAATGTAGTGATCGAGAAGGTTGCAGCACCGCAAAATGAAATTTCAATGTTTGGTTTCATCACGAAAGGGGGAGTGTTCTTAATTCCAATCGCGATTTTATTGTTTTATACGATCTACCTGATTTTTGAACGTTATATGTACATTAGCCGTGCTTCAAGAATCGACAGCAGATTGATGCAGGATATTGGCGAAAAATTACATTCTGGAAATATTGAGTTGGCAAGAACAATTGTAGAAAGAAATAATACTGCAGCTGGAAATATCTTAAAAGAAGGCGTTCTAGTAATAGGAAGACCAATTGCTGAAATTGAATCCAACATGGATCGGGCAGCCGATATCGAGATTGGCGAAATGGAAAGACATTTAGGTCATCTTGGACTTATCGCAGGTATTGCGCCAACGTTAGGTTTTATCGGGACGATTTCTGGGGTTATCAAGATTTTCTACAGTATTTCGGTTACTGAAAATATTAGTATCGGAAACATTTCTGGAGGTTTGTACGAGAAAATGATCAGTTCTGGTTCTGGATTAATTGTGGGTATTATTGCTTATAGCGCTTACCACTTATTAAACGGAAAGATCGATAATTTTGCTTTAAAAATTCAGAAGCAGATTTTAGAATTTGTCAATATAATTCAAAGAGCATAAGCCATGTCTATTAAAAGAAAAAGAAGATTTCACGCCGAAGTAGCGACTTCATCTTTGAGCGATATCATGTTTTTCCTGCTGTTGTTTTTCTTAATTATCTCAACACTGGCAAATCCGAATGTGATCAAGATGACATTGCCAAAAGCAAAAGCAAATGAAAAGACCAATAAGCAGCTAATTAGTTTATCGGTTACCGAAGATAAAAAGTTCTACATAGACAAACAGGAAGTAGATTTTGAAAATCTAGAAACCAGTTTAATGTCAAAAATAGGAACAGACAAAGAACAAACTGTCGTAGTTCGAATTCCGTTTAATCTGCAAGTTCAAGACTTAGTAGATGTTTTACAGATAGGAGTGAAGAATAATTTGAAGTTTGTTATTGCAACTAGTCCGAAATAGTCATTGCGAGGAACGAAGTAATCACATTAAGGAATGTGTCACAATCTTGTCATTTCTGTAAATGTTAGATAATTCGGTAACAAAATTTAACTTTAATAAATTTTGTTACGATGAGAAATAATAGTCAGGATTCGACATTAGAGCGGAACTATTTAGAGAAATATCGTTTTCTAATAAAAGAATATGAACAGGTAAAAAGCAAAACTCATCCGCTTTATAAAAAAGCAATGGATTTTTATACAGCCAATGACACCTGCAGAAAAAGTTTTTTAAAGTATTACAATCGCTATAAGCAGAGCGGAAAGCCAATAGATTTACTGCCCCAAAAGCGGGGATCCAAGATATAAAACCAGACGCCCTTTGCCTTTTATAGAACAAAAAGTAATCGAATTAAGAGAAAAAGGAAACAGCAGATATGAAATTGTTAGTATATTGAGTCCCAAATTAGGAAAGCATACGCCTTCCTATTCAGGAGTTTATAATATTTTAAAACGTCATAAAATAAACAGATTAACTCCGAAGATTAAAAAGAATCATCAGAAAATAATCAAGGAAAGAATGGGACAGCTGGGTCATATTGATTGCCATTATTTAAGCAAAAGCATAATTCGCGGAGAAAACAAAAAGCTTTATTTAGTCTGTGTAATTGATGATTACAGCCGGATTGCCTGGGCAGAATTAGTTTCAGATATTACCAGTTTAACCGTAATGTTTGCTTCATTAAAATGTTTAAATATCTTAAGCAGCCATTATGAAATAAAATTTGAAGAGATATTATCTGATAATGGAGCTGAATTTGGACCTAAAACAAGCAAGGTAAAAAACAATCATCCTTTTGAAAGAATGCTAATGGAATTAGGCATAGTGCACAGATATACAAAGCCATATAGACCACAGACAAATGGTAAAGTCGAAAGGTTTTGGAGAACTCTGGAAGAGGATTTATTGAGAGACACAGATTTTGATTCTCAAGAAGAACTAAAAGAGGAATTGCTCCAATATTTATATTATTACAATCATGAAAGACCACATCAGGGAATTGATGGAAAAAAGCCAATCGAAATGATAAATCCGTTACCGAAATAAGTAACTTTTACAATTTCGACGGAGGAGAAATCTCCACAAGTAGCTCCGCAACGAAAATCCAATCTTTGTAGAGCTTCTCGCGAAGATTTCTCCTCCGTCGAAATGACAAACTAGGCGAAGTGAGCGAGTTGAAACAAAACGACATAGAAAAAGGCTTTCAGAATTTCTGAAAGCCTTTTTTTATGATAACAGATTTAGTGTAAATCTGTGACTCGAGCCCGAAGGGCGAACAGACGAAGTAAATTCGTGTTTTTTAATCCAAACTAAAATTATAAATAATTTTTCCAACTTGTTTTGCCGCAGCATTCGAATCAGCAGACCATTTGGTATTTAATGCTGCAATTTTAGCTTGCTCCAATAAACAACTTGCCGTATTGGTTGTTCCTTTTACTCCAGGCGTTGCACTTATGGTTTTTCCGTTTTGGTCGACCGTAACTTCAACCACTACTTTTCCTTCTTCATTACAAGTATATTTTGGTGCTGGTTTAGATAATGCTTTTCGTCCGTTCAAAGAATATCCAGAACCTCCGCCAGAACCGCCACCAGTTCCTGCTCCGTAACCGCTTCCGGTGCCAATGCCATTTCCAGTTCCGTTACCGCCTCCGGTTCCTCCGCCAGAACCACCAGAACCATAATATCCGTTTGAGTTTAAACTACCGTTTGATTTTCCTTTATTTCCTGCTGCTTTATCATCTCCGTCTCCGCCTTTGTTTGAGCCTTTCATAATACTTGCTAAAGCATCGTTAGTAGAGTTAGAAACTTTTGGTTTTTCCGGTACAGGTTTTTGTATCGGTTTTTCAACAGGAACGGGCTTCTTCGGTTTTTCTTTTGTCGGAATTACAACATCATTTTCTGTTGTCGTGTTTTCCTGCGTAATGATCGATTCTTCTTCAGGAATTGCTTTTGCAGGAGCTTGTTTTACATTGTTTTTTACATCCAAAACTTCGCTTTTATAATTGGCACCAGAACCTAAATCGCTATCTCCGAAATTTACAGTTACGCCTCCGCCACCTCCGCCGCCATCTGCAAGGGCAACATTATTTTCAGGATTATATGGAGGCCAAAAACGTATAAAAAATAGCAACGCAATAACGACCGCATAAATAGCGATTGTGAATAGTAATGATTTCTTTTGATCTGAAGAAATAGAGGAACTCATTTAAATTCTGAATTTTGAAATGTATTATTTTAAAAACGTTTAAAAGTAGTAAAAATTGTTTACAATGAAAGAGGGAATTTAACTGCAATCCCGATAGCCATCGGGATTGCGGTTAAAAAAAACGAGCCAAATAGAAATCTGGCCCGTTTATATATTAAAGTGTAGAATATATTACACTAACTGTTTCAATGCAATCTCAAAAGCAGTTGCACTAATATTTGTTTTAGACGAACTCAAAGCGTGAGCTTTAACAATCGCATTTTTAATTGTATCTGATGTGTCATTAAAAATTGCCTCGTCTGTCATTTGAACTTTTTTCTCCATGAAATAAGCAAAAACTCTTGCCATTCCGCAGTTTGAAATAAAGTCTGGAATTAAACTTACTTTACGGTCTACTTCTTCCATGATAGAACCAAAGAAAATTTCTTTGTCAGCAAAAGGAACATTGGCTCCACAAGAAATTACTTCTAATCCGTTTGCGATCAAGCTGTCAATTTGCGCTTGAGTAACCAATCTTGAAGCCGCGCAAGGAGTGAAAATCTCAGCACCAATTGTCCAGATTTTAGAATTGATTTCCTCAAACGGAATCATATTGTCGGCAACTAGTTTATTTCCGTCTTTATTTAAAAACAAGCTTCTGATTTCTTCAAAAGAAAAACCTTCTTCTTTTATTAATCCGCCATCGCGATCAATGATTCCGATAACTTTTGCTCCCATTTCAGCTAAATAAAAAGCTGCTGCCGAACCTACGTTTCCAAAACCTTGAACGATTGCTTTTTTACCTTTAATGTCTCCACCGTAAGTTGCGTAAAAATGACGAACTGCCTCTGCAACACCAAAACCAGTAATCATATCAGCAACTGTATATTTTCTAGTTACGTCTGGTGAGAATTTAGGGTTTTCAATCACTTTAATTACACCTTGACGTAATTGCCCAATTCTATTAATTTTATCAGCTTCAGTTGGCTTAAAGTGTCCATTAAAAACACCTTCCTGCGGATGCCAAACACCACATTCTTCCGTCATTGGAATTACTTCGTGAATCTCATCAACATTTAAATCTCCTCCAGTTCCATAGTAGCTTTTCAATAAAGGAGAAACGGCTTTGTACCAACGTTGCAAAACACCTTTTTTGCGAGGATCGTTCGGATCAAAATTTATTCCAGATTTAGCTCCTCCAATTGCAGGACCAGAAACTGAGAATTTAACTTCCATAGTTTTAGCCAAAGACAAAACTTCGTTCATGTCTAGGCCTTTTCTCATTCTTGTTCCTCCACCCGCAGCTCCTCCACGAAGTGAATTAATAACAGTCCACCCTTCGGCTTCTGTTTCTGAATCTTTCCAATTGAAAACAATTTCAGGTGCTTTGTTTTCAAATTGTTGTAATAAATCTTTCATTTTGTTGTGATATGTTTATTTTGCGTAAATGTATAAAATAGAATAATGCGAATAATGTATTTTGCAGCAAATTTATAAAACATAAAAGAAAAGCCGAAAACTATTTGGTTTTCGGCTTTTTGAATATTTAAAAAATTAAGAACTATTGTCCTAATAAGTGTTTTTTCAAAGTTTCGTCTACTGGTTTGTCAGAAAGCCAGATTCCGAATAATGCTTTTTTGAAATCGAATCCAGGGATTTTTCCTTTTAAAACTTCATTTTTACTTATGTAAACATTTTGATCTAAAGGGTTATATGCTAAAATGAAAACATCTTTTTCTGTAATGGCATCGCTTAGATAACTTTTTAACTGCTCGATTCTTGGACGTAACTGCTCAAGATTTGCACCCGCAGATTTTTCAAAACCTGTGTTCATAGCTTTTGTCAATTTGTTTGAAGAAACCATAGAAGAAGTAATTTCTATTCGAACCGCCATTTCAGTATCACTGTCAATAATGAATTGTGGGTCTTGAGTCAATTGAGATAAATACAATGCCTGAACATAAACTTCCAACCACATTTTTGATCTTCCACCTGCTCCATTTAATTGTAATGATTTGCCTTGAAAATCTATTTTTCTAGGTACGGTTACACCATTAACATCAATTTGGGTTTGCGCTGAAACAGTCGAAAATTGCAAGCTTAAAAGCATTGTCAGCAAAAGTAAAATCTTTTTCATGTTCTATCAATTATTTATTTTTTGGTCAAAAATAATGTTAATTTCTTAATATTTAGCTCATATTGACAATGTTTTTTTCTTCTCAATTTGATGTTTAATTTTTGTATTACATTAGAAATCAATTTAGTAAGACTAAGTTTACGTAGTTTTACTCATTTTAAGAATTGTTTAATTTTTATTCGATTTAATTGCCTTTATTTTTTTAATTAATAATGAAAATTTAAGCTAATTTGAATCTTAAATTTTAGAAAATTTGTTGCTAAATTGATGCACTTTTGAAAAAAAAGCTAAATAATAGCGAAAACGTTATCGTAATCTTTGCTGATCTACTAATTTTGTATGCATGCATTGTAATTTACACATTTAAAAAGTATCTTTGGAAGCCTTTGAACTGAAAAGTTTAGGCACTGAAAAAAACAAAAACATAAAAAACCATCAACTAAAAAGCTCTGTTTGAAATTTGGTTGAAAAAACTTTAAAGAATACTACTATGGATTTTAATCTTACCGAAGAACATTTAATGATTCAGCAGGCAGCAAGAGATTTTGCTCAAAATGAATTATTGCCGGGAGTTATTGAACGAGACGAAAAACAAATTTTTCCAACTGAGCAAGTTAAAAAAATGGGCGAGCTTGGGTTTATGGGAATGATGGTTGATCCTAAATACGGAGGAAGTGGTCTTGATGCGATTTCTTACGTTATTGCAATGGAAGAAATTTCTAAAGTAGATGCCTCTGCTTCTGTTGTCATGTCGGTAAACAATTCGCTAGTTTGCTGGGGATTACAAGAATATGGTACCGAAGAACAAAAACAAAAATACTTGCCAGGTTTAGCTTCTGGAGAAATTCACGGAGCATTCTGTTTAAGTGAACCTGAAGCAGGAAGTGATGCTACTTCGCAAAAAACTACTGCAATTGATATGGGAGACCATTATTTAGTGAACGGTACCAAAAACTGGATTACAAACGGAAACACAGCTTCTGTATATTTAGTAATTGCGCAAACACATCCAGAATTAAAGCATAAAGGAATCAATGCTTTGATTATGACGAAAGATATGCCAGGTTTCTCAGTTGGCCCGAAAGAACAAAAAATGGGAATTCGTGGTTCTGATACACATTCTTTAATGTTTTCTGATGTTAAAGTTCCAAAAGAAAACAGAATCGGTGAAGATGGTTTCGGATTTAAATTTGCTATGAAAACTTTGGCTGGCGGTAGAATCGGAATTGCATCTCAAGCATTAGGAATTGCTTCTGGTGCTTATGAATTGGCACTAAAATATTCTAAAGAGCGTAAAGCATTTGGAACTGAAATCTGCAATCATCAGGCAATTGCTTTTAAGTTGGCAGATATGGCTGTAAACATCGAAGCGGCGCGTCATTTATGTATGAAAGCAGCTTGGGATAAAGACAATCATAAAAATTACGATGTGAGTGGTGCAATGGCAAAATTATTTGCTTCACAAGTTGCTATGGATACTTCAGTTGAAGCTGTCCAAATTCATGGAGGAAATGGATACGTGAAAGAATACCATGTAGAGCGTTTCATGCGTGATGCTAAAATCACTCAGATCTACGAAGGAACTTCTGAAATTCAAAAAATTGTAATTTCTAGAGCAGTTATTGCAGGATAAATAAATTTCAAAATAAATTTTAAAACCCTTTCAGCTTTTAGTTTGAAAGGGTTTTTTTATGAATATTCTATTACTTTTCATAAGTTTATGCCTTAAAGTAAATTTTTGTTTCTTACTCAATAATAAATCAAACCAAACATTATGAAAAAGCTATACTTTCTGCTTCCTCTTGTTTTTCTAGCATGCAAATCGGGAACTTCAACAACAAAAGAGAATGAAATAAAAGGAGTTTCAAAACCCATAGAAATCAGTTATAAAGTAAAGGAATCTGAAATTTCAGATTTTCTAAAATATCTTTCTTCTGATGAATTAGAAGGACGTGAGACTGGAACGAAAGGAATTGAAAAAGCGGCCGTTTTCTTGGAAGACTTTTTAAAGAAAAATAAAATTAAACCGTATTTTAAAACTTATCGTGATACTTTGACAAATTTCGAAAAGCCAGCGTTTAATATTGTTGGGGTTATTGAAGGAACAGATCCCGAACTAAAAAAAGAATTTGTTGTATTGAGCGCGCATTACGATCATATTGGTTTAGAGACAAAAGATCAGGCTGATAAAATTAATAATGGTGCCAATGATGATGCTTCGGGAGTAACTTCTGTAGCTGCAATGGCAAAATATTTTAGCACCACTAAAGCTAACAAACGAAGTATATTAATTGTATTTTTTGCGGGAGAAGAAAAAGGATTATTAGGATCTAAAAGTTTAGTAGAGAAATTGAAAAAGCAAAATTTCAATCTTTACACGCAATTAAATATCGAAATGATTGGTGTGCCAATGAAACGAGATTATCTAGCTTACATTACTGGTTTTGATAAATCGAACATGGCACAGAAAATAAATGAATACACAGGAAAAAATACCATCGGATTTTTACCTAAAGAAGCAGAATATAAGCTGTTTTATAGATCTGATAATTATTCGTTTTTTCAGGCTTTCGGAAAACCATGTCAATCTCTAAGTACTTTTGATTTTGAAAATTTTGATTTTTATCATCATGTTTCAGATGAATTCAAATTAATGGACATTCCTCATATTACGGCTTTCACGCAGGAATTATTGCCAGCGGTAACAAAAATTGCCGTTTCTCCAACGCAAGAAATAACCATGAACAAATAAGAAGCTGTTTTACATCATTTGATTATTTTTGCTCCATGAAAAATATTATTGTTACCGGAACGAGTAGAGGAATTGGTTATGAATTGGCATTGCAGTTTGCAAATGCAGGAAATCAAGTATTGGCGATTTCGAGAAAAATACCAAAAACACTTTTAGAACATCAAAATGTAACTTGTCTGTCGGTTGATTTGGCAGACGAAACCACTTTGCATGAAGTAGAAAGTTTTCTTTCTTCAACATGGAAAAAAGTAGATGCAGTAGTTCATAATGCAGGTGCATTACTTTTAAAACCTTTTGCAGAAACTACACAGGCAGATTTTGAAAGCATTTATAAAGTGAATGTTTTTGCTGTCGCTAATTTGACTAGAATTTGTCTTCCGTATTTAGGAAAAGGAAGTCATGTTGTAACAATCAGTTCTATTGGCGGAGTTCGCGGAAGTTTGAAATTTGCTGGATTGGCAGCTTACAGTTCTAGTAAAGGAGCGGTTATTACTTTAAGCGAACTATTAGCGGAAGAATACAAAGAGCAAGGAATCTCATTTAATGTTTTGGCTTTAGGTTCTGTTCAAACAGAAATGCTAAACGAAGCATTTCCAGGATATCAAGCACCGATTTCAGCAGAAGGAATGGCAACTTATATTTATGATTTTACACTTAACGGTAATAAATATTTTAATGGAAAGGTATTAGAAGTTTCTTCAACGAATCCGTAAATAGTTATGAATTATGAGTTTTGAATTATGAGTGAGAGTATTGTAAAAACTAAAAGTTTTGAGTTAGCTGTAAGAGGAGTTAATTTTTATAAATGGCTAGTTGCAGAAAGGAAAGAATTTGTAATGAGTAAGCAGTTTTTGCGTTCGGTTACTTCAGTCGGTGCCAATGTTCGGGAAGCAGTGAATGCTCAAAGCAAACCTGATTTTATTCATAAATTATCGATTTCTCAAAAAGAATGTGATGAATCAATGTATTGGTTGGAAATATTGATTGCTACGAATTATATTTCTAATGCGGAATTTGAATCAATGCACAAGCAATGTGAAGAAGTGCTAAAAATCATAAAAAGTATAATTTTAACGACAAAGAAAAAACTCATAACTCAAAACTCATAATTCATAATTAAATTGAGCGATACTTTAGCGAAATATATCCCAGAACATGCAGTAAAACCCGTTTTCGATTTGATAGTGGCCAATCAGGTTCATTTGAAGATTGTAAACGAACGTCAGACGCGTCATGGAGATTATAGACGCGGACCAAGCGGTAAGCATGAAATTACGGTCAATGCAAGTTTAAATAAATACAGATTTTTAATTACGCTGATTCACGAAATTGCACATTTAGTTGCTTTTGAAAAGTTTGGACGTAATATAAAGCCACATGGCAATGAATGGAAGTATACTTTTCAGCGTTTAATGGTTCCGTTTATTCGGCCAGAAATATTTCCGGGACAGATTTTACCTTTGCTAGCAAGACATTTTAAAAACCCATCTGCAAGTAGTGATACAGATACCACTTTGTCTTTGGCTTTAAAGCAATACGACAAAGAAAATGATAAAAATTACGTTTTCGAAATTCCTTACGGAAGTATTTTTAGAATTAAGAATGGTAAAGTCTTTAAAAAAATAGCCGTTAGAACAAAGCGATTTGAGTGTTTAGAAATCAGTTCTGGAAAGACGTATCTTTTTAATCCGAATGCTGAGGTTGAATTAATTACTTTGAAAAATTCCAATACCTAAATTTCAAATTCCAATTACTGGAGAAGTCAATAAAAAAATCCCAAATTCCAATAAGCAACTTGGAGTTTGGGATTTTTAATATTTTGGGATTTAAAGTCTATAGTCCTTTTAAATAAGCTTCTCGTACTTTCTTAAATAAGTTTGAAGAATATACGAATTTAACTATTGCTTCATTATCGGTTTTAAAGATTTCTTCTTTAGTTCCCTGCCAAGCTTTTAAGCCTTTCTTTAGAAAAACAATATTTTCACCGATTTCCATCACGGAGTTCATATCGTGCGTGTTGATTACGGTTGTAATATTATATTCTTTTGTAATTTCCTGAATCAGGTTGTCAATCAAAGTCGAAGTATTTGGATCTAATCCAGAGTTTGGTTCATCACAAAACAAATATTTCGGATTGTTTACAATAGCTCTCGCAATAGCCACACGTTTTTGCATACCTCCAGAAATCTCAGAAGGTAATTTTTTGTGAGCGTCAACAAGATTTACTCTTTCTAAAACAAAGTCAACTCTTTCTTTAATTTGCGCTTTGCTATTATTGGTGAACATTTTTAACGGGAAAGCTACATTTTCTTCAACTGTCATTGAGTCAAATAAAGCAGAACCCTGAAATACCATTCCGATTTCAGTTCTTAATTCACGTTTTTCATCTTTATCTAAATCAGAATAAACTCTACCGTCAAATTCAATTGTTCCCGAATCTGGTGTATGAATTCCCAATAAAGTTTTTAATAAAACTGTTTTTCCAGATCCACTTTGTCCAATAATCAAGTTTGTTTTTCCAGTTTCAAATACCGTCGAAACGCCTTTTAAAACTTTACTGTCGCCAAATGATTTCTCTATATTTTTTACTTCTATCATTATCCTAATAATAATTGAGTTAATATATAATTTAGAAGGATAATAGTAACAGATGTCCATACAAATGACGTTGTACTTGCCTTACCAACTTCTAATGCACCACCTTTCATATAATAACCATGAAAAGATGGAATTGTTGCCAATAACATCGCAAATATTAAAGTCTTGATAAATGCATAAGTAATATGAAACGGTATGAAATCTTTTTGAGCTCCCATAATAAAATCTGCACCAGTTGAAAATCCTCCGTAAGCACAAGCAAGCCATCCACCAAAAATTCCTAAAAACATACTAATTCCAATAACAAAAGGGTACATTAATAAAGCAATAATTTTAGGGAATACAAGATAATTTACAGAGTTAACCCCCATAACTTCTAAAGCATCAATTTGTTCTGTAACGCGCATTGTTCCGATACTTGAAGTGATGTAAGATCCCATTTTACCGGCCATAATTACCGAAATAAAAGTCGGAGCAAATTCCAAAACTACAGATTGACGTGTAGCAAAACCAATAAGATATTTAGGAATTAATGGGTTAGTTAAGTTTAAAGCTGTTTGAATGGCAACAACTCCTCCAATGAAAAAAGATATAAAGCAAACAATTCCAAGGGAGTCAATAATCAAATCATCGATTTCTTTGAAAATTAAATTTTTCATAACAGGCCATTTAGTCTGTTTATTGAAAATTTCTTTCAGCATTAAAAAATATTTTCCTATTTGGGATAAATAACGAATTAGCATCATAAGTTTTAAATATTGGCTAAGGTAAAAAGAAGTTATGAGTTATGAGTTATGAGTTCAGTTTTTTCGAGTGTTTTACTGATCAAATTAACTTTTCTTTCATTTTTTTTAAACGATAATTTTTAATAAACTTAGCTTGTTCGGGAGTTACTAATAAAGGAGTTTTTGCGCTTTTTGCTTTCATAAATCCTTTAATGTAATCTAAAAATAGAAATGGTTTTTTCTTCATCATTGCCAGTTTTGCCGAAGCAATCGCTGTGATCCAAAAACCATAACCTAAAGTATAAAAAGCTTCGCCTTGTTTGTAACGAGCTGTTTTGTTGTAGTTTGCACCTGTCGGTTTTAGGTGTTTTACATGTAAAGATTCGTCGGTAACTATTTTCCAATCGTAATACTTGCAAAGCAATTCGTCTACAGTATCCCATCCCATTGCTGGTCGTAAACCACCGATTTGCTGGAAAGTTTCTTTTCGATACGCTTTCAAAGCACCACGAATATGATCTTTATCGGTTAGGTTTTCTAAAACCCATTCGCCATTTTTATCAATATAGCAGAATCCGCCAGCCATTCCGATTTTAGGATCAGACTCAAAATGTTTGATTATGGTTTCAAAATAGTTTGGAGGAAAAATTAAGTCGCCGTCTATTTTTACAATAATATCATAATCAGAATCCAGAGTTTCAAAACCTTTCTGAAAAGCCTGAATTACTTTACTTCCCGGCAAATGAATGGCATCAGAAGTTTTGTTTACAACAGAAATGTATGGGTTTTCTTTTGCAAAACCCAGTACAACTTCTTCTGTTTTATCTGTAGAATTGTCATTTACAACCACAACTTTTGTAGGCAGAACAGTTTGAGTAACTAGAGACTGTAATGTTAAGCCAATTAGATTTTCTTCGTTGTGTGCGGGAATGACGATGTAATATTTCATTTTAAGAATTTTAGATTTTAGATTTTAGATTTTAGATTGTGTGGAAATCATCTAAAAATCAAAAATCAAAAATCGTTAATCTGCAATCTTAGTTCTTAACTTTTTCCGCGACAACAATATAATATCTCGGAGTGAAGTATCTTAATAATGGTCTGATTCCAAGTTTTTTTACTGGATGTGTAAATTGAAGACGATCTGTGATTTTCCATCCTGTTTTTTCTAAAAGCCAGTCCAACTGCCAATCTTCAAATTCATGATAATGTCTGTCCCACATATCTGTTTTAGAACGATAAGCAGGCGAAAACCATAAACGTAACGGAATTGAAATTAACAATTTATCACACTTTACATTTTGCAAAATAGTGTACGGATTTAGTAAATGTTCGAAAATTTCAAAAGCTGTAAAAACGGTATAATCTTCTGTTTGTAAAGCCGTTTGGTCGTTGTCTAAATCTTCTCCTTTTGTATTTTTTACAGTATAACCGTTTTCTTCCATTATTTTTGAAAATGGATTTGGAACACCAAAATCAAAAATGGTTTCAGATGTGCTAACGTGCTTTTTTAAAAACTCTAAAGTAAGTTTGAATCTTTTATTCGGAAACGTTTTTTCGTACATATTCATTGTGAACGAATTAATCTCTCGTTCATGATTTGTTAATTAGGTCGCAAATATACTAAAAAAGTAATCAGTGTTCAGTTTTTAGTATTCAGTTACAATGCTAAGTTTTAAAATGAATTTCTCGCAAAGACGCGAAGTCGCAAAGTTTTGATAAAAAAATAAACCATATAAGTAATGTAAGTTCAATTAAGAGAAAACTTAATATATCTTGTATTACTTATATGGTTTAAAAAAAATTTCGCGACTTCGCGACTTTGCGAGATTATTTCGCTCGGCTTAATTTTAATATCTATAAACAAAGGCATTAATGTTCATACCAGCTCCAACTGAAGCAAAAATAAGAATATCACCTTTGTTGATTTCATGATTTTCAACTTTTCCCTGAAGTATTAAATCATACAATGTCGGAACAGTTGCAACACTACTATTTCCTAAATCGTGAATACTCATTGGCATGATATCCTTAGGAGCCGTTTTGTCGTATAGTTTGTAGAAACGTTCGATGATTGCTTCGTCCATTTTTTCGTTTGCTTGATGAATCAGGATTTTTTTCACTTCATCTATTGCAATTCCGCTTTTATCTAAACAGCTTTTCATCGCACATGGTACATTGCTTAAAGCAAATTCGTAGATTTTGCGACCGTACATCTTAATGTATTTCGTATCTGGATCTAAATCTTTATTGTATGATTTTCCGAAGAAAAGATAATTGGCTTCATCAGTTGCATAAGTCGCGCTTTCATAAGCTAATAATCCAGCTTCATCAGTTGAGGCTTCTAAAATTGAAGCACCAGCACCATCAGAATAAATCATCGAATCACGATCGTGATCATCAACAACTCTTGATAGCGTTTCAGCTCCAATGACCATAACTCTTTTTGCCATTCCAGATTTGATGAAAGCATTGGCTTGTAAAACACCTTCGATCCATCCTGGACATCCAAAAATAATATCGTAAGCCACACACTTAGGATTTTTGATGCCTAGTTTGTTTTTAACACGTGTTGCTAAACTCGGTAAAATATCTGACTGAGTGGTTCCTGGTTTTACATCTCCAAAATTATGAGCGATGATAATATAGTCTAAAGTTTCCGCATCAATGGCAGCATTTGCAATGGCTTTTTCAGCAGCAAAAAAAGCTAAATCAGAAGCATTGTATTGCGGTTCAGCATAACGACGATTTTCAATTCCCGTAATACCTTTAAATTTTTTAATAACAACTTCGTTCGGATAACCAAAAGGAGTTCCATCCTCATTTAAAAAAACATGTTTATCAAAATCTGTGTTTTTTACTTCTAGATTAGGAATATAGCTCCCAATACCAATAATTTTTATTTTCATTTTTCCCTTTAATTATCCGATAAATTTAATGCTAATGTATAAATAATATTATGATAACTATCATAAAAAATACTATGCATGCATATAATTGTCAAAAAACGATTTTTCGGTTGATATATTGTTTTTTTTCTAATGATTTTTTAATATTTCCTAGATTTCAAACGATTGAAGACGATTTGGAGGCCAATGTTTTTTGACTATTATTTCGATTTTATTGAAATAATTTCACAAAAGATTAGCAGAAAGTTATGTTTCTTTAAATCAGATTTCTTCTTTGTTGTTTGGTTTAAAAAGGTTTCAGGTTTCAAGTTATGCTGAAACTTGAAACCTGAAACCTGAAACAAAAAAATAAACCCGACAAGTTTTTAAACCTGTCGGGTTTGGATATTTATAAGAAAACTAAATTTTAGCTTTCCATGTAAGCTTCAATAGGAGCACAGCTACAAACTAAATTTCTATCACCATAAGCATCATCTACACGACGAACAGATGGCCAGAATTTATTATCTGCAATGTATTCTAATGGATAAGCCGCTTTTTCTCTTGAATAAGGGAAATCCCAAGAATCAGCAGTTAACATTGCTAATGTATGAGGTGCATTTTTCAATACATTGTTTTTGTCATCAGCAGTTGCTGCTTCAATCTCTTTTCTGATTGAGATAAGTGCATCACAAAAACGATCTAATTCAGCTAAATCTTCAGATTCAGTTGGCTCGATCATTAAAGTTCCAGCAACTGGGAAAGAAACCGTTGGAGCGTGGAAACCGTAATCCATTAAACGTTTTGCGATATCACCCACTTCAATTCCGTTTTCTTTAAATGCACGGCAATCTAAAATCATTTCGTGAGCAGCTCTTCCGCATTCTCCAGTGTAAAGAATTGGGTAGTGTCCTTCAAAACGAGATTTCATATAGTTCGCATTCAAGATTGCGTGTTCTGTAGCACTTTTTAATCCTTCAGCTCCCATCATTGTGATGTAACCGTAAGAGATTAAACATACTAAAGCAGATCCGTAAGGTGCAGATGAAATTGCTGTAATTGCTTGTTCACCACCTACTTTTAAGATTGGATTTGTTGGCAAGAACGGAACTAATTTTTCATTCACACAGATTGGTCCAACTCCAGGTCCACCGCCACCGTGAGGAATAGCGAATGTTTTGTGTAAGTTTAAGTGACAAACGTCAGCGCCAATTGTAGCAGGATTTGTTAATCCAACTTGTGCGTTCATGTTTGCACCATCCATATATACTAATCCGCCGTTATCGTGGATTAATTTAGTGATTTCAATAATTGAAGATTCGAAAACTCCGTGAGTAGAAGGATACGTTACCATTAAACAAGATAAATCATCTTTGTGCTCAATCGCTTTTTCTCTTAAATCTTCTACGTCAATATTTCCTTCTGGAGTCGTTTTCGTAACAATGATTTTCATTCCAGCCATCGCTGCAGAAGCAGGATTTGTTCCGTGAGCCGATGAAGGAATCAAACATACATTACGGTGACCTTCATTTCTTGACATGTGGTAAGCACGAATAGCCATTAAACCAGCGTACTCTCCTTGAGCTCCTGAGTTTGGCTGTAAAGTTGTTCCAGCGAAACCAGTGATTACATTTAATTGCTGCTCTAATTTTTTAAGCATTGTAATGTAACCTTCAGCTTGCTCTACTGGTGCAAACGGGTGAATGCTGTTCCAGTTTGGCATTGAAAGAGGCAACATTTCTGAAGCTGCGTTTAATTTCATCGTACAAGAACCTAATGAAATCATCGAATGATTTAATGATAAATCTTTACGCTCTAATTTTTTGATGTAACGCATCAATTGACTTTCTGAATGATGATTATTGAAAACATCATGCGTTAAGAAAGAAGATGTTCTTTCTAATGAATCTGGCAATTGAGTAGTTTCAGTTAATTCAGAAACCGTAACAGTTTCTTTTCCTAAAGCCTCAGCAAAAATCGCAACGATTTGGTTAATGTCTGCAACAGAAGTTGTTTCGTTTAATGAAATCGAAACGGAGTCAGCATCAGGGTAGAAGAAGTTTACTTTGTTATTCTCCGCAACTGCTTTTACTTTTTGAGCATCCGCTTTTACTAAGATAGTATCAAAGTAAGCAGTATTTGTTTGGTATACGCCTAATTTATTTAAAGCTTCAGCAGTAGTGACTGCAGAGGCGTGAACTTTGTTTGCAATGTATTTTAATCCTTCTGGGCCGTGGTAAACCGCGTACATTCCAGCCATAACTGCTAATAAAACCTGAGCAGTACAAATGTTAGAAGTTGCTTTTTCGCGTTTAATGTGTTGCTCACGAGTTCCTAAAGCCATACGTAAAGCACGGTTTCCATTAACATCAATAGAAACTCCGATGATACGGCCCGGCATAGAACGTTTGTATTCTTCTTTAGTTGCAAAAAAAGCAGCGTGAGGACCACCATAACCCATTGGTACACCAAAACGTTGTGAAGTTCCAACCACTACTGCAGCACCCATTTCTCCTGGAGAAGTTAAGGTTGCTAATGATAAAATATCAGCAGCAAAGGCAACTTTGATTTCATTTTCTTTTGCTTTAGCAACAAAAGCGCTGTAATCGTTTACTTGACCGTATTTTCCTGGGTATTGTAAAATAGCTCCAAAGAATTCATTTGAAAAATCAAATGTTTCATGATTTCCAACAACTAATTCAATTCCAATTGGAGTTGAACGTGTTTGAAGTACAGATAAAGTCTGAGGTAAAATTTCTTCAGAAACGAAGAATTTATGTGTATTGTTTTTCTTTTGATCTCTCGTACGAACGTCAAATAATAACGCCATAGCTTCTGCAGCAGCAGTTCCTTCATCTAGTAAAGAGGCATTGGCAATTTCCATTCCTGTTAACTCAATAACAGTAGTCTGAAAATTTAAAATAGCTTCTAGACGACCTTGAGCAATTTCTGCTTGGTAAGGCGTGTAAGCTGTATACCATCCTGGGTTTTCGAAAATATTTCTCTGAATTGGAGCCGGAACGATAGTTGGGTGATAACCCAAACCAATGTATGATTTAAATGTTCTGTTTTTCTTTCCTAATTCGCGAATATGATTTGCATATTCGAATTCTGTCATAGCAGGATCTAAATTCAAAGGTGCTTTTAAACGAATGTCATCTGGAAGGGTTTCATAAACAAGTCGCTCGATTGAGTCAACTCCAATAGTTTTCAGCATATGCTGAAGATCAGTTTCTCTTGGACCAATGTGTCTTAAAGCAAAAGCATCTGTTTTCATGTAGCTATCTAAGTTTTTTTAATTAATGTGTTCGTACACCATTTTATGGTACGAATCACATTTAAAAGTAAATGTGTTGTTTTTTTGTGGCGCAAAATTAAGTATTATTACTAATTTAATAGGTATTTTTAACTTCATTTTTTATCAAATTTATAATCAAAGACTTGGTTTGTTAATAAAATATTAGATTTGAGGTATGATAGTATCAAAACGCATCTTAGATTTTTATCTAAATAGCAGTATTCATGTGGCTTTATCGTGTTACGCTCTTGTGCGAATTACGTTTCATGTATTTCATATTCAATATGATGAGCCGATGGCACTTTTTGTTTTTTTTGGCACAATTGTAGGATATAATTTCGTAAAATATGATGCGCTGGTTCGCGTAAAGAAAAATCAAATAGGAACGCAGCTAAAAATTATAGCTGTTTTGAGTTTTATTTCGCTTATTTTGGTTGGGTATTATTTTTTCCATTTAAAGCGAATTACGCAAATTGTCTCCGTTGGAATTTTTGCCATAACTGCACTTTATACATTACCATTTTTTCCAAACCGAAAAAATGCCAGGAATTGGGCTGGCGTAAAAATTTATATTGTAGCGCTTTGTTGGGTTGGTGCAACTTTGGTTTTACCTCTCATAAATGCCGAAATTCCATTTACAACAGATTTCTTTATCAAATGTATTCAGCGATTTATATTGGTTTTTGTGTTGATTTTGGTTTTTGAGATTCTGGATCTCGCAAATGATGATCCGCATCTTCAAACCGTTCCACAGACAATAGGGGTAAAGAAAACCAAGATTTTAGGATTTTTGTTATTAATCCCATTTTGGTTTTTAGAAGTTTTTATTTCAACATTCAATTATCACGATGCGATTATAAATCTTATCATGGTCATTATGCTGATGTTGTTTATTGCATTTGCCAATCCAAATCGTTCCAAATATTATACTTCTTTTTGGGTAGAAAGTGTACCGATTTTTTGGTGGCTGATGATTCTTTTTCTATAAAAATATTTAGGGCGTGCCCCCGATAATACAAGCGGGCAAAATTACTTTGCGCTTATTCGCCCGCCTGCATTATCGGGGTCGGGCTATCCGCGCTACTTCGGTAGCCAGCTCCTATCCCTCACGCAACCGTAAAACGAGAAGATTCATTTTCAAAAGAAAATTTTATGAATTATTAAATTTTGGGTTGCCTCCAGCTTTAGCTGGAGGTAAGAGAACTCTTCAATAAGGGCTTTAGCCAAATGCGAAAGTTCGGCTAAAGCCAAGAAACAATCTGTCATAATTTATCCTCCAGCTAAAGCTGTAAGCAATTAAAATGTTTTTTTGAAATCTGCTCAAATCTGCAAAATCTGCGTGAGAAAAATTATTTCGTTTTCTGTTCCGCCAAAGCTTTATTCAAATCTGCTTTTGCCTCATTTAGTTTTTTCCTTTTTTTGTCGATTTTTTCTTTGCTTTCATTGTCTTTAATAGCCTTATTCAACTCGGCTGTTCTTTCATTTACTTCTTGCTGTTTCTCTTTAACCTTTTTGTCAAGATCTTTATTTACTGTTTTAGTAGTGCAGTTTTTCTTGGTTTGCGCAATAGCCTCTTCAATGCCTTTTATCTGATTTTGATTTCCAGCTTTTTTTGCGGCAGCTAGTTTTGTGTTTAATTCACATAATTTTCTTTCGCATCCTTTTAAAGTGGTGCAATTACTTTGAGAAAATCCAACAAAAGAAATGGTAAAAAGAAGTAAAGTTAATATCGTTTTCACTTTCATAAGTATATTTTTTGATTTGTAATTAATTCGTTTTGAGAATAATACTTATAAAGTTAAATAAATTATCTAAACGTACTTCTCTGAAACCAATTTTAAAATTTTATTTCTTTCCAAAAGAAAATTCGTCAAATGTTTTTTCAAAAACAAAACATCAAACAATTTTCCAAATATCCCAAACGGAGTTTCATATTGCAATTTATCTTTCATGATTGTAACGCCATTTTCTTCTTCAAAAAAATGTTCATGTTTGAAGGTTTTGAATTTGCCTTTTTCCATTTCATCTACAAAACAATCATAAAAATTCATTGCAGTAATTCGGCTTTTGTGAGTGATGTAAAATCCAAAATGTTTGCCGCGCCAGGTTACTGTTTCTCCAAAATTTATTAAACCAGATGTTATTCCAGCAATCGCTTTTTCTTTTGAAGGACTAGCAGATTGTTGGTGAATATCGATATTCCTTGAGACATCAAAAGCGATTTGTTTTGAGGCTTTTATTTCGGTCGTGAGCTTTATTGTTGTCATTAAGTTTAAGTTTAGTTTTCCACAATCTTGTCATTTCGACGAAGGAGACCCTAGCGATAGCGAACAGACGAAGTAAATCTCCACAATTAACTCCGCTCCAATAAGCTAATCTTTTTCAAGCTTCTTGCGAAGATTTGCTTCGCCTATTCGCTATCGCTAGGGTCTCCTTCGTCGAAATAATAAAACTGCGTGAATTTGGGTTCTAAATTAAATCTCGCAAAGCCTCGTCAATATCCCCAAACTTAAACACAAACCCATTTTCCAAAAGTCTTTTTGGAATCACATTCCTGCTTTTTAAAACCAATTCAGTTTCTGTTCGAATAAAGAAAGATCCAATTTCAAGAAAGAATTTGCTCAACGGAATTCCAAAAGGAAAACCAACAGCTTTTCGAAGTTTTTCCATAAAATCAACATTGCGAATTGGAGTAGGAGAAACAATATTGATAACGCCAGATATTTCTTTTTCAATTATAAAATCAACAGCATTCACAAAATCTTCTTCGTGAATCCAGCTTACAAACTGATTACCGCTTCCTTGTTTTCCTCCAAAACCCATTTTTGTCAAAGTCTTTAACGGAACAAAAGCACCGCCATTTTTGCCTAAAACAATTGAAGTTCGCAAAGCTGTTTTTAAAGTCTTTGGAGTTTCGGTTTTAAAGAATGCTTTTTCCCAAGAAAGCGCCACATTTATAGAAAAATCATTTCCGATTTCGCCGTCTATTTCATCCATTTGTTTGTCAAGTGAAAATCGGTAAATAGTTGCTGTTGAAGAATTCAGCCAATGTTTAGGAGGATTTTTACAATTCAAAACCGCTTTATTTAAGACTTTTGTACTGTCAATTCGTGACCAAAGAATCTCTTTTTTGTTCTCTTTCGTATAACGGCAATCAACAGATTTTCCTGCGAGATTGATTAAAACGGTTGCATTTTCTAATTCCTTCTCCCAGCCAGTAAAAGTTCTGGCATTCCAGTTCACATATTTAATTCCGTCAATTGTTTTAGATTTTCCTCGGGTGAGAATTACAATTTCTTCAAATTTATTTTTGAAATGATTAACTAAAACTTGTCCAAGAAAACCAGTTCCAGATGCGATTATAAGTTTGTTCATCTTGAGAGTTTTTTAGCCACGAATTCACGAATTTTTAAAATTATAATTCGTGAATTTGTGGTAAATTATAAAATAAATGATTAAGCTTTAAAAACTAATCTTTCTTCTCGTTGAGCTTCTTTAGCTTTTCTTTTTCCTCTAAAAAAGAAATACAAATTAAAGAACAACATAATACCAAGATAAATAGAAAATCCGCCGATTTTATAACTCAGTCTTTCAATTAATTCCTGATAACTGTCTTGATTTAATTGAAGTTCCAAAATCATTAATGCAAAACCAATATTTAAAAGATAGAATCCAGTTTCAAAAAGTTTGTTCGTCGCTTCAGCAATTTCCTCGCGGCCTTTAAATATATCTAACATAAAGATTTTTCCGTTTTTGAAAAGGGTTTTAGAAACATAATAAGTTAAAAATAAAGCGACCGGTAAATAAATTCCGTAACCAATTAAGATTTTTGTAGTTTCCATAATATTTGAATTTTAGTTGTTGTGAATTATTTTTTTAGCGTATTTGGTTATAATTAAAATGTTGAGGTAATGCAGAATTGAGATAATAAAAATTATGACAGCTGTTTTGATACAGAGTATTTCGACCAATTGAGGCGAAGAAATAATTTTTTGCCAGGAAATTAAAGTCATTGCACAATAGCCAATGTTTAAAAGGTAATAGGCTAAAAGTAAAACCTGATTAATTTTTTGGCAGAGATCGGCGTGATTTGGAATTAGTTCTAAAACAAAAATATTTCCGTTTTTGTAGCAGATTTTCCCAACTTTTAGGATAATGAAAATGGTTATGCTGAGGTAAATAAAATACCCAATGATATTAAAATTCATGATTTCCCAATTTATGAGGTTAATACATCTCTTTCAGAACAGGAGGCATTTGTAATTTCCTTTTGTTCTTCACTGTAATTTTTGAGCCTTGAGCTAAGAAAACTGAAGTTGGTTTTTGAGTTTGAAGGAATCCAAAATCACTTCCATAATTTTTTTCGAAATCAATATCAATTTTATGATTTACAACTTCAAATTGTTCCCATCTCGGATGTGTCACTTCATATTCAAAAGTGGTTTCTTCATCGATTTTTGTATACCCGAAGTAATGCTCTGTAATGAATTCAGCTTCAGAATCGATTTCGATTATGCTTAAATCTTTTTTGGTTTCAATTTCGATTGTATTCCATTCTTTGTCATTTTTCCATTGATAGATAAAAGTATTCGTGTTTTGATTTTCTATTATTTCATGTCTCATTTTCTGAGTTTCATAATGTTCTTGATACAAAGTATTGGCGATAAAAGTGATGGCTTTTTTAGGAACAATTTCTTTAATGAAAACTACACCACGTTTCCATTCACCGTTTTCAAGACGTTTTACATAAAATCTCAGATTCACTTCTTCAAAATCGATATGAAACGGAACTTTCAATCCTAAAACTTTGGTGTTTTTAAACATAAATCCAACTAGACTGACATAACATTTGTTGTCCCAAATATCGATCTCAGTTCCTGCAGGAAGATATTTTTCTAAGATTTCAGCATCAATTTCATAATTGACAAGTGCTAAGTTTTTCCATTCTGCTTTTAAGAAGTTCATATAAATTGTTTTTAAAATTTTAAACTTTCAGAAAAAAATGAAAGTTTGGATTAAATTTTTTTATTTCATCATTTTCATGACTAATTTACCTAGCCAGTTATCATTGAATTCAGTCATTTTGTCTAACATATTATCTGCTTTCAAAACAAAATCGTATAATTTGGTGGTTTGATCTACAAAGTGTTTTTCTTCTGGTGAATCTTTCGCTTCAATTGTCGAAACTTCTTTTAAGATTTTAAGCGTTGGTTTAATTTCTCTTTTACTTCTTTCTCTGGAAATTTTAACTGCTAATTCGTCTAAATCTTTTTCTGCGGTGAAAAATTCTTTTCTTTCCCCAGCTTTAAATTCTTTATAGACAATTCCCCAATCCATTAAACTTCTTAAATTCATGCTTGCATTTCCTCGAGAAATTTGCAATTCTTCCATAATGTCTTCCATAGAAATAGGTTCGTTTGAAACCATCAATAAAGCGTGGATCTGTGCCATTGTTTTATTAATGCCCCATTGAGAACCTAATGCTCCCCAAGTTTGAACGAACTTATTTTTTGCTTCTTTGAATTCCATGAAACAAATGTATGTAAAAGTTTTTAAACTTTCAAAAATAATTGAAACATATTTAACGAATAATAAAGTTATGTTAATTCAACGCAGGAAATTTTTGATTAAATAATGGTACAGTTATTTTTGTAAAAATCACAATTTATGGAATTATACTACACATTTTCGGTGCTAATTGTATTGGCATCTTTCTTCGCCTATTTGAATTTAAGATTTTTAAAACTTCCTGGAACCATCGGAATCATGATTATTGCCATGTTGGTTTCAGTCGGAATTCGTCTTTTGGGAGATTCTTATTTTCCAGCAACTACTAAGCATTTTTTCGATCTGATAAAAGAATTTGACTTCAACGAAATCCTAATGGGAGCCATGTTGAATTTTCTTTTATTCGCTGGAGCATTGCACGTAAATATGGCTGATCTGAAAGAACAAAAAGTGCCTATTATGATTTATTCTACAGTAAGTGTTGTTTTATCAGCTTTGATAATTTCGATGCTTCTTTTTTATATCGCGCCACTTTTAGGGATAAAAATACCTTACATATTTTGTTTAGTTTTTGGAACTTTAATTTCTCCAACGGATCCAATTGTGGTCTTAGGAGTTTTAAAAGAAGCAAAAGTTCCAAAAAGAATAGAAACTAAAATTGTTGGGGAATCATTGTTTAATGATGGAGTAGCAGTAGTAATGTTTGCTGTTGTTCTAAAAATGGCTACCGATCCAACATTTGATGCAACTTTTAGCTCAATATCTTTGTTGTTTATAGAAGAAGGAATCGGCGGACTTTTATTAGGAGCGGTTTTCGGATTTACAGCGTCTAAGGTGATGAAGAAAATTGACGATTATAAAGTTTCTGTTCTTATAACACTTTCTATTGTAACAGGTGGTTTTTTGGTAGCGCAGGCTTTACACGTTTCGAGTCCGCTTGCAATGGTTGTTGCCGGTTTAATTATTGGAAATTATGGTAAAAAAGTAGCTATGAGTGAAGTGACCAAAGATTATTTGGGGAAATTCTGGGAACTTATTGATGAGATTCTAAATGCGGTTTTATTCTTATTTATAGGTTTTGAATTGTTGTTGCTTCCAAATTTAGACAAACAGTTATTGACAGGTATTGTTGCCATTTTTATTGTGCTGTTTTCAAGATTAACTTCAATAGTTTTACCATGGAAATTCTTTGACATCTTTAAGTTCTTCGGAATCAAATCAGCCTATAATAAAGGTTCTTTGATGGTTTTGGTTTGGGGAGGAATCCGTGGTGGAGTTTCAATTGCGTTAGTTCTTTCAATGCCAGAAAGTGAATATAAAAACTTGTTGCTTGAGGTAACTTATATTGTTGTTTTATTCTCAATTGTAGTTCAAGGATTAACTGTTGGGAAATTAGCTAATAGGGTTTTGGAGAAAGAGTAAGATTTAGAAATGGAAACAAGAACAAAGAAGCAAGATTTTTATTCTTTGTCATTAAAGTTTTAATTAAAAACCCTGCAGATTTTTTTGCAGGGTTTTTGTTTTTATCGTTTATCTTCTTTAGAATAATTAGATTCTCCATTAATATTAATTTCTCCGCCTAGAAAATGAGGTTCACGATTTCGCAAAACATCAAAAAAGGATTTGAAAGTCGAAAGATATTCTCTAAAACGAACATAATTATATCCAAGATATTCTCCTTTATTAGCAGAATATCCAGCTGATTTTATGCCCAATTTATTTCCAATATAAATGGCGCGATTTAAATGATATTCTTGTGAAATTAAAGTTGCTTTTTTAATCTTAAAAATATGTTTGGCGCGATACATTGTTGAATACGTATCAAATCCTGCATAATCAATAAAAATTTTTGTGGTGTCAACGCCATGATTGTAACAATAATTTTTCATTACTGTCAATTCATCATATTCGTCACGACCATTATCTCCAGAAAGCAGAATTTTATTGATACGTTTTGCTTTCCAAAGCATAATTCCTGCATCTAAACGATCTTTTAAATATTTGCTTGGCTGATTTCCATTAATTCCTGCGCCAAAAATAATTCCGACATCATTTTTTGGAAATTTTTTTATGGAATAATAAATGTTCTTTTTAGTCGAAGATTTAACATAATAGTTTACCGAAACAATGGCAATCAATCCGATAATTGAAAGATAAAGCACTATTTTAAAATATTTTTTCATGGCTTGTATTTGTAAGATAAGATTTAAAAATACGAAGGTAGTTAAAGTAAAATCAAATAAAAAACCGAAGTATTTCTACTTCGGTTTTAAAATTTAATTCTCTAAGAGACTTAGTATCTTAGAAGCTTTATAACAATCCAGCTCTTTTCAATAAAGCTTCTGGTTTCGGTTCTTGGCCTCTAAAGCGTTTGTATAAAATCATTGGGTGTTCTGTTCCTCCTTTTGAAAGTACATTGTCTTTGAATTTTTTAGCGATTTCTTCATTGAAAATTCCGTTCTCATGGAAATATTCGAAAGCATCCGCATCTAAAACTTCTGCCCATTTGTAGCTGTAATATCCAGAAGAATATCCACCTTGAAAAATATGTGAAAAAGCGGTACTCATCGCGTTTTCTTTTACGTCTGGATACAATTGTGTGTTGGCGAATTGTTCTGTTTCGAAAGCTTTTAAGTCAGTGATATTATTTGGATCTTGTCCATGCCAAGCCATATCTAATAACCCAAAACTTAATTGGCGTAAAGTTGCCAAACCTTCCTGAAAACTTGCACTTTCTTTAATTTTTTGAACATACTCAATCGGAATGATTTCTCCCGTTTCATAATGATTCGCAAATAAAGCCAAAGCTTCTGGCTCGTAACACCAGTTTTCCATAATCTGACTTGGTAATTCTACAAAATCCCAGTAAACAGAAGTTCCTGATAAACTTGGATAAACCGTGTCAGCCAACATTCCGTGTAATCCGTGCCCGAATTCGTGGAATAAAGTTGTGACTTCATTAAAAGTTAATAATGAAGGTTTTGTTTCGGTTGGTTTTGTAAAATTACAAACGTTGGAAATATGTGGTCTTTCGTTTACGCCATCTTTTACATATTGTGATTTGAATGAAGTCATCCAAGCGCCGTTTCTTTTTCCTTTTCTTGGGAAGAAATCAGCATAGAAAATTGAAACTAAATTGTTGTTTGCATCTTTTACTTCATAAGTGGTAACTTCTTCGTGGTATTTATCAATGTCAAAAACCTCTGTAAAAGTTAAGCCGTATAATTTTTTGGCAACTGTAAACGCGCCGTCTAAAACTTTTTCTAATTGAAAATATGGTTTAAGCTTTTCATCATCTAAATTAAAAAGCTGTTGTTTTAATTTTTCAGAATAATACGCTCCGTCCCATTTTTCTAATTGCTCAATTCCGTCTAGTTCTTTCGCGAAAGCAGTTAATTCAGCAAATTCTTTTTGAGCTGCTGGTTTTGCTTTTGCTAATAAATCATTCAGGAAAGAAAAAACTTTCTCTGGACTTTCGGCCATTCTTTCTTCCAGAACAAAATGTGCGTGCGTTTTGTAACCTAATAAATTGGCTCTTTCATGACGAAGTTTCGCAATTTTCAGAACGTTTTCTTCATTGTTGAATTCGTTATTTTGAAATGCTTTTGCTCCAAACGCAATTGCCATTTTTTTACGCAATTCGCGATTGTCAGCATAAGTCAAAAACGGAACGTAACTTGGATAATCTAAAGTGAAAATCCAGCCTTCTTTTTCCTGATTTTTTGCTAATAATCTAGCTGCTTCGATTGTTCCTTCTGGCAAACCTGATAAATCTTTTTCATCAGTTAAATGTAATTCGAAGTTGTTGGTTTCAGCCAAAACATTTTCGCCAAATTGTAAACTCAATTTCGATAATTCTTTGTCGATTTCTCTTAATTGGTTTTTCTTATCTTCTGGCAAATTGGCTCCGTTTCTCGAGAAGCTTTTGTATTTTTTATCTAATAAAGTTGTTTGTTCAGGATTTAAACCTAAACTTTCTTTTTGATCGTAAACCGCTTTTACTTTCGCAAATAAATCGGCATTTAAGCGAATGTCATTTCCAAATTCTGAAAGTAAAGGCGAAACTTCCTGAGCAATTTTCTGCATTTCGTCATTCGTTTCAGCCGAATTTAAATTGAAGAAAATACTAGAAAGACGATCTAAAATATCACCGGAAAAATCCATCGCGACAATGGTGTTTTCAAAAGTCGGTGCATCTGAATTGTTTACTATTGCATCTATTTCGGCCTTAGCCAAAGCAATTCCTTCATTGAAAGCAGGAACGTAATCTTCGATTTTTATCTGCGAAAAAGGTGCTGTGTTATGTCTGGTATTGAAATATTGTGTTAAGATGCTCATAATAGCGTTTTTTAAAAGTAGTCAGTGGTCAGTTTTTTAGTATTCAGTTCTCATAAAGACAACTAGTGAACACTAAAAAACTGACCACTGATTACTAAATTTATTTATTAAGACTTTCAGCCGCTTTATTAACTGCAGCTTTTAATTCTTCTTTATAAGAAATAATAGTGTCTAAAACTTTTTTATCGTGGCTTCCGATGATTTGTGCTGCTAAAATTCCGGCATTTTTTGCTCCGTTCAAAGCTACAGTTGCAACAGGAACTCCGCCCGGCATTTGGAGAATCGATAAAACAGAATCCCAGCCATCAATCGAATTGCTTGATTTTACAGGAACTCCAATTACAGGAAGCGGTGACATTGAAGCTACCATTCCAGGTAAATGCGCCGCACCGCCCGCTCCAGCAATAATTACCGAAATCCCGCGAGTATGCGCATTTTTACTGAAATCGAATAATTTTTCTGGCGTTCTGTGTGCCGAAACGATATCTACTTCAACTTCTACATTAAATTGTTTTAATATGTCGATTGCATCTTGCATAACTGGCATGTCGGAGATGCTTCCCATTATAATAGCTACTTTGCTCATGTTTTTTATTTGTTTCAAATTTTAAGTTTCAGGTTTCAAGTTATTCCTGATACTTAAAAAATATTATAGTTTTAAACTGTAAACTGACCACTAAAAATTACTGACCACTAATCACTTTAATAGTGTTTTTCACTTCCTGTGCAATTCTTCTCGCCTCAGCCATATTTTCATTTACGATTGTCACGTGACCCATTTTTCTGAAAGGACGCGTTTGTTTTTTACCGTAGATATGTGGCGTAACGCCATCCCATCCTAAAATGGTTTCGATGTTTTCATAAATAACATTTCCAGAATGACCTTCTGCACCCACTAAATTTACCATAATTCCGGCAACTTTGCTATCTGTGTTTCCTAACGGAAGATCTAAAATCGCACGTAAGTGATTTTCGAATTGTGAAGTATAACTTGCTTCAATAGAATAATGACCAGAATTGTGTGGGCGAGGAGCAACTTCGTTTACTAAAATTTCGTCGTCCTGAGTTTGGAACATTTCAACAGCCAAAAGACCAACGTGGTTAAAGTTCTCTGAAACTTGTAAAGCAATCGCTCTGGCTTTTTCAGCAACTTTATCATCGATTCTTGCTGGACAAATTACATATTCAACTTGGTTTGCTTCTGGATGAAATTCCATTTCGACAACCGGATAGGTTTTCATCTCTCTTGATGGATTTCTAACCACAATTACCGCCAATTCGTTTTTGAACGGAACCATAGTTTCGGCAATGCATTCTACATTTGGAAGATTATCTAAATCTGAAACTTCGCGAACTATTTTCACACCATTTCCATCATAACCAAATTCGGTACATTTCCATACAAAAGGTAATTTTAGATCGTTGATTTTAGATTTTAGACTTTCTAAATTTTCAAATCTTTCGAATGGTGCGGTTGGGATATTGTTTTTAGCGTAAAATTCTTTTTGAACGCCTTTATTCTGAATTCCTTTTAAGGTTTTTGGAGATGGATATATTTTTAAACCTTCGTTTTCTAATTGTGTTAAAGCTTCAAGGTTTACCAATTCGATTTCAAAAGTTAGAACATCGACTTGTTTTCCGAAATTATAAACCGTTTCATAGTCCATTAAATCGCCTTGAAAGAATTTGTTGCAGGCAATTTTACTCGGCGCTTCGTCGCTTGGATCTAGAACGTAAGTTTGTATGTCAAATTTTCTGGTGTCGAACAAAAGCATTTTGCCTAATTGTCCGCCACCTAATATTCCTAATTTAAAATCAGAAGAAAAATAATTCATTTTGTGTTGTGTTTTTGCAAAGATACTTTTTAATCTTTTTTTAGCCAAAATTTAGTTTTTTCTGCCACAGATTAAAAGGATTAGAAAGGATTTTTTTTGTCTGCCACGAATTACACAAATTTTCACAAATTATTTTTTTTTCAATCTAACTTTAAAAATTAGTGCGAATTCGTGTAATTCGTGGCAAAAAGACAGAAATGGAAAATCTTTTTTAATTCTTTTAATCTGTGGCTAAAAAAAAACTACTTTATTTTCTTCAAAACTTCTTTGGCAACGGCTTTGTAGGCTGCGGAATGATCTCCGAAATCTTTGTCGATTATGACTTTTAACTCGGGATGAATCCAGTCGTAGTAATTTCCTAGTATATATAAAGTGCGAATAGAGTAGGCTTTTGTGGCGACTTTGGTGTCATTAATCAGCCAATCAAAAGAGGCTTCAATACAATCTTGAAGATTTTCTTCAGAAAGCTGAATTCCGTTTTCGTTTTTCTTATAATGCGATTTTACTAAAAGTTGTGTCACTTTTGCAATCGGACGCATGGAACTTTCGTCTTTTAAAATTTTCAAATTCGAACAGAAAAAATCAAGATGTGGTTGTAGCCAAAGCAATTCTTCGTACGAAACAAATTCTAAAATCCAGCAGGCTTTATGATTGTTTTTATCTTCTGGTGAAAAGCAAATCGAAACCAATTCACTAAAAAGCGATGGGTTTTCTAAAACATCCTGCGCTGCTTTTAGACGATTTTCTCTATAAGCATTAACATAATCCAATTTTTTTTGCAATTCAGATGGCATTGTTTTTTGTATTTAGTACAATGCTAAAATAAGTAATTTAATGAGATAATTCCGTAATAGTTTATAGGCAATCCTGGATAATAGAATCGTGGTTGTGCATTTCCAACTCCGGTTGCATTGGTCAAAATCATGGAAGCGTATTTTTCGTTTGTAACATTATTAATTCCTGCATCGAGATGCGCTTTTAATCCAGACAAAATTTCAAATTGATAACCTGTTTTTAAATTTAGTAAAGAATAAGAATCTGAAAAATTGGTATTTGAATCATTCATCGGAATTTTATCTGTGAATTGAAAATCGGCTGAAAAATAAAAACCTGAATTGGTATTCAAATTAAAACCAGTACTTGCAGTATTGGCAGGAACTCCAGTTAGTTTGTTTCCTGAATAATCATTTCCGTTGTCGACAAATTCTTTGAATTCATAATTCCCGATGGAAGCGCCGACATAAGAGTTTAAATTGAAAATCCGATTTATCGGACAATTGTGATTTAACGAAATTTCGATTCCTTCATGAAAGGTTTTCCCAGCATTTACGCCTTCGTATTGATCATCGCCAATTCTCTTGGCAACTAATAAATCTTTAATTTCCATTCGGTAAATGGCAATTTGGGCGTACAATTTTTTGTTGAAAAAATGCAATTTTCCGCCCAATTCAAAATTATAACCTGTTTCTGGTTTAATGTCTGAATTGATATTTCCCGTGCTTGTTAAAGTCTCTTCAGTTGCAGGAAGAGAAAATCCTCGGCTTACAGAGAAGTAAAAAGTCTGAATTTCATTTGGCTTAAATAAAAATGAAAGTTGAGGCGAAAAAATGCCATCATAACTATAATGCTCCACTGGATTATTTGCGGAAGGGGAAAAATCATTCTGAAGTTCAAATTTGGTCTTATTATAATTTAAACCTGCCTGAAGTTCAAAATGTTCCGAAAGTAAAGTTCTGATTTGCGAAAAAATGTTGTAAAAACGCCTTTTCTGATTGGTTGCCGTAAGTTGATCGCCTTGCAAACTTCCATTTCCATTATTTTGCAGATAGAGATTTTGAAAAGTATTTCCGCTATAATTATCTCTGAAATATTCCAGTCCAGTAATAAATTGATTTTTGATTTTTCCAATATTGAAATCTCCAGAAAACTGTGTTCTCACGCCCGAAGCAAAAGTATATTGGCGCAAAATATCAAAAGGTCGTGGTTCGTTGCTGTCTTTATAATTGATGAAAATTGAAGTTGAATTATTTAAATGATCATTAATTTTAAAATCATAAGCCAATCCGCCCAAAGTCGATTTGTATTCTTTAAATCCTTTTGAAGCCACCCAAGTTGGTGCACCCGCTTGTGGATTATTTTCGAAAGTGGTTTTGTTGATTGAACTCGGAATATAAGCTTTCAAATAAGTATAATTGGAGAAATAGGTCAGTTTGCTGTTTTTCTTTCTGAATAATTCTCCACCAAGCGTAATTCCTTCACGATTGTAGTCGCTATTTTCACGCCAGCCATTTGTTTTTAAATTGTGATAACTCAGATTTAAAGAAGCATTTTTTTCATTCAAATTAAAACCAACTCTGTTTTTCAATAATCCAAAAGAGCCGAAAACAGAACTTACTTCAGTTTGATAATTTCCGTTATTAAATGTTTCTGGCGAGATCAAAATCGCACCGCCTAAACCTGCGCCGTAAATACTCGAAAGCGGTCCTTTTATAACTTCAACTTGATCGATATTTTGAAGATCAATATCGTCAATTACGGTTTCACTATTCCCAGAAGTCAATGGAATTCTTCCATAAAAAGCTCTGATTTTATTGGTTCCGTATGGAGTTCTAGCACCAATTCCGCGAATCGAAATTCGGGTTGTAGTAATGTTTGACGATTGCATAAAAACACCCGGAATCGTATTGATTACATTGCTGATGTCAGTTGTATTATTTCGAAGTAATTCTTTTTCAGATAAAATACCAATTGAAGTGGGGCTGTTCTGCAAATCTCGATTAATATGAAGTGGACTTATTAAAACTTCGTTTAGTTTTTGAGTTTTGGTAGAATCAATATTTTCTTGTGCTGAAATATTTTTAGAAATAAAAAGAATCAAAAGAAAAAGAAAACATTTTTGAAAAGGCATAAATGAGCGGAGTTAAAAGTGCGTTTTTATTTTTAACACATAGAAACATAGCATTGATTGAGGCAAAAAAGGCGTTTTACTTGTCAAAAGCACATAGTAACTATGTGCGAAAACTAATTTTCTTAATAACATCTTTTTAAACAAAAATCTATGTCTCTATGTGTTTAAAATTTTCTTTTTATAATTTGTTCCGATAATTTACGGAATTGGACTTTATTTCTTTGCTGTAACCTTCCAAATGGTATTTCCGCTGTCATCATTTACCAAAAGCGATCCGTCATTCATAACCGTTACAGCAACTGGACGTCCGTAGACTTCGGCTTTATCTTCATCAGAAATAAAACCAGTTAAAAAATCTTCTGGTTTTCCTGAAGGTTTTCCATCTTTAAAAGGAACAAATAACACTTTATAACCCGAAATTTTAGATCGATTCCAAGAACCATGCTGACCTACGAAAGCGCCATTTCTGTATTTTGCAGGAAAAGCATCTTTCGTGTAAAATGCCAATCCTAAAGAAGCAGTATGAGCGCCAACAGGAACATCGGGAACAATAGCTTTTTTTATCAAATCTTTTCGTTCACCTTTCCCTTTCCATCTTGGATCAGGAATACTTCCAAAATAGGAGTAAGGCCATCCGTAGAAACCGCCTCTTTTTACACTCGTAATATAATCTGGAACTAAATCATCTCCAAGTTCATCTCTTTCATTTACCGCTGTCCAAAGTTCTTTTTTGTTGGCTGGATTCCAATCCATTCCCATTGGATTTCTAAGTCCGTCAGCGTAGATTTTTTCGCCGGTTCCATCAGGGTTAATTTCTAAAATTGCTGCACGGCGAACTTCTTTATCCATTCCATTTTCTCCAACATTGCTTCCAGAACCAACACCAATATAAATTTTTGTTCCTTCGGGATTAGCAAGCAAACTTCTTGTCCAGTGATTGTTGTATCCGCCAGCAGGAAGTTCAACAATTTTAGTTCCTTGAGTTTCTAATTTTAATGGTGCATTTTTATAAGGATAACGGTAAAGTCCGTCAGTATTGGCAATATAAAAAAAGTCTTTTAGGATTAACATTCCTAAAGGCCTGTTTAAACCAGAAATAAAAACTTCGCGAGTTTCATACTTTCCGTCTTTATCATTGTCACGCAAAACTATAATTTGGTTTTTGCTTGTTCTGGTGCCACTTTCAACCACAAAAATATCATTGTTTGGACCTATATAACTCCAACGCGGATTCTGAAAACCGTCAGCAAATTTAGTTACTGTAAAACCTTCAGGCGCTTTTGGCGTTTTGCCTTCTGGCCAGCCAATTACTTTGCTATTTTTGGTTTTAGATTCGGTTGCGTAGGGTGGAGGAAGCGTAATATCTCCGATGGCAGTTTTTACAACATTTGCAGGCTGTTTGGCAAGGGCTTCTTTTTCTTCTTTTTTAACTTGTCCGTTACAGGCAGTCATTAAGGCTAATAGTGGTATAGAAAATAGGGTTAAGGATTTTTTCATTGGTTTTTTGGAGTTAAATAATTATATCACAACAATTTACTTAAAATTCCTCTAGTGTCAAAAAATGATTTGTAAACATTAACTGATATTTAACATTCACAAAAAATATCTCGATACAGTTTATTTTGATAGAAGCAGTTAAGTTGTAATTCTGTATCTTTGTCCATTATTTTAAAAAGAAAAATAATGATACAACTTCACGATAAACAATTTGTTCCGTTTATTTCGGCTAAAGAAATTGATTTTGCTTTAACTAAAATAGTTGCTCAGGTAGAAGATGATTTTGGAGATGATACACCAATTTTTATTGGAGTTTTGAATGGTGCTTTTATGGTGGTGTCAGATTTTCTGAAAAAATATAAAAAACCATGCGAGGTTTCGTTTATCAAAATGGCATCGTATGAAGGAACTGAAACAACCAATGCCGTTAAGGAACTAATTGGAATTAACCAAGATTTGTCTGGAAGAACGGTAATTATCATCGAAGATATTATTGATACCGGAAACACAATCGAAGAATTAAAGCACTTGTTTAAAGCGCAGAATGTAAAACATTTTAAAATTGCGACATTGTTTTTTAAACCAGAAGCTTATAAAAAAGATATAAAAATAGATTATATCGGAATTAGAATTCCGAACAAATTTATTGTTGGTTACGGGTTAGACTATGATGGTTTAGGAAGAAACTTAACCGAAATTTACAAATTAGCAGAATAACAAAACACAACTATATATTCATTTAAAGACTTCTGAAAAAATAAGAAGTAACAACACTCATAATTATGATTAACATCGTTTTATTTGGAAAGCCTGGTGCAGGAAAAGGAACTCAGGCAGAATTTTTAAAAGAAAAATACAATTTAACACACCTTTCAACAGGAGATATTTTTCGTTTCAATTTAAAAAATGATACTGAACTAGGAAAAAAAGCAAGAGTTTTTATGGACAATGGAGAATTGGTTCCTTGCGAAGTAACAACTGCAATGTTAATTGATGAGGTAAAAAAACACCCAGATACAGCAGGATTTTTATTCGACGGTTATCCAAGAACAATCAATCAGGCTGAAGCTTTAGATAAATTTTTGCCAACAATTGGATCAAGCGTAACAGCAACAATCGCTTTAGAAGCTGATGATGAGATTTTGGTTGCACGTTTACTTGAAAGAGGAAAAACAAGCGGAAGAGCTGACGATCAGGACGAAGAAAAAATTCGTGTAAGATATCAGGAATACAATGAGAAAACAGCTCCGCTTATTGGATATTATAAAGAACAAAATAAATTTCATGCCGTAGACGGTATCGGAACTATTGAACAAATTACAGAGCGCTTAACGTCAGTTATAGATAATTTGTAGAAGCTTTTTAAGCTGTACGTTACAACCTGATAATTATCGGGATGCAAAAAAAACTATTTTTCTAACTCTAAAACGGGCTTTTCAAATGTTTTTGACAATCAAAGTTTTTGGGTTAGAAAAATTAGTTTTTTAATTAACAGCCATTAATATTTAAGATTACAAATTACATTTAACGAGACCATTTTATAACGAATCCCCTATCAATTGGAAATACTAATAATATTTTTTCTAATTCTATTAAACGGAGTTTTCTCCATGTCTGAAATCGCCTTGATTTCGGCCCGTAAAAACAGGCTCGAAACAGCAGCGAAAAAAGGCAACAAAAGTGCTAAAACAGCGCTCGATTTAGCCAATTCCCCAAATAAGTTTTTATCGACAGTACAAATCGGAATTACCTTAATCGGAATTTTGACTGGTATTTATTCTGGTGACAAAATCACAGCAGATGTTGAGCTTTTTGTTGCAGGAATTGCAGTTTTTAAACCTTACGCACATTCAATTGCTGTTGGGATTGTAGTTGTAGTTTTGACTTTTTTCTCATTGGTTTTGGGAGAATTACTTCCAAAACGAATTGGATTAAATTATCCAGAAGCTATTGCTAAAATGGTTGCAATGCCAATGAAAGTGATTTCGATTATTACGGCACCATTTATTTGGTTGTTAACTTCTTCAACAGATTTTTTACTGAATGTTCTTCAGATAAAACCAACTGCCGACGGAAAAGTGACGGAAGAAGAAATTAAAGCTATTATCAAAGAAGGAACCGAAGTAGGAGAGGTTCAGGAAATTGAGCAAGATATTGTGGAGCGTGTTTTTCATATCGGAGATAGAAAAGTAAATTCTTTAATGACGCACCGCAAGTCGGTAGATATGTTGCCATTAAAAGCAGATAAAGAAAAAATCAAAGAATTAGTAGTTCAGGATTTGCATGCGGTTTATCCTGTTTACAATGATAATTACGATGATATTGTTGGAGTCGTAACACTTAAAAATATTTTTGCTAACATCGAAAGCGATAATTTTGATTTAGCGGCAATCATGTCTGACGCACCCTATTTAATGGAGCAAACAACGGCATATAAAGCTTTAGAGAATTTCAAAAAAACGGGTGTCCACTATGCTTTAGTTTCAGATGAATATGGAGTTTTTCAGGGAATGATTACTCTTAATGATATTTTGGAAGCTTTAGTTGGTGATGCTGCAGAATTTTATAAAGATGAATTTCAGCTAATAGAGAGAGAAGATGGTTCTTGGTTGGTTGACGGACATTATTCGTTACACGATTTCTTAACTTATTTCGAGTTAGATGAATTAACAAACGATTACGAAGTAAACACTGTAAGCGGAATGATTATGACTGAACTTTCTCATATTCCAAAAGAAGGAGAAAAATTAGTTTGGCAGAAATTCGTCCTAGAAGTTATCGACATGGACGGCGTTAAGATTGATAAAGTTTTGGTAAAAGCTTTAAAAGAGTAGAGAGAAAATTTGTTTCAAGTTTCAGGTTTCAAGTTTCAGGTTATTGCATTACGCAACTTGGAACATGAAATATGAAACATGAAACTTTACATAAACAAAGAAAATGACAGAAGGAAATTTTGTAGATTACGTTAAGATATATGTTTCTTCCGGAAAAGGAGGGAAAGGTTCTACGCATTTACATAGAGAGAAATTTATTGAAAAAGGAGGCCCCGATGGTGGAGATGGAGGCCGTGGAGGTCATGTTTATTTAGTTGGAAATAAAGGGCTTTGGACATTATTTCATTTAAAGTTTGCGCGTCACATTAAAGCTGGACACGGTGGAGATGGTGGAGGCGATCGCAGTACTGGTGCAGATGGAGAAGATAAAATTATTGAAGTGCCATTAGGAACTGTTGTAAAAGACAAGGAAACTGGAGAAACACTTTTTGAAATTACAGAGCACGGAGAAAAACAAATTCTGGCAAGAGGAGGAAAGGGAGGTTTAGGAAACTGGCATTTTAGAAGTTCGACAAATCAAACGCCTCGTTACGCACAGCCAGGTTT
This sequence comes from Flavobacterium luteolum, assembly GCF_027111275.1. Lineage (NCBI taxonomy): Bacteria > Pseudomonadati > Bacteroidota > Flavobacteriia > Flavobacteriales > Flavobacteriaceae > Flavobacterium > Flavobacterium luteolum. The sequence continues at coordinate 1,473,443 of NZ_CP114286.1, read as the reverse complement.
GCTTGGTGTAGAAATGGATGTTATTTTAGAACTTAAAGTTTTGGCTGATGTTGGTTTGGTTGGTTTTCCAAATGCTGGAAAATCTACTTTATTGTCTGTATTAACTTCGGCAAAACCAAAAATCGCAGATTACCCATTTACAACTTTAAAACCAAATTTAGGAATTGTCGCTTACAGAGATTTTCAATCTTTTGTAATTGCCGATATCCCTGGAATTATTGAAGGTGCTGCAGAAGGAAAAGGTTTAGGGCATTATTTCTTGCGTCACATTGAACGTAATTCGACTTTGTTGTTTTTAATACCAGTTGATACAGCGGACATAAAAGGAGAGTACGATATTTTGGTTAACGAATTGACGAAATACAATCCTGAAATGCTGGACAAAGAACGTCTTGTCGTGATTTCAAAATGCGATATGCTTGATGATGAATTGAAAGCCGAGCTGAAAGCAGAATTAGATGTTTCTTTCAAAGGTGTTCCATACATGTTTATATCTTCTGTTGCACAGCAAGGTTTGACAGATTTGAAAGACAGGCTTTGGAAAATGCTTAACGAATAGTAAAGCTTACTTAGATATTAAAAAGGTGTTCTATTTTAAGAACACCTTTTTTGTTTTATAATGTTAAATTCGTAATAAACTGCTAAAAATCTAATGCCATTTTTAATTTTAAGATTGCTTAGGTTGAGATAATTGCTAAAATGACTTATATTCGCATCACTTAAACAAAATAACATGAAAAAAGTAATTTTATTCTTGACCATGTGCCTTATGGCTTTCCCAATGAGAGCTGATGAAGGAATGTGGTTTTTGATGTTTATCGAAAGATTGAACCATAGAGATATGGAAAAAATGGGCTTGCAATTGACAGCCGAAGAAATTTACAGTATCAATCATCATAGCTTAAAAGATGCAATTGTACAGTTCAATGGAGGTTGTACTGCAGAAATTGTTTCAAACAGCGGATTGGTTCTTACAAATCACCACTGTGGATATAGCGCGATTGCAGAACTTTCGACTGCAGAACAAAATCATTTGAAAAATGGTTTTTGGGCAAAAAGTCGTTCTGAAGAATTAAAGCCTAAATCTTTATTTGTTCGTTTCTTCGTTCGCATGGATGATGTTTCTAAAAGAATCTTATCTAAAGTAAACGATCAAATGACAGAAACTGAAAGAAACAAAATCATTCAGCAAGAAATCGCTTTGATCGAAAAAGAAAACAGCGAAAATGGAAAATACACTGTTTCTGTTCGTCCTTTCTTTCAAGGAAATGAATATTACTATTTTGTTTACCAAGATTACACAGACGTACGTTTAGTTGGAACTCCTCCTGAAAGTGTTGGTAAATTTGGTGGAGATACAGATAACTGGGAATGGCCTCGTCAAACTGGAGATTTCTCTATGTTTAGAGTTTATGCAGATAAAGATGGAAATCCGGCAGCATATTCTAAAGACAATGTGCCATTACAGCCAAAACACCATTTACCTGTAAGTTTAAAAGGAGTAAAAGAAAATGATTTTGCAATGATCTTAGGTTATCCAGGAAGAACAAACCGTTGGATGCCAGCTGGAGGAATTGAGCAAAACATTAAATACGCTTACCCTGCATGGGTTGAAGGTGCAAAAACAGGAATGGATGTAATGAAAAAGTATATGGATAAAGATGCGACTGTTCGTTTACAGTACGCTTCTAAATATGCTTCGACTGCAAATTACTGGAAAAACCGTCAAGGTATGATCGATGCTTTAACAAAAGCAGGAACGGTTGATGCCAAAACAGAACAAGAAGATAAATTCTACGAGTGGGCTACTAAACCGGCAAACAAAGAGAAATACGAAAACGTAATTCCGACTATCAACGATTATTACAGAGAAACAAACTTAAAAGCACGTCATGATAATTATTTGACGCAACTTTTACGTACTTCTAGTTATGCAACTGGACCTGCTAATTTAGGAAATGCATTAATTGCTTACTATAAAGAAAATGATGCTAAGAAAGCAGAAATGCTTCCTAAAATCAACGCAATGGTTGAGAATATTTATGGTGAGTTTTACGCTCCATTAGAAAAAGATATTTTAACAGCTCAGTTGAATTTATATGCTTCTAAAGCTGCTGAATATGGACTTGCTCCAGAAATTGCAAAAATGAAAACAGCTAACAATGGTGATTTTACTGCTGATGTAGCAAAAGCAACTGAAGTTAGTTATTTTACAACTAAAGAAAAAGTATTAGCATTCTTAGCTGATCCGAAACCATTAGCAATTGTACACGATCCTTTGTATATTATTTCTAACGATTTATTGACAAAATATCGTGCTAAAACAGACGACCAAGCAAAAGCTGATGATGGTTTTGCTGCCGCTTACCGTAAATTGGTTGAAGGTTTAAGAGAATCTAAATTGAATGCAATTAAATATCCAGATGCAAACTCTACTTTGAGATTGACTTACGGAAAAGTTCGCGCTTTACCTGCAGATCCTCGTAATGATGCTAAAATCAATAACTATACGACAATGGAAAGTATGGTTAAAAAATACAAAGCAGGAGATCAGGAATTTGATTTGCCAGCTCGTTTATTAGAATTGAACAAGAAAAAAGATTTCGGACAATATGCTGATAAAGCAGGTTACATGCCAGTAAACTTCTTAACTGATAACGATATTACTGGAGGAAACTCAGGTTCGCCAGTTCTTAACGGAAAAGGAGAATTAATTGGAATTGCTTTTGACGGTAATATCGAAGCAATGGCTGGAGACGTTATTTTTGATTCTAAATTACAAAGAACTATCAACGTTGATATTCGTTATGTCCTTTGGATTATCGACAAATACGCTGGAGCTAAAAATATTATCGACGAATTGACGATTGCTAAATAATCTTTAGTTCTTTATATAAAAATAAACCCGACAAGTTTTTGAAACCTGTCGGTTTTTTTAATTTTCTGCATTAATTTATCTCCAAAAGCAAAGGAGGCATTCTAAAATATTTCCTTATTTTTGAAGAATAATTACAGCGTTTTATTAGTTATTTGCTATTTCGATTAACCGATGAAACAGTTTAACGATTAAACATTTTAAATGAAAACACATTTCATCGCAATTGGCGGAAGCGCTATGCACAATCTGGCATTAGCATTACATAATAAAGGATATCAAGTTACAGGAAGTGACGATGCTATTTTTGAACCTTCAAAATCAAGATTAGAGAAAAAAGGAATTCTTCCTGCAGAAATGGGTTGGTTTCCAGAAAAAATCACTTCAGATATTGATGCGATTATTTTAGGAATGCATGCCAAAGCAGATAATCCGGAGTTGCTAAAAGCGCAAGAATTAGGTCTAAAAATCTACTCTTATCCTGAATTTTTATACGAGCAATCTAAAAATAAAACGCGTGTTGTAATTGGTGGTTCTCACGGGAAAACAACAATTACTTCGATGATTCTTCATGTAATGCATTATCATAATATTGCTGTTGATTATATGGTTGGTGCGCAATTAGAAGGTTTCGATACTATGGTTCATTTAACTGAAGAAAATGATTTTATGGTTTTGGAAGGCGATGAATATTTATCTTCACCAATTGACAGACGTCCTAAATTTCATTTATACCAGCCAAATATTGCTTTGATTTCTGGAATTGCTTGGGATCATATTAATGTTTTTCCAACGTATGAAAACTATGTCGAGCAGTTTGAGATTTTCATTGAAAAAATTACAAATGGCGGAATTTTAGTTTATAACGAAAATGATCCAGAGGTAAAACGTGTTTCTGAAGCGGCAACTAATCCGATTAGAAAAATAGCTTATTCAACACCAGAATATTCGGTTAGTGATGGAGTAACTTTATTAAAAACTCCTGAAGGCGATATGCCGATTGAAGTTTTTGGAGCACATAACTTAAATAATCTTGCAGGTGCGAAATGGATCTGCCAAAATATGGGTGTTGATGAAGAAGATTTCTACGAGGCAATTGCTAGCTTTAAAGGAGCATCTAAACGTTTAGAAAAAATCGCTGAAGGAAAAGGAAAAGTCGCTTATAAAGATTTCGCACATTCACCAAGTAAAGTAGCTGCAACAACAAAAGCTGTAAAAGAGCAATATCCGAACAGAACTTTGGTTGCTTGTTTAGAGTTGCATACTTATAGTAGTCTAAATGCTGAGTTTTTAAAAGAGTACGAAGGTGCCTTAGAATATGCTGATGTTGCAGTTGTTTTCTATTCGCCAGATGCGGTAAAAATTAAGCAATTGGAAGAAGTGACTTATGAGCAAATAGCGACTGCGTTCAATAGAAAAGATTTAATCATTTATACCAATCCAGCTGAATTTAAAGAATATTTATTCAATTTGAATTTAGATAATTCTGCACTTTTATTAATGAGTTCAGGAAACTACGGAGGTTTAAATTTTGATGAGGTAAAAGGTTTGATTAATTAGAAAATTAGTCAATGAGATAATTTGCCGACTGTTTATGCAGCCGGCTTTTTTTTTGAATTATTGTAAACAATCAATATATTATTTTGAAGGATTTTTCTTCTTTTTTTTGAATATCTTCGCATCTTAAAATTATAAGTATGGAAGGTGGGCATTTTGCTATAAAAAATTGGTCAGATGATGACAAACCTCGTGAAAAATTAATCCTCAAAGGAAAAGATACTTTAAGTGACGCCGAATTATTAGCTATTCTAATTGGCTCGGGAAGCCGTAACGAATCTGCGGTTGCGTTAAGCCAACGTATTCTAGCTAATGTTGGAGGACTAAACTCACTGGCAAAATTATCTATTGCTCAATTAATGAAATTTAAAGGAATAGGAGAGGCAAAAGCTGTTTCTATAGTTGCTGCACTTGAATTGTGTGCGCGCAGAAAATCAGAGCAAGCTAATGAAATGCTAAAAATCACTTCAAGTAAAAAGGTTTTTGATTTAATGCAGCCTGTAATAGGAGATTTATCTCATGAAGAATTTTGGGTGCTTTTTCTTAATAATTCTAATAGTGTAATTTCTAAGTGTCAATTGAGTAAAGGAGGAATTGGTGGTACAACTGTCGATGTTAGATTGATTTTTAAATTGGCGTTTGAGAAATATGCTACGGCCTTGATTTTGTGCCATAACCATCCTTCTGGAAGTCTGATTCCTAGTGATGCCGATAAACAAATTACTAGAAAGATTCGTGAAGCAGGAAATAAGTTAGATGTTAAAGTTTTGGACCATGTTATTATAACTGAATTAAAATATTATAGTTTTGTAGATGAAGGAATTTTTTAATACATGAACACCAATATTACCGACATTTTTTTTGATTTAGATCATACGCTTTGGGATTTTGATAAAAACTCAGAAATGGCTTTCGATCGTATTTTTAAAAGTAAACACCAAGAAATCGTTACTCAAGATTTTATTAAAGAATATATTCCGATTAATCAAGAATGCTGGAGATTGTATCAGAATGATAAAATTACACATCAGGAATTACGCTTTAATCGTTTGAAGTTTTCTTTCGATGCTTTGAATTATGTTATTTCCGAAGAAAATATTTTGGAAATAGCTAATGATTATATCGAGTTCTTGACAGATAACAATTATCTTTTTGACGGGGCAATTGAAGTTTTGGAGTATTTAAAGCCAAAATATAAGCTTCATATCATCACCAACGGATTTGCTCAAGTACAGGAAAAGAAAATTAATAATGCTTCGCTTGGAGGGTATTTTAGTACGATTACAAATTCGGAATTAGCAGGTGTAAAAAAGCCAAATAGTATTATATTTGATTATGCATTAAATTTGGCAAAAACTTCAAAAGAAAACAGTATTATGATTGGCGACGATTTTGAAGCAGATGTAAACGGAGCTTTGAATGCTGGTCTAGATGCTATTTTCTTTAATGAGAAAAAAAAGGCCGTTTCTGGAAATTATAAACAAATTAACCATTTATTAGAACTAAAAAAATATTTATAATGATGAGAATTAAATTTTTACTTGCTGCAATTTTATGTTCAGTTGTTGGATTTGCGCAGACTATTAATGATTACAAAGCTGTAATTATTCCTTTGAAATATGAGTTTATGAAGACTGATAATCAATATCGTTTGGCAACTTTGAGTAAACAAAATTTGACTAAAGCGGGTTTTGAAGCTTTTTATTCAAACGAGCAGCTTCCTGACGGTTATACAGATCGTTGTCAGGTTTTGTATATTGATGTTATAAAAGATAGTGCTTTCTTGGTAACTAAGCTTATAGTAAACTTCAAAGATTGTTTTGGTCAGGTTGTTTATACTTCAGAAGTAGGAAGAAGTAAAGAGAAGGATTATGAAGTAGCTTACAAAGAAGCATTAGATAATGCTTTTAAGTCAGTCATTGCTTTACATTATAAATATAGTGGTAATCCAGTTGTAACTTCAAAAACACCAGCTCCTGCGAGAACTGCTGTAGCAGCAACTGCAGTTACAACTGTGGCAGCAACTCAAGTAGCTACTGCATCTTCGCCAGATTTGAAAGATCCAAATTTATTGTACGCTCAGCCAACAGAATCAGGTTATCAGTTGATCGATAAAACTCCAAAAGTGGTAATGAAGCTTTTCAAAACTTCACAACCAAATGTTTACATTGCGAGCAAAGATAATGTTCAGGGCTCTTTAATCTTAAAAGAAGACGGACAATGGTATTTTGAATCTTATCAGAATGATAAATTAGTTTCAGAAAAAATTGTAGTTAAATTTTAAATATAAAATAGGGTTTAATAACCGTATTTATCTTTCCAACGGTTCTTTAAAAATTCGCGGGTACTGTTCTCTCTAGAATTGTTTCCAGGATTGTAAAGAACCGTTTTTTTTATGGCATCTGGCAAAAACTCTTGTTCAGCAAAATTATTTGCATAATCATGCGAGTATTTGTATTCATCTCCATATCCTAGTTCTTTCATTAATTTGGTAGGAGCATTTCGCAAATGGAGCGGAACAGGCAAATCGCCAGTTTGTTTTACTAATTGCTGTGCAGTTCCGATTGCCATATAAGACGCATTGCTTTTTGGTGAAGTCGCTAGATAGATTGCGCATTGGCTTAATATGATGCGACTTTCCGGATATCCGATAGTGGTAACGGCTTGAAAAGTATTATTGGCCATTATAAGTGCAGTTGGATTGGCATTGCCAATGTCTTCGCTTGCAAGAATCAGCATTCTTCTAGCAATGAATTTTACATCTTCACCGCCTTCAATCATTCTTGCCAACCAATAAACAGCTCCGTTGGGATCGCTGCCACGAATAGATTTGATAAATGCAGAAACAATATCGTAATGTTGTTCGCCAGTTTTGTCATACAGAACAGTGTTTTGCTGTACAAGTTCTAAAACGCGATCGTTGGTAATTGTAATTTCGTCACCTGCAGAAGCGTTAATAACAAGTTCAAATACATTTAGAAGTTTTCTACCGTCACCGCCTGAAATACGTATTAAAGCTTCTGTTTCTTTTAAATTTATTTTTTTTGTTAGTAAATAGGCGTCGGTTTTCATTGCGCGCTCTAAAAGTGCTTCTAAATCGGCTTTTGTAAATGCATTTAGTACATAGACCTGGCAACGTGACAATAATGCAGGAATCACTTCAAAACTTGGGTTTTCGGTTGTAGCGCCAACCAATGTTATCCAACCTTTTTCGACAGCAGCCAAAAGTGAATCTTGCTGCGACTTACTAAATCGATGAATCTCATCAATAAACAGAATTGGATTTTTAGCAGTAAAAAGTCCACCGCTTTGTTTGGCTTTATCAATAACATCACGAATGTCTTTTACACCAGAATTTATTGCACTTAGAATGTAAAAAGGTCTTTTTGATTCTTGAGCAATAATTTGGGCTAATGTTGTTTTTCCTGTGCCAGGAGGTCCCCAGAAAATCAATGAAGGAATTATTCCTTTTGAGATTTGCTGTGTTAAAGAACCAGTTGGCCCAACCAAATGCTCTTGGCTTATATAATCTTCTAATTTCTGCGGACGAATACGCTCTGCTAAAGGTGCTTCCATAATTACAAAATTAATATTTTAAGATTTAAATATCGTTCATTCAAAAGTTAAAACAGTTTGAAGAGATAAGGATTGTTATGATTTGAGACATTTTCTTAACTTGGTATGACAAAATATCAGTAAAATATTTTTGGATAGTTTTTTGAGTTCTTCTAAAAGTTATTTTGTAAAGATATGAGCGATACTAACTTTAAGTTTTCAAATTCGGTTATTGGACTCCCATTATTTTTTGTCCTTTTTTTATGGGTTGTGTATTGGCTTCAAATCCGATTTGATTTTGATTTTTATCGGTACGGAATTTATCCAAGAGACTTAATTGGTCTACGAGGTGTATTGTTTAGTCCATTTATTCATGAAAATTTAGATCATTTATATAATAATAGTATTCCACTTTTAATACTATTGGCTGCTATGCAGTTCTTTTATCCGAAACAGACTTTGGGTGTCATTGGATATGGAATTTTATTTTCTGGATTAATTACCTGGATTGTCGGACGAGAGAATTTTCATATTGGAGCAAGCGGGTTGATTTATGTTTTGGTGAGCTTTATTTTTTTTAAAGGAATTCAAACTAAATATTATAGATTGGTTGCTCTTTCCTTGACAGTTATTTTACTTTATGGCGGAATGATATGGTATGTTTTTCCAGATGTTGATCAGTCTATTTCTTGGGAAGGGCATTTGGCGGGCCTTATTACTGGATTTGTTTTAAGTTTATTCTATAAAGCTCCGGAATATGCAAAGCCAATTGTTTACGATTGGCAACGTCCCGATTTTGATCCCGACAGCGATCCTTTTATGAAGCATTTTGATGCGAATGGAAATTTTGTTGTTTTTGCGAATGAGGAAGAAGAAGACGATTTAGGATATTTTTTGTCTAGTCATCCAGTAAATTATATTGTGACCAAAAAAGAAGCTCCTGAAGAAGATGTCACTCAATAATTTTCTTTAAGATAAAAAGATTAAATTTGTTAGGTAACATTTTAATTATTGGGCATTATGAGAAAAATCAGTTTTTTAGTTTTGTTCTTGTGTTTTGTATTTAATGCAAAAAGTATTGCTCAATGTGAAATAAAAAATAGGGTACAGGCGGACGGCAGTATGATATACTTTTTTGAGCCTACCGTATTTTATACTACGAAATCAAAATCGTTAAAAATTAATATCGTCACTGACAAAGAGCATTATTTTGTTGCATTACAGCCTACGCCATTTCCCGAAAAGAAAGTTGGGAAAAAGATAAAGGAAGATTTAGTAATGCATCTTGCCGATAACAAAACCTACGCTTTAGCACATTACGATACACAATATCGACGCAACGATTCTATAATGCAAGTTCTTTATTTGATTGATGATAAAGATCTTGATGCATTTTCTAATTACGAAGCTGTTAGTGCAGAAATCAATATGCAGGGTACTGAATTTGTTAGAAGCTATAATTTTAAACTTCATAAAAATGCTATTGTCGAACAGCTTAAATGTTTTTTGAAGAAAGAGGAAAACTAACTTTAATCTTCGTCTTTTACTGGAGGATTTTTTTTAGCATCAATTTTCTTTTTAAGATTTCGAAAAAGATTATTGAAACTTATTGTAAGCGATGCCGCATTAGTTGTTTGATTTCCGTTGTTTCGTGGAAGATATTCGTTGCAATAAGTTAATTCTACTTGAAAGTCATCTGAAAACAAATAGCCTGCTCCAATATTGAAACGATTTCGGTCAAAGAAACTTTCTCCTGTAACATTGGCTCCAGACTTAAAATAAACTTCGTCTGATGCAATCGCATATACAACTCCGCTTCTTAAGAATTTACTGTTAATAGGCTGTATATACTTAACTTGTTGACGATATCTAAAAACATTTTCGTAATCATCATCTTTATTTTTCATATGACGGAATTCAGTACGCATTCTTGTACTTAAAGTATATCCAGTTTTATGAAAATAGTAAATTCCTTGAAGAGCAAATCGTGTCTCGGGAGACTCAAATTGACCTATTTCAGGAACATCTCTATTGTTGAAATATGCTATAAAAGCAGAAAATTTCCATCTTGGAGAAAAATAATAATGTCCCCAGCCTCTAATGGATCTTTGTATGGTATTTTCGAATATGTTTGGTGATGAGTCGGTACTACTGAAAGCAGCCGCAAAGTCTATTTCAGTAGCCCATTTTTTACTTAAAGTTTGGTTAAACTGAATTTCATTCCAAAACTGATTATATGTAGTATTTTGTCCGTAGCTGTTTGTAATTAGTAAAATTACAAACAGACATCGGAGGACTATGATTTTTAAATTTGAATTAGATTTTGAAAGCATTAATTAAAGGTATTTAATTATTCATTCTAATCTTAATCTCAATGTGTTTTTTAGGTTCTTTGTCGAACAGCTTCATATAGAAAAGCACCACAGGCAACAGACACGTTTAATGACCCGATTGATCCAAACATTGGAAGTTTTGCCTTTTCGTCAACTATTTTTAAAACAGAAGGATTTATTCCGCGATCTTCAGATCCCATAATAATGGCTAATGGCTCTGAAAGTGATACATCGTATATGTTTTGATCTGTTTTTTCGGTCGCAGCAACCGTTTTTATTCCAGAACCTTGTAGATAAAAGATAGCATCTTTGATGTGTTCAACTTTGCAAATAGGCACATTAAAAACTGCTCCAGCAGAAGTTTTAACTGTATCGCCATTTACTGGGGCAGAGCCTGCTTTTTGTACAATGATTCCGTTTACACCAGTACATTCTGCAGTTCTAATAATAGCGCCAAAATTTCTAGCGTCTGATATCTGATCCAAGATAAGAAAAAGTGGGCTTTTGCCTGACTCCATCGTAGATTCAACTAGATGTTCTAAATCTATAAAGCCAATAGGAGAGATGGTAGCTACAGCACCTTGATGATTATTTGGAGTAAGACGGTTTAGTTTTTCTACAGGCACATAAGAAAAGTTAACGTTTGCACGTTTCATTACCTTCATTAGATCTTTCATAAGCTCACTAGAAATTTCTTTCTGTATGAAAACTTTGTCTACTTCTTTTCCTGCCTGAATTGCTTCTATGATGGCTCTAATGCCAAATATTTGATGTTCTTTTTCCATGAGACAAATATAGGTAATATGTTTATATAAAAAAACCACCCCAAATTAATGGAGTGGTTTAATATTTAGACTACTTGAATAAAAATTCTAGTATTCGTCTTCGTAGAAACCAGTTCTTTTGTGACCTTCATAAAGAATATCATATCCAGCTGGGTCATAATCAAAATGAGCTCTGAATGAGATTTTGTCTACTTTATGTCCACCTTTTGATGTTGCAGCTCCCTTTTCAATTTTTCCATTTGTAATAGTAACTTTAGATCCATCTAATAGGTTGTCTGCAGAAGTAGCTGTGAAAGTACCTGCCTTAACATCAACAGTTACTTTACATTTAATCCAATATCCGTGTTTTACATCATCAATCCACATTGTATTGTCATTAGCTGCAGTATTATAAGTTTCATGTATTGCGTTAGCTACAACCAATTTTCCATCACTATCTGTAAGTGTTATGAACCAGTCACCTGACATAGATTCTACAGATGTTCCTCCTGGATCTGTATCTCCAACTTCATCACAAGCTACAAATGACGTAAGTACAAGCATTGCTACAAGTACACGTGTTATATTTAGTTTTAATTTTTTCATTGTAATGTGTTTTTATTATCGTTTAAATATTCTGTCTGCTGTTCCAAATACTGCTGAAGCATAGATAACCCATTTCCAGTTGTTTTTGTCAGTAATAGTTCCTATGTTGCTTTCTGCAGATATTCCCGATTCAGAAGCACTTGGATTGTAAGGAGCATAAACCTGTTTGTCATCTATATTGTAGAATTCCATAGTTAAATTATCTGTAGCAACATTGTAACCTGTTGCATTATCGCAGATATATTTTCTTCCCGCGTATCCGTCTAGTTTAGTTACCACGTTAGGGTTACTATTTCTAAAGAAAGTACCAGTCAAATCAATTGTAGTTGGTTTGTTACTCAAAACTACTATTGTACGAGTTAAGGAAGCAGGGAAACCATCACTATTTGTAGCAGAGTATTTAATTTTGTAAACAGTTGGTTTACTAGTATCTACTGCACCATCGATTTTCACTTCAAGAGCTTTTCCGTCAGCTTCAGCTTCTACTCCAGCTTCTGTGTATGTATCTCCTTGAGTAAGAACAACAAGAGCGTCTCCATGCATAGTCAGGTTAGCATAAGCTGTTACTCTTGAAACATTGTCAGTAGAATCTGTTTCGCATGAAGTAAACAATAGTCCTGAGACTATCATTAGGGATATATATATTTTTTTCATTGTTTATTTTTTTTTAGTTAACATCCCACCAAACTGGCGCAGTTATTTTTGCTAAAGCCGGAGCATTTGGATTACGTGTTTTTACAGTATTTGGTAAAACAAGTCTTCTAGGGAAAACATCACTTGTAACATTCTCAACAGATATTGCAAATTGTCCTGGGATGTAATCTTCATCTGTCTGAGGAACAGCTGATTCTTTTGGGAAACCAGTTCTGTTTTGTTCGAAGAAAGATTCGTAACCGTTTCCAGGGAAACTAGCAATCCATTTTTGAGTGATAATTGCTTCAATTTGAGCAGTAGTTCCTGTAGCTGGGAATTCATATTTTCCTCCCGCAGCTAAGAAAGCAGCAGGGCTTCCAACTGGACCAGTAATTGGAGCAACAGAAGTAGTGTTGTCGTATTTCTTGAAGTTTGCAGCAACCCCTAAATCGTATTTTTCTTTAGCTCCCGCACCTCCGTAATATCTAACAAGAGCTTCTGCTTGCAAGAAGTAACTTTCTTCTGCACTCATGAAATATAAAGGAGTTTTTGCATATAACGTTACTAATGAAAGTCCAGTAGCTCCATTTTCGAAATCACCTTGATTATTAGGTACTCCTGCTCCGTAATACTTATTCAAACGAGGATCTCCATTTGTTTGTAAATAAAGATATAAAGTTTTACTAGCTCTAAGATTTAATGTTGTATTTAACTGTCTTCTGTCAGTTTCATACAATGGATTACTTCTGTCAGCAGCATCTTCAAATTGAGTCATTGCAGCATCAACATCTAAGAATTGTGCACCAGAATCAATTAAAGTTTTAATACCTGATTGAGCCAATGTAGGATCTACTTGTGTTAATCTAAGATGTAATTTTAATAGTAAAGAGTTACCAAATTTTGTCCAATTAGACATTGTACCATTAAAGATAAAATCATCTTTTCCTGGCGCAGCTCCAACAGAAGAGCTTAGATCTTTAGATAAAGCTAATTTTAAATCAGCAATCATTAAAGCGTAAGTTTCTTTACCTGTATTGAATTTAGGTTGCAAGAAAGTTGGATTATTTGCTTCAGTATATGGAATTGCATCATACCAGTCTGTTAAAATTTGCGAAGCTTCAACTTCAAGAACAGTAGCAATTAAGTAATAGTTCCAGTTTCCTTCAGCTTCAGCTTGTTTTTTTACAGTTCTAATATCGTTAAGGGCATCATACATTGCAGTCCATGCAGTTTGGAAATCATTTGTTCCAAGGCTGTACTGGTCAATGTTTTTGTATTGATTTGAAGTAGTGTTTTGTGTCCAGAATTGAGACCAAAACCCTCCAATTAGAGCATAGTATGATCCTTGTGCACCAGCAAGACCAGCAATACCTGCAGGCAAAATAGTGCTATTAGCTTGTCCAGGAGGCAAAGCATCCGGGTCTCTATTAATGTCAAATGTTTCATCACATGACACTAATAAGAAAAGTGCTGTTATTATTGTTGCTATTTTTTTCATTTTCTATGAATTATATTTTTAGAATGATAATTTTAAAACTCCACCTACTGATCTTTGTGATGGGTTAGCTCCAAATTCTCCAAACTCAGAGAGTACTCCAGTTCCGTAAGTTCCTACTTCAGGGTCAACATATGGATTTTCTCCAGGAGTCCACATGAAAAGGTTTCTTCCGTAAATACCAACTGTGATTTTGTTTAATCCCATGTTTTTAGTAAGTGTAGAAGGGAAGTCATAATTTAAAGCAATTTCTCTTAATCTTACAAAAGTTTTGTCAATTACATGTGTTCTTTCAATACCAGGGTTGTTTCCTGTGTTGTAGAAGTTTGTGTAAGTACTAAATGTAAGAGGTGTTGTGTTTTCTGTATATGTAACAGCTCCAGTTGTTGCATCTACGTGCTCATTAACAGAATTAGGAACAATAAATGCATTTCTATCATTAAATGTAGTTTCAATACCATTACCTACGAAATGAGAAAGTCTTTTAGTGTAAGAGTAGAATTCTCCTCCTTGTTTCCAGTCTAATGAGAATGATAAATTAAAGTTTTTGTATTTGAAAGAGTTTTGTAATCCCATAACAAAATCACGTTGCGCGTTTCCAACTTTTTGGATATCATCACTCACTTCATACATTCCAGTAGATGCATTTACAATATATTGACCTGCAGCATTTGTTTTTGGAACTTGTGAATAGAAACTACCAATTGGATCACCTTTAGTTGCTCTCATAGTTACACCATAAGCAGGAAGTAAATCAATATAATTTCCACCTGTGTTTAATTGCGTTACTTCGTTTAAGTTTTTAGTAAATGTGTAAGTTACGTTCCATGTAAAGTCCTGATTTTTAATTGGACTACCTGAAAGAGAAAGCTCAATACCTTTGTTCACAACATCTCCAGCGTTGATAGCTTTGATAGTATAACCTGTTGATGGGTCTAATGGTAGGTCTACAATAAGGTCAGAAGTCGTTTTGTGATACAATGCGATATCATAGCTAATTCTGTTTTTGAAGAAAGATCCTTCAGCTCCAACTTCATATTCTACTGTACTTTCAGGTTTTAGCTCTGGATTACCAAGTCTTCCTGATGCTTCGAAGAAACTTACTCCTCCAATTGGAGATGCAATTATACCAAAGTTCGCGTTAGCAGAACCAGAAATATATGAGTCTTCTGTTGTGTATACCCTTGTATCATTTGCAATTTTTGAAGCAGCTGCTCTTAATTTAAGGAAAGTGTTTCCGTTATCAATTGCAATAGCGCCTAATGATAAAGATGGATAGAAATATGAGTTATTTCCTATTGGTAATGTTGATGTAATATCTTGTCTAGCTGTAGCCGTTGCAAAATATCTGTTTTTAAATGCAAACTCAGCAGATGCGTAAACAGCTCCTGTTTTTCTAAGGCTGTTTGATTGATCAATTACTGGTCTTAAAGCTGAGTTTGAAAGCTCATAAAATCCTGGAAGACCTAAATTTGTTACAGTGTTTTTTAATATATCAGACTCTCTTTTGTTGTAGTTAAAACCTCCTAAAAGATTTAATGTCCAATCTTCACTTAAGTTTGTGTTATAATTAATATTGAAGAAAGTATCAAACTCACTGAATTCTGATCTTGATTCTGTTACACCTCCTACTACTGGATTAGCACCAGCAATTGCCTGAGGAGTACCTGCAGCATAATTTACAATTGCACCGTAGCTCTTAAGTCTTTCTGTTCTAACGTTACCACCAATTTGCCATGAAGCTGTAATTTTGTCAGTTATTTTGTAGCTTAAATTAACGTTTCCAAAAAGGTTGTGTCCGTATACTTTTGTGCTGTTCTCATTAATTGAAAAATATGGATTTGCAGCGTATGGAGTAAAATAGTAATCTGGAGTGTTGAAGATATTGTTTTTGTAATCTTTTAAATCTACAATACTAACGTCTCTAGGAATTTGTAATAAATCCTGTTGCAAAGTTGAACCTTGTCCTGCATCATCACCTTGACCTGTGTTAACTACACTTTGGTCTTTGTAAACATAATTAAGAGAAGTTCTTAATGTGAATTTTTTACCTTTTAATCCACCATTAAATCCTAATGATTGTTTTTTGTATAAATCTGCATCAGTTGGTACAACACCATCACTGTTTACATTTGAAAAAACTAAAGAGAAATCAGAATTGTCTCCACCACCGCTTAGAGTTGCAGATTGTGTAGCTAGTGTACCTGTGTTGTAAAAATCTCTTACGTTATTTTTTAAACCAACATAAGGTTTGATTTGTTGAGTATTGTTGTAAACTGTTCCCCATGGTCTAACCTCTCCATTGAAAGCAGGTCCCCATGAACCATTTTCGTTACTGTAAGAATTAGATCCTGAGAATCCTAGTCCATTCCAACCCTCACCAAATTGATTTTGTAAATGCGGAACTCTTGCTACTTCGCTGAATTCTGTTGAAGCTAATAAATCAACTTTAATTCCAGAGTTAGCTTTACCTTTTTTAGTAGTAATGATGATTACACCACCACCAGCTCTTGAACCATATAATGCTGATGCAGCCGCTCCTTTAAGAACAGTCATGCTCTCGATGTTATTTGGGTCAATGTCACTGATTCCGTTACCAGTATCATACGATCTTGTTGATGTAGCAACTCCGTTATTACTAGTACCAGTTGGGGTATTGTTAATCGGTGTTCCATCAACAACATAAAGTGGACCATTACTGTTTGTGATACTGTTTAAACCACGGATAACAACTTTAGTTGAAGCCCCTGGTTGAGAAGGTGCAGTAATGTCAACCCCTGCGATTTTACCAGAAAGAGTTTCAAATGGGTTAGTATTAACTACTTGTGTAAGTGCGTCCGCTTTTAAAGTTGTTGTTGCGTAACCAAGAGATTTTTTCTCTCTTTTGATACCAAAGGCAGTTACAACAACACCTTCTAGTTCTTGCGCACCAGCGTCTGCTAGTTTTACGTTAACATTTGCAGATGTAGCAGCTACTTCTTGAGTTTTCATTCCGATGTAGCTAAATACCAATACTTGGCTTGAAGAAGCTTTGATCGAGAATTTACCATCAAAGTCTGTTTGCGTTCCCGTTTTAGTTCCTTTAACTAATACACTAACACCTGGTAAAGGTATTCCTGCATTGTCAGAAACTGTTCCCGAAACAGCTCTTTCTTGCGCAAAAGAAAGTTGCGCAACTAGTACTAATAAAAGCACTAAGAATCCATTGAACTTTAGTTTCATTTTTAAATATTTTGAATTAGTCCGACAAAAATCTTAATAATTTGTTAATCTACCTAATTTAAAAAGCTTTTTTTTTAGTTAAATAATAAATTTAGGGTGCGATTTTATCTTTTTATAGATTAAAACCTTCTTAAAATTACAAATCCGCAATTTTTAGTGTTAAATTTGAGGATAATTAAAAATTTTGTCAAACGACGAAATGTTAAATTTATAGATGAAGGGTGATTAATTGTTTTTTTTATAACTTTTATCTTAAAAAAAACAGTCAGTCGAAGTGCTAAATTTTGTTAAAATAGTCGTGAATCTTTAATAGTCAACGTTAATAAGTGTGTAAACTATTTGTTTTGTAGTATTGCTTTTTGAAATTTAGCAAATTTTTTTATCCTATGAAAATATTAGAAATATGTCTTATTTCTAATGTCTTTTTTTGGTTTAGGACTCTGATAAGTGGGTTTAATGTAAAATTACGGTTAACTGATTTCTAAGAAAAAAAACGGTGTAGGTATTTTGTAGCTACTTTTATTTTTTAATAAACTGAAAAAATCCTAACATTTTGTTATTTTTTTTGTGCTAGACTAAAATTTAACATTATAGGAGATAGTAAGGATGCTGTTGTGAAATTTTATTTCTGAGTCATTTGTGCTTCCATTTGCTATTATTACTTTTAATAATCCGCTTTTTGTTAGTAGGCCTAAGCCTATTCCGGCACTGATTAAATTATTGAATTTTGTGCTATTTTTTATTGTAGTTTGATCTTGATAAATTCCGTAATCAAGAATGGTGTGTATGTATAAATTTGGAGAAAGCAGGTGTCTGTATTCGGTAATAAATAAATTTGCAATATTTCCTTGCAAGCTATTTTCCGAAAAACCTCGAATTGAATTTAATCCTCCAAATCTAAAAAGTTCATTTGTTATATAATTGTCGCTTTTTAGATATAGAATTTGAGGGTTGATGAAAACAAAGTTTTTTTTATTTAATTCGAAAGTATAAGACAGATTTAGGTTAGCGTAAAATTGATTAGTTGTTTCTGTGGTTTCGGGAGAGTTGTTTGTGCTTCTTTTTCCATAACCAAATAATAGATTTGCATACGATTTTCTTGGGAATAGATAGTTGGAGTAATTATTTTTTTTATATTCTAGAGTTGCTGTAATGTAGGAGTTTTTGAAATCGCTAAGTGTGGCACTGTTGATGTTTTGGATGTCACTTGATTCTGTTGATTGGTATCCAACATATATTTTAGAATTGTAATTTAAATAATAGCCGAGATCGATTGCTGTTTTTGTGTTTTGAAATGTGCTATCCTGTTTGAAAATATTTAGCTGAGCTTTTATTCCTAGTGCGGTTTTGAAAATATAAGGAATTTCAAGTTTTGTATTAAAGGTTGTTTGTTTGTTGCCGTCACTTTTCCAATATAGAGAAAATTGTTCGCCTGCATGAAGTGTATTTATTAATGAAATATCTAAATATCCATTAAGTCGTATTTTTTTACTGTCATCATTTGAAAAACCTATGTAGCCATCAAAAGTATTGGCTTTCCTTTTTTCTATATAAACATAGATTTTAGTTGAGTCGTTTGTGAATAAAATTTCTGGATATTTTAACTGATTTGCAAATTCATAATTGTTGATGTCTTGATAAAGTTCTTTTGTAATTTCTTGATTAAAGGTTTTGTTTAAATATTTTTTACGAAGTTGTTTTAGATGGCTATCTGGAAAAAAGTTCCTCTCATTTTGATTTCCGTAATTTAGAATAATTGAATTTATACTGCGTTTTTTTTCGGTTTTAAAGCTTAAATCGGCATAAACGATGGTGTCTTTTTTCTGAATATTTTCGAGTTTAATTTTACTCAGTGCAAAACCAGATTTTTCAGCCTCTAATATTTTTTGATTTAAGTAGTTTTCCACTTCGCTGTAAGGAATTATTAGGCTGTCATTTTTTGTTTTTTCAGTTTTGAAAAGAGGATTGTTTGTTCCTATATATATATGTATGTATTTTATTTTTTTATTTAATGATATAATGGCTGTATAGGAGCTGTCGTTTATTTTGTCGGTTTTTAGTATTTTGCTGTTGATGTATCCAATTTTAGAAAGCTTTTCGGTAGTGTTTGTTGTTTCGTTTAGTAGTGACTTTAGATTTGGATGTAGGTGGTTGTAGTTTAATGAATCGATGATTTTACTTTCGGTATTGTTGGTTCCATTTATTTTTAGGTAAAAATTTTGGGCATAACCAGAAATGCTTAAAAATAGAAAAAGAAATATTTGTATTAAGTGTTTCAAGGGCAGCTGTTTCATTTATTAAAAATATTGCAAATATCTATTGTTTGTTTGTAAAATCATAAGGCTAAATAATCTTATTGAAAATTAATGGTTTAACGTTTGTATAGTGAAAAATATTTTATACATTTGCAACCCCGTAAAAAGCGGGAATTTAATAAACATAATAATTTTTAGTATTAATTATGCCAACAATTCAACAATTAGTAAGAACAGGAAGAACTCAGATCACTAAGAAGAGTAAATCGGTTGCTTTAGATTCTTGTCCTCAAAGAAGAGGGGTTTGTACGCGTGTTTACACTACTACACCAAAAAAACCAAACTCTGCAATGCGTAAAGTTGCGCGTGTACGTTTGACAAATGGTAATGAGGTGAATGCTTACATCCCAGGAGAAGGACATAATCTACAAGAGCACTCGATAGTATTAGTGCGAGGTGGAAGGGTAAAAGATTTACCAGGTGTTAGATATCATATCGTTCGTGGAGCTCTTGATACGTCAGGTGTTGCAGGAAGAACGCAAAGAAGATCTAAGTACGGTGCTAAACGCCCAAAAGAAGCAAAAAAGTAATTTAAAAACTTTTAAGAAAAAGACATGAGAAAAAGAGCGGCAAAGAAAAGACCACTTTTACCGGATCCAAGGTTTAATGACCAATTAGTTACACGTTTTGTGAACAACTTAATGTGGGATGGTAAGAAATCTACAGCTTTTAAAGTATTTTATGATGCAATTGATATCATTGAAACTAAAAAGCAAAATGATGAGAAAACTTCATTAGAGATCTGGAAAGATGCTTTAACAAACGTTATGCCTCACGTAGAAGTACGTAGCCGTAGAGTTGGTGGAGCTACATTCCAAATTCCAATGCAGATTCGTCCAGACAGAAAAATTTCTATGGCAATGAAGTGGTTAATACTTTATTCTAGAAGAAGAAATGAAAAATCTATGGCACAACGTTTAGCTTCTGAGTGTTTAGCTGCTGCTAAAGAAGAAGGTGCTGCGGTTAAGAAAAGAATGGATACTCACAAAATGGCAGAAGCTAATAAAGCATTCTCTCACTTTAGATTTTAATTCGTAAGAAATGGCTAGAGATTTAAAATATACAAGAAATATCGGAATCGCTGCTCACATTGATGCTGGTAAAACAACAACAACTGAGCGTATTCTTTTTTATACTGGAAAGTCACACAAAATTGGTGAGGTGCACGATGGTGCTGCAACAATGGACTGGATGGCTCAAGAGCAAGAAAGAGGTATTACAATTACTTCTGCTGCTACAACTTGTACTTGGAACTTTCCAACTGTGCAGGGTAAAGTTATTCCAGAATCATTACCATACCACTTTAATATTATTGATACTCCTGGACACGTTGACTTTACTGTAGAGGTAAACCGTTCTTTACGTGTACTTGATGGTTTAGTTTTCTTATTTAGTGCTGTTGATGGTGTTGAGCCTCAATCAGAAACTAACTGGAGACTTGCTGATCAATATAGAGTTCCTCGTATGGGATTCGTAAATAAAATGGACCGTCAAGGTGCTAACTTTTTAGCTGTATGTGGACAGGTTAAAGATATGTTGAAATCGAATGCGGTTGCAATTACTTTGCCTATTGGTGATGAAGCAGATTTTAAAGGTATTGTTGATTTAGTGAAAAATCAAGCTATTGTATGGCATGATGAAACTCAAGGAGCTACTTTTGATATCGTTGATATCCCAGCTGATATGGTTGATGATGTAAAGCACTACCGTTCTATCCTTATCGAAGAGATTGCTACTTATGATGAAAATCTTTTAGATAAATACATGGAAGATGAAAACTCTATTACAGAGGAAGAAATCAACAATGCGTTAAGAGCTGCAACTATCGATATGGCAATCATTCCTATGCTTGCTGGTTCTTCCTTCAAAAACAAAGGAGTTCAATTTATGTTAGATGCTGTTTGTAAGTATTTACCATCTCCATTAGATAAAGAAGGTATTGAAGGAATTCACCCTGACGATGCTGAATTGTTAGAAGAAGATCAAACTAAAATCTTACGTCGCCCAGATGTAAAAGAGCCGTTTGCTGCTTTAGCATTTAAAATTGCTACTGACCCATTCGTAGGTCGTTTAGCTTTCTTCCGTGCTTACTCTGGACGTTTAGATGCTGGTTCTTATGTTTTAAATACTCGTTCTGGTAACAAAGAGAGAATTTCTCGTATTTACCAAATGCACGCTAACAAACAAAATCCAATCGAATTTATTGAGGCTGGAGATATTGGAGCTGCTGTAGGATTTAAAGATATCAAAACTGGAGATACTTTGTGTGATGAAAAGAGTCCAATTATCTTGGAATCTATGAAGTTCCCAGAGCCGGTAATTGGTATTGCTATTGAACCTAAAACTAAAGCTGACGTTGATAAAATGGGTATGGCTTTGGCTAAATTAGCTGAAGAGGATCCAACATTTACTGTAAGAACTGACGAGGCTTCAGGTCAAACTATTATTTCTGGTATGGGTGAGCTTCACTTAGATATCTTAGTTGATCGTATGAAACGTGAGTTTAAAGTAGAGGTTAACCAAGGTGAGCCACAAGTAGAGTACAAAGAGGCGTTTACTAAATCTGCTCAACATAGAGAAACTTACAAAAAACAATCTGGAGGTCGTGGTAAATTCGGTGATATCGTATTTAGAATCGAGCCTGCTGATGAAGTTGATGGTAAAGTTCCAGTTGGATTACAGTTCGTAAATGAGGTAAAAGGTGGTAACGTACCTAAAGAGTATATTCCTGCTGTTGAAAAAGGTTTCCGTGAAGCGATGAAAACAGGTCCATTAGCTGGATATGCTGTTGATAGTTTAAAAGTAACTTTATTGGACGGATCTTTCCACCCTGTGGATTCTGATGCTCTTTCTTTTGAATTAGCTGCTAGAATGGGTTATAAAGAGTCAGGACGTGCTGCTGGAGCTGTTATTCTTGAGCCAATCATGAAAATCGAAGTTATTACTCCTGAAGAAAACATGGGTGATATCGTAGGTGACTTGAACCGTCGTAGAGGTCAAGTTAATGACATGGGTGACAGAAATGGTGCAAAAACTATTAAAGCTGATGTGCCTTTATCAGAAATGTTTGGTTATGTAACTACATTAAGAACATTATCTTCTGGTAGAGCTACTTCGACAATGGAGTTCTCTCACTATGCAGAAACACCTTCTAATATTTCAGAAGAGGTAATCAAAAAAGCAAAAGGTAACGCTTAATTTTAAGAAAATGAGTCAAAAAATCAGAATAAAACTAAAATCTTACGATCACATGTTGGTAGATAAATCTGCTGAAAAGATCGTAAAAACAGTAAAAACTACTGGAGCAGTTGTAACAGGTCCAATTCCGTTGCCAACTCACAAAAAACTTTTCACTGTATTGCGTTCTCCGCACGTTAACAAAAAAGCGAGAGAGCAATTTGAAGTAATGTCATACAAGAGATTGATTGATATTTATTCGTCTTCATCTAAAACTATTGACGCTTTAATGAAACTTGAATTGCCAAGTGGAGTTGAAGTTGAGATTAAAGTATAATTTTATTATATTTTTTTTATATAAAAAGCGAGGCAGTAATGCCTCGCTTTTTTTATTTATGAAATATGATTTTGAGATGTGTGTTTTGTGATTTTTTTATTTTTTTGTAATCTTGGATGTTTTTGTAAAAGCCTTTATTTAAAGGTAGTGCGTGTGTTTTGTGTCGCGATTGTATTATTTAATTGTTAAGTAAAAAGCCTTTTTATGTGATGAATAAGAGCTTGGGTTTTTGTGGTAAAAAAGTTTCTTTTGTTGGTATTTTGAGGCTTGGATTTTGATAATGAGCGATTTAATTTTTCTAACTGTTTGGTTTATTCAATTTTAATATCTACTTTTGCACTCCCTGTTTGGAAATTTCTGTTATTTTCAAATTGAAGGGAATTTTAGTAATTAATAATTAATATTTATGTCTGGGTTAATTGGTAAGAAAATCGGCATGACTAGTATCTTCGATGAAAACGGGAAAAACATTCCTTGTACAGTAATCGAAGCTGGACCATGCGTTGTTACCCAAGTCAGAACCAACGAGGTTGACGGGTATGAAGCGTTGCAACTTGGTTTCGATGACAAAAACGAGAAACATTCTACTAAAGCGGCTTTAGGTCACTTTAAAAAAGCTGGAACTGTTGCTAAGAAAAAAGTCGTTGAATTCCAAGATTTTGCAACTGAACAAAAATTAGGAGATCTTATTGATGTTACTATTTTTGAAGAAGGAGAATTTGTAGATGTACAAGGTGTATCTAAAGGTAAAGGTTTCCAAGGTGTTGTTAAACGTCACGGTTTTGGTGGTGTTGGACAAGCTACTCATGGTCAGCACAACCGTTTAAGAGCGCCTGGTTCTGTAGGAGCTTCTTCTTATCCATCTAGAGTATTCAAAGGAATGCGTATGGCTGGAAGAATGGGAGGAGAAAATGTAAAAGTTCAAAACCTTAGAGTTTTAAAAGTAGTTGCTGATAAGAATCTACTTGTTGTTAAAGGATGTGTTCCTGGACACAAAAACTCTTATGTAATCATTCAGAAGTAATGGAAGTAAAAGTATTAGATTTCAACGGAAAAGATACTGGAAGAAAAGTTCAACTTTCTGATTCAGTATTCGCAATTGAACCAAACAATCACGCTGTATATCTTGATGTTAAGCAATATCTTGCTAATCAAAGACAAGGTACTCACAAAGCTAAAGAAAGAGCTGAAGTAACTGGAAGTACGCGTAAGATTAAAAAACAAAAAGGAACTGGTACTGCTCGTGCAGGAAGTGTTAAGAATCCTTTGTTTAAAGGTGGTGGAACAGTTTTCGGACCAAGACCAAGAAGTTATTCATTCAAATTGAATAAGGGCTTGAAGAGATTAGCTAGAAAATCAGCTTTCTCAATCAAAGCAAAAGAGTCAAATATTGTGGTTTTAGAAGACTTTAATTTTGAAGCGCCAAACACTAAAAATTTCATTAACGTTTTGAAAGCTTTAGGGTTAGAAAATAAAAAATCTCTATTTGTGTTGGGTGAGTCGAATAAAAACGTATATTTGTCGTCACGCAATTTAAAGGCTTCAAATGTCGTAACTAGCTCAGAATTAAGCACTTACGCAATATTAAACGCTAATAATTTAGTGCTTTTGGAAGGTTCTTTAGAGTTAATTGAAGAAAATTTAAGTAAATAATAGGAATATGAGCATCATTATTAGACCTATAGTAACGGAAAAAGTAACCAAAGAAAGTGAAGTTCTAAACCGCTTCGGATTCGTTGTTAATAAAAAAGCAAACAAAGTTGAGATTAAGAAAGCTGTTGAGGCTGCTTATGGAGTAACTATCGTTTCTGTTAACACAATGAATGTGAGACCAAATAGATCTACTAAATACACTAAAAGTGGTTTAATCAGTGGAAAGACAAATGCATATAAAAAAGCAATTGTTCAAGTACAAGAAGGAGAAACAATTGATTTTTACAACAATATCTAAGATAGAAAAATGTCAGTAAGAAAATTAAAACCTATTACCCCGGGTCAGCGATTTAGAGTTGTGAATGGTTATGACGCTATTACAACTGATAAGCCGGAACGCTCTTTGATAGCGCCGATAAAAAACTCAGGAGGTAGAAATAGTCAAGGAAAGATGACCATGCGTTATACGGGTGGTGGTCACAAGCAGAGATATCGTATCATTGATTTCAAAAGAACTAAAGATGGAATTCCAGCTACAGTGAAATCAATCGAGTATGATCCAAATCGTACTGCATTTATCGCTTTATTAGCTTACGCTGATGGAGAGAAAACTTATATTATCGCTCAAAACGGATTGAAAGTTGGTCAGAAATTAGTTTCTGGACCAGAATCTCAACCAGAGATTGGTAATACATTACCTTTAAGCAGAATTCCTCTTGGAACTGTTATATCTTGTATTGAGTTACGTCCAGGACAAGGAGCTGTTATTGCTCGTTCAGCTGGAACTTTTGCTCAGTTAATGGCAAGAGACGGGAAATATGCAACAATTAAAATGCCATCTGGTGAGACAAGATTGATCTTGTTAACTTGTTCGGCTACAATTGGAGCTGTTTCTAACTCTGATCATCAATTAGTTGTATCTGGAAAAGCAGGTAGAACAAGATGGTTAGGAAGAAGACCTAGAACTAGACCAGTAGCGATGAACCCAGTTGATCACCCTATGGGAGGTGGTGAAGGACGTTCTTCTGGAGGGCACCCACGTTCAAGAAACGGATTGCCAGCTAAAGGTTACAGAACTCGTTCTAAGAAAAACCCGAGTAACAAGTATATCGTAGAACGTAGAAAGAAATAATAAGATATGGCACGTTCATTAAAAAAAGGACCTTTCGTTCATTATAAATTAGACAAGAAAGTTCAAGAAAACGTAGAAAGTGGTAAAAATGCAGTTGTTAAGACTTGGTCTAGAGCTTCAATGATTACTCCAGATTTCGTTGGACAAACTATCGCAGTTCATAACGGTCGTCAATTTGTACCAGTTTACGTAACAGAAAACATGGTAGGTCACAAATTAGGAGAGTTTTCACCAACTAGATCTTTTAGAGGTCATGCTGGAGCAAAAAATAAAGGTAAAAAATAAGAAGCAATGGGAGTTCGTAAAAGAGAAACAGCAGATGCGAGAAAAGAGGCTAATAAGTCTATTGCTTTCGCAAAATTGAATAACTGCCCTACTTCACCTAGAAAAATGCGCTTAGTAGCGGACTTGGTAAGAGGTCAGAAGGTAGAAAGAGCACTTAACATTTTAAGATTCAGTTCTAAAGAAGCTTCAAGAAAATTAGAAAAACTATTATTGTCTGCAATCAATAACTGGGAGCAAAAAAATAGTGAAGGTAATTTAGAAGAGGCTGGATTATTTGTTAAAGAGATCAGAGTAGATGGTGGAATGATGTTAAAAAGACTTCGTCCAGCTCCACAAGGTCGTGCACACAGAATAAGAAAACGTTCTAATCACGTTACAATCGTGCTTGGAGCTATCAATAACACACAAAGCAATTCTTAAGCAGCATGGGACAAAAGACAAATCCAATTGGAAATAGACTTGGTATCATCAGAGGATGGGACTCAAACTGGTATGGTGGAAATGATTACGGTGATAAATTAGCCGAAGATCACAAAATCAGAAAGTATATCCATGCTCGTTTATCAAAAGCTAGTGTATCAAAAGTAATCATCGAGAGAACTTTGAAACTTGTAACCGTTACTATCACTACTGCTAGACCTGGTATTATTATCGGAAAAGGCGGACAAGAGGTAGACAAGTTAAAAGAAGAACTTAAGAAAGTTACTGACAAAGAGGTTCAAATTAACATCTTTGAAATTAAAAGACCTGAGTTAGATGCTTATCTTGTGGCGACAAGCATCGCTCGTCAAATCGAAAGCCGTATTTCTTACAGACGTGCAATCAAAATGGCTATTGCTGCTTCTATGCGTATGAACGCTGAGGGTATCAAAGTTTTGATTTCTGGTCGTTTGAATGGTGCTGAGATGGCGCGTTCGGAAGGTTTCAAAGAAGGTAGAATTCCTCTATCAACTTTCAGAGCTGACATTGATTATGCTCTTGCTGAAGCTCATACTACTTACGGTAGAATGGGAATTAAAGTATGGATCATGAAAGGTGAAGTTTACGGTAAGAGAGAACTTTCTCCACTTGCTGGAATGGATAAAAAACAATCTGGTACAGGTGGTGGAAAAGGTGGAGATGCTCCTAGAGGCAAATCTAACTTTAACAAAGGTGGAAAACCAGACGCTCGTAAAAGAAAGTAAATTTTTAAACTAAAGAAAAATGTTACAGCCTAAAAGAACAAAATACCGTAAGGTACAAAAAGGTAGAATGAAAGGTAACTCTCAAAGAGGGCATGAGCTTTCAAATGGAATGTTTGGTATTAAATCTGTACATGAAGATGGAATGTTCTTAACTTCTCGTCAAATTGAAGCTGCACGTATCGCTGCAACTCGTTACATGAAAAGAGAGGGACAATTATGGATTAAAATTTTCCCAGACAAACCTATTACTAAGAAGCCTCTTGAAGTACGTATGGGTAAAGGTAAAGGAGCAGTTGAGTATTGGGCTGCTGTTGTTAAACCAGGAAGAATTATGTTTGAAGTTGGAGGAGTTCCATTGTCAGTTGCAAAAGAGGCTTTACGTCTTGCAGCTCAAAAACTTCCAGTAAAAACTAAGTTCGTCGTTGCTAGAGATTTCGAAGCATAATTTATATTTATTATGAAACAATCAGAAATAAAAGATCTTTCTGCAGCGGAGTTGCAAGAAAAGCTTAGTCAAACTAAGAAAGTATATGCTGACCTAAAAATGGCTCACGCAATCTCTCCAATTGCTAACCCACTTCAAATTAGAAGCGTTAGAAGAACAGTTGCAAGATTAGCTACAGAGTTAACTAAAAGAGAGTTACAATAATTGTATTCTGCTGAAAGATGGAAGAAAAAAGAAATTTAAGAAAAGAAAGAATAGGTGTTGTTACTTCAAATAAGATGGATAAATCTATCGTTATTTCTGAAGTAAGAAAAGTAAAACACCCATTATACGGTAAGTTCGTGTTGAAAACTAAGAAATATGTTGCACACGACGAAACAAACGACTGTAACATTGGAGATACTGTAAGAATTAGCGAAACGCGTCCTTTAAGTAAAACAAAATGTTGGAGATTAGTTGAAATCTTAGAAAGAGCTAAATAATTATGGTACAACAAGAATCAAGACTAAAAGTAGCAGATAACACGGGAGCTAAAGAAGTTTTAACTATTCGTGTTTTAGGAGGTACTAAAAGAAGATATGCCTCTGTTGGTGACAAAATTGTAGTTTCTATCAAAGATGCAACTCCAAACGGAAACGTTAAAAAAGGAGCTGTTTCAACTGCAGTTGTTGTACGTACTAAAAAAGAAGTGAGAAGAGCTGATGGTTCTTATATCCGTTTCGATGACAATGCATGTGTTCTTTTGAATGCTGCAGGTGAAATGAGAGGAACTCGTGTTTTTGGTCCGGTAGCAAGAGAACTTCGTGAAAAACAATTCATGAAAATTGTATCATTAGCACCAGAAGTGCTTTAATTCGTTTTTAAGATGATAAAGCTAAAAATAAAATCAGGAGATATCGTAAGAGTTATTGCTGGAGACCATAAAGGTGCTGAAGGTAAAGTTTTACGTGTTTACCGTGAAAAAAACAAAGCGATAGTTGAAGGTGTGAACTTGGTTTCAAAACACACTAAACCAAGTGCTAAAAACCCTCAAGGTGGTATCGTTAAGAAAGAGGCTTCTATTCAAATTTCTAACATTGCTCTAATTGATCCTAAAACTAAGGAAACAACTAGAGTAGGTATTAGAGTAGAAGGAGATAAGAAAGTAAGATTTTCAAAAAAATCTAATCAAGTACTATAGTAATGGCATATACACCTAGACTAAAAGAAGAATATAAGAGTAGAGTAATCTCTGCTCTTAAAGAAGAGTTCGGATATACAAACGTAATGCAAGTTCCTAAACTTGAAAAAATCGTTTTGAGCCGTGGAGTTGGTGCAGCTGTATCTGATAAAAAACTTATTGACTATGCTGTTGATGAGTTAACAAAGATCACTGGACAAAAAGCAGTTTCTACAATCTCTAAGAAAGACGTTGCGTCTTTTAAATTGAGAAAAGGAATGCCTATTGGAGCAAAAGTTACTTTACGTGGAGAAAGAATGTATGAGTTTTTAGATAGACTTATTACTTCTGCTTTGCCACGTGTTAGAGATTTCAGTGGTATTAAAGCTACAGGTTTCGACGGAAGAGGTAACTATAATCTTGGAGTTTTAGAGCAAATCATTTTCCCAGAAATTGATATTGACAAAGTAAACAAAATTTCAGGAATGGATATTACTTTTGTTACTACTGCAAAAACAGACAAGGAAGCAAAGTCATTATTGGCTGAATTAGGATTACCTTTTAAAAAGAATTAAGACATGGCTAAAGAATCAATGAAAGCCCGCGAGGTTAAAAGAGAGAAAACGGTAGCTAAATATGCTGAGAAGAGAAAAGCTTTATTAGAAGCTGGAGACTACGAAGGTTTACAAAGATTACCTAAAAATGCTTCACCAGTTCGTTTGCACAATCGTTGTAAATTAACAGGTAGACCTAGAGGTTATATCCGTCAATTCGGTATTTCACGTGTAACTTTCCGTGAAATGGCTAACAATGGGTTAATTCCAGGAGTTAAAAAGGCTTCTTGGTAATCTCGCAATAAGTTATTACTTTTGCAAACCAGAAAATAATTTTAATTGATTAAAGGTTCGGGAGACGGGTGTCTCCCGAAAACCATAATCGCAATCAAATACATATGTATACAGATCCTATTGCAGATTATTTGACTAGAGTTCGTAACGCTGTGGCTGCAAACCACAAAGTTGTTGAAATTCCAGCATCTAATCTTAAAAAAGAGATAACTAAGATCTTATTTGATCAAGGTTACATCTTAAGTTACAAATTTGAGCAGAACACTGTACAAGGTTCTATCAAAATCGCTTTGAAGTACGATAAAGATACTAAAGAGCCTGTAATCAAAGATATCCAAAGAATTAGTAAACCAGGTTTACGTAAGTACGCTGGTGCTGCCAAATTACCTAGAATCCTTAATGGATTAGGAATTGCTATTGTTTCTACATCAAAAGGTTTGATGACTGGAAAACAAGCTAAGCAATTAAATGTAGGTGGTGAAGTAATTTGTTACGTATACTAATTTTAAACACTAGATAAGATGTCAAGAATAGGTAAAAGCCCAATTGTAATCCCTGCTGGTGTAACTGTTGAAGTTAAAGACGGAGTTATTACAGTAAAAGGAAAAAGAGGTCAATTAGTTCAGGAGTTTTCGGACGTAACTGTAACTGTTGAAGGCGATCAAGTTTTAGTTGAAAGATCGTCTGATCATAAAGACCATAGAGCAAAACACGGATTATTCAGATCTTTGATCAGTAATATGATTGTTGGTGTTTCTGAAGGTTTCACAAAAGAACTAGAATTAGTTGGAGTTGGTTATAGAGCTTCAAACCAAGGCCAAAAATTAGATTTAGCTCTTGGATATTCTCACAATATTGTTTTAGAAATTGCTCCTGAAGTATCTCTAGAAACAGTATCTGAAAAAGGTAAGAACCCAATCGTAAAATTAACATCATTTGATAAACAACTTTTAGGTCAAGTTGCTGCGAAAATCAGAGGTTTCCGTAAGCCTGAGCCGTACAAAGGAAAAGGTGTTAAATTTGTGGGTGAAGTATTAAGAAGAAAAGCAGGTAAATCAGCTTAAAAAATAAGATTATGTCATTAACAAAATCTGAAAGAAGACAGAGAATTAAATTCAGAATTAGAAAATCGGTTAGTGGTTCAGCTGCAAGACCTAGACTTTCTGTTTTTAGAAGTAACAAAGAAATTTACGCTCAAATCATTGATGATGTAAATGGAGTTACTATATTAGCTGCATCTTCGAGAGAAAAAGAAATAGGAAAAGGTACTAACGTTGAAATCGCTGCTGCTGTTGGAAAATTAGTTGCAGAGAAAGCGTTAAAAGCTGGGATAGATACCATCACTTTTGATAGAGGTGGATATTTATATCACGGTCGTATTAAATCATTAGCAGAAGGCGCAAGAGCCGCTGGACTTAAATTCTAATATATTATGTCTAAATACAAAAATGTAGAATTGGTAAAACCTAGTGGTCTTGAACTTAAAGATCGTCTAGTTAGTGTTAATCGTGTTACTAAAGTTACAAAAGGTGGTAGAGCTTTTGGTTTTTCTGCTATTGTGGTTGTAGGTGATGAAAATGGAGTAGTTGGTCATGGATTAGGAAAATCTAAAGACGTTTCTGAAGCAATTGCGAAAGCAGTAGAAGATGCTAAGAAAAACTTAGTTAGAATTCCTTTAAATGGACAATCTGTTCCTCACGAACAAAAAGGTAAATTTGGTGGTGCACGTGTATTCTTAATTCCAGCGTCTCATGGTACTGGAGTTATTGCTGGTGGAGCTGTTCGTTCAGTTCTTGAATCAGTGGGTATTCACGATGTATTGTCTAAATCTCAAGGATCGTCAAATCCACATAACGTAGTAAAAGCAACTTTTGATGCTTTATTGCAAATGAGAAGCGCTCATACTGTTGCAAAACAGAGAGGTGTTTCTTTAGAGAAAGTTTTTAAAGGTTAATTCAGGAAATTATGGCTAAATTATTAGTAAAACAAGTAAGAAGCAAAATCAACTGTCCTCTTTCTCAAAAGAGAGGGTTGGAAGCTTTAGGTCTACGTAAAATTGGACAAGTTGTGGAGCATGAGTCAAATCCTGCTATCCTTGGGATGATAAACAAAGTTAAACACTTAGTTTCTGTCGAAGAAGCTAAATAACAAATACTGTTATGAATTTAAGTAACTTACAACCTGCTGAGGGATCTACACACAATCAAAATAAAAGATTAGGTAGAGGAGAAGGTTCTGGAAAAGGTGGTACCGCTGCACGTGGACACAAAGGAGCAAAATCTCGTTCTGGTTATTCTAAAAAGATTGGTTTTGAGGGAGGGCAGATGCCACTTCAAAGACGTGTACCTAAGTTTGGTTTCAAAAACATCAATCGTAAAGAATACGAAGGTGTTAATTTAGATACTCTTCAATTATTAGTTGATAACGGTGTAATTACTGATTCTGTTTCTATGACAGATTTCGTAGCAAATCGTCTAGCTACTAAAAATGAAATCGTTAAGATTTTAGGTAGAGGAGAATTGAAAGCAAAATTAAAAGTAACTGCCCACAAATTTACTGCTACTGCAAAAGCTGCTATTGAAGCTGCTGGTGGAGAAGCTGTAACTATATAACTTATCTATTAAGATGAAGAAATTTATTGAATCAATAAGTAATGTTTGGAAAATCGAAGAACTAAAAAATAGAATCTTAATTACATTAGGATTACTTTTAGTATATCGTTTTGGAGCACACGTTACGCTTCCTGGAATTGACGCAACGCAATTGACTGGTTTAGCGGGACAAACTAAAAATGGTCTAGGATCTATTCTAGACATGTTCACCGGGGGTGCTTTCTCTAAGGCTTCAGTTTTTGCCTTAGGTATCATGCCTTATATTTCTGCGTCTATTGTTGTTCAGTTGATGGGGATTGCGATTCCATATTTACAAAAACTTCAAAATGATGGGGAAAGTGGTAGAAAAAAGATTAATCAAATCACTCGTTGGTTGACAATCGCTATCACATTGGTTCAAGGTCCAACTTATATCTATAATTTATACAGAACATTGCCTAGTAATGCATTTTTGCTAGGCTTTAATTCTCCTGAATTTTTGTTCTCGTCTGTTATCATTTTGGTTACTGGTACAATATTTGCTATGTGGCTTGGTGAGAAGATTACAGATAAAGGTATTGGAAATGGTATTTCATTGTTAATTATGGTTGGTATTTTAGCTCGTTTACCACAAGCTTTTATCCAAGAGTTTACAACTCGTGTTACCAATAACAATGGAGGTCCAATGTTATTAGTTATTGAAATTATTGTGTGGTTATTAGTTATTATATCTTGTGTGTTGCTTACAATGGCAGTACGTAGAATCCCTGTACAGTATGCTCGTCGTACAACTACAGGAGATTACGAACAAGATTTGGCTGGAGGTAATAGACAATGGATTCCTCTTAAGCTTAATGCTTCTGGGGTTATGCCAATCATTTTTGCTCAGGCAATTATGTTTATTCCTGCTGCTGTAGCTGGATTGTCTAAATCAGATACATCACAATCTATTGTTGGTGCATTTAGTAATATGTTTGGTTTTTGGTATAATTTTGTTTTTGCAACTTTAATTATTGTATTTACATTCTTTTATACTGCAATCACTGTACCTACTAATAAAATGGCTGATGATTTAAAGAGAAGCGGTGGTTTTATTCCTGGAGTTCGTCCTGGAGCAGAAACTTCTGATTTCCTTGATAAAGTGATGTCTTTAATAACTTTCCCAGGATCTTTATTCCTTGCTTTGATTGCTGTGTTCCCAGCTATTGTTGTAAGTATTATGGATGTACAACAATCTTGGGCAATGTTTTTTGGAGGTACCTCATTAATAATTATGGTTGGAGTTGCAATAGATACTATTCAACAAATCAATTCATACTTGTTAAACAAACATTATGATGGTTTAATGAAGACTGGTAAAAATAGAAAAGCAGTAGCTTAATATATTTATGGCAAAACAATCAGCAATAGAACAAGACGGATCAATCATTGAAGCATTATCAAATGCGATGTTCCGTGTGGAGTTAGAAAATGGACATATTGTAATTGCTCATATTTCTGGAAAAATGCGAATGCATTATATCAAATTATTACCTGGTGATAAAGTGAAACTAGAAATGAGTCCTTACGATTTGTCAAAAGCAAGAATTACTTATCGATATTAAAGGATATTCACTATGAAAGTTAGAGCATCAGTAAAAAAGAGAAGTGCCGAGTGCATTATCGTGCGTAGAAAAGGGAGACTGTACGTAATAAACAAAAAGAATCCTAGATTTAAACAAAGACAAGGATAATTATGGCAAGAATAGCAGGGGTAGATATCCCAAAAAACAAAAGAGGAGTTATCGCACTTACCTATATCTTTGGATTAGGAAAAAGTAGAGCTATTGAGATTTTAGAAAAAGCTCAAGTTAGCCAAGATAAAAAAGTTCAAGATTGGAATGATGATGAAATCGGAGCGATTCGTGAAGCTGTTTCATTTTACAAAATTGAAGGAGAATTACGTTCTGAAATTTCTTTAAACATTAAGCGTTTAATGGATATCGGATGTTACAGAGGTATTCGTCATAGATCTGGTCTTCCATTAAGAGGGCAAAGAACTAAAAACAACTCAAGAACAAGAAAAGGTAAAAGAAAAACTGTTGCTAACAAGAAAAAAGCAACTAAATAATAAGTAATATGGCTAAAGCAACTGCAAAAAAACGTAAAGTTATCGTTGAATCAACGGGTGAGGCTCATATTTCTGCCACTTTTAATAACATTATTATTTCTTTGACTAATAAGAAAGGTGAAGTTATCTCTTGGTCTTCAGCTGGTAAAATGGGTTTCAGAGGTTCTAAAAAGAACACTCCTTATGCAGCTCAAATGGCAGCAGAAGATTGCGCTAAAGTAGCACTTGAGGCAGGACTTAAAAAAGTGAAAGTTTATGTAAAAGGACCAGGTAACGGACGTGAGTCTGCTATCCGTTCTATTCATAACGGTGGAATCGAAGTTACAGAGATTATCGATGTTACTCCAATGCCACACAACGGATGTCGTCCTCCAAAAAGACGTAGAGTTTAATTTTTTATTTTTATAGTATAAACAAGGTAGAACATAGATTATCGAAGGATTAGACCTGAATTCATAATTTCTACCTTAAAATTTTTTTTAAAATGGCAAGATATACTGGTCCTAAAACCAAAATCGCTCGTAAATTTGGCGAAGCAATCTTCGGAGATGATAAATCTTTCGAAAAAAGAAATTACCCACCTGGACAACACGGGATGGCTAAAAAGAGGGGAAAAAAATCTGAGTACGCTGTTCAGTTAATGGAAAAGCAAAAAGCTAAATATTCTTATGGAATTTTAGAAAAACAATTCAGAAATTTATTCGAAAAAGCATCAGCTACTAAAGGAGTTACTGGTGAAGTTTTATTACAATTATGCGAAGCAAGATTAGATAATGTTGTTTTTAGAATGGGAATTGCTCCATCTAGAAGAGGTGCGCGTCAAATCGTTTCTCACAGACACATTACTGTAAATGGAGAAGTTGTTAATATTCCTTCTTACCACCTTAAGCCTGGTGATAAAGTTGCAGTTCGTGAAAAATCTAAATCTTTAGAAGCTATCGAACGTTCTTTATCAAATTCAAGTCATGTTTATGAATGGATTACTTGGAACAATGATCTTAAAGAAGGAACTTTCGTTTCTGTACCTGCGAGACTTCAAATTCCAGAAAACATTAAAGAACAATTAATCGTAGAGTTGTACAACAAATAATAATTGACTTAGTCGAAATTTATGGCAATATTTAATTTTCAAAAGCCCGATAAAGTTATCATGATCGATTCAACCGATTTTGAAGGTAAATTCGAATTTAGACCTTTAGAACCTGGTTACGGATTGACAGTTGGTAATGCACTTAGAAGAGTTTTGCTTTCAGCGTTAGAAGGTTATGCAATTACATCTGTTCGTATCGAAGGTGTAGATCATGAGTTTTCTACTATTTCAGGTGTTGTTGAGGATGTTACCGAAATTATCCTTAATCTAAAACAAGTACGTTTCAAACGTCAGATTGAAGATATCGATAATGAATCAGTTACTATTTCTGTTTCTGGTAAAGATCAATTAACAGCAGGTGATTTTCAAAAATTTATCTCAGGTTTTCAAGTTTTGAATCCAGACCTTGTTATCTGTAATTTAGATTCTAAAATCAAATTGAACTTCGATTTAACAATCGAGAAAGGTAGAGGATACGTTCCTGCTGAAGAGAACAAAAAACAGAATGCTGCAATTGGAACAATTTTTACAGATTCTATTTTTACCCCGGTAAAAAATGTAAAATATGCAATCGAAAATTTCCGTGTAGAGCAAAAAACAGATTACGAAAAATTAGTTTTTGAAATCAAGACTGATGGATCTATTAATCCAAAAGATGCTCTTACTGAAGCTGCTAAAGTTTTAATTCACCATTTCATGTTATTCTCTGACGAAAGAATTACACTTGAGGCTGACGAAATTGCACAAACAGAATCGTATGATGAAGAGTCATTGCATATGAGACAATTGCTTAAAACTAAGCTTGTTGATATGGATTTATCTGTGAGAGCATTAAATTGCTTGAAAGCGGCTGAAGTTGATACACTTGGTGATTTAGTATCGTTCAATAAAAATGACCTAATGAAATTCCGTAACTTTGGTAAGAAATCTTTAACTGAACTTGATGAACTTGTTGCAGTGAAGAATTTAACTTTCGGAATGGATTTAGCTAAATACAAATTAGATAAAGAATAATTTACTTCATATTTTGCTCTCCATAGTGGATTGTAGCAAGATGAAGATAAAAAAAACACGTCATGAGACACGGAAAAAAATTCAACCACTTAAGCAGACAGACTGGACATAGAAAAGCTATGTTGGCTAATATGGCTTGTTCTCTTATTGAGCACAAACGTATTAATACTACTGTTGCTAAAGCTAAAGCGCTTAAACAATTTGTTGAGCCTTTAATCACAAAATCAAAAGAGGATACGACTCACAATCGTCGTATTGTTTTTGCTTACTTGCGCAGTAAATATGCAGTAACTGATTTGTTCAGAGATGTAGCTGCTAAAGTTGGAGACCGTCCAGGAGGATACACTCGTATCATTAAAGTTGGAAATCGTTTGGGAGATAACGCTGATATGGCGATGATCGAACTTGTTGACTTCAATGAACTTTACAACGGAGGTAAAAAAGAAGTTAAAAAAGCGAAAAGCCGTCGTGGTGGTAAAGCTAAAAAAGCTGAAACTGCTGCTCCAGAAGCTCCTGCTGCTGAAACAGAAACGACTACTGAAGCTTCTGAATAATTATGAAAGTAATCATTCTATAGAAATCAAGGATAAACTAATTTTTAGTTTATCCTTTTTTTTTGATTTTTTTGAAACGTAAGAAATGTAACTTATTTAAAATGATAGGTTTTATTTTTACGAATGAAAGTTTTAAAAAATCTTGGAGGGGCTCTTTTAAAGAAGTAAATTTGCAAAATTCTAATTACACTTAAAACCTATGTTTTGGTTTTATAACTTGATTAAAAAACAATACAAATTAAATAATGAAATACACAACACGACAAAGCGCCATTTTATTACTTAGTGACGGGACAATCTTTCACGGAAAATCTATCGGAATTAGCGGTAAAACTTTTGGTGAAGTTTGTTTTAATACGGGAATGACTGGGTATCAGGAAATTTTCACTGATCCTTCTTATTTTGGGCAAATAATGGTTGCTACAAATACACATATCGGAAACTATGGTGTTAATGATTCTGAAGTTGAATCTGATAGTATTAAAATTGCCGGTTTAGTTTGTAAAAACTTTAGTTTTAATTATTCTAGAGAAAATGCTTCTGGAAGTTTAGAAGATTATTTCACTAAACAAAATTTAATCTGTATTTCTGATGTTGATACGCGTGCACTTGTAAGCTACATTCGTGACAATGGTGCTATGAATGCTGTTATTTGTACAGATGGGACTTCAATAGAGGATTTGAAGAAAGAGTTGGCTAATGTGCCAAATATGGAAGGTTTAGAATTAGCGTCTAAAGTTTCGACTAAAGAACCATATTTCTTTGGTGATGAAAATGCTACTTACAAAATCTCGGCTTTAGACCTTGGAATTAAAAAGAATATTTTAAGAAATCTTGCTAAAAGAGATTGCTACATTAAAGTGTATCCTTTTAATTCTACTTATAAAGATATGTCTGAATTTAGTCCAGATGGTTACTTCTTGTCAAATGGGCCTGGAGATCCAGATCCGTTGTTCGGGGCTATTCAAGTTGCTAAAGATATATTAGCAGATAACAAGCCTTTGTTTGGAATCTGTTTGGGGCATCAGGTAATTGGTCTTGCGAATGGGGTTGAAACTTATAAAATGTTTAATGGGCACCGTGGAATTAATCATCCTGTAAAAAATATTATTACAGGTAAAGGTGAAATAACTTCACAAAATCACGGTTTTGCTGTTAAAAAAGAACAGTTAGATAATCATCCTGATTTAGAAATTACACACGTACATTTAAATGATGGAACAGTGGCTGGAATGAGAATGAAGAATAAGAATTGTTTCTCGGTTCAGTATCACCCAGAGGCGAGTCCTGGACCACACGATTCATCATATTTATTTGATCAATTTGTGGAGAACATAAAAACTGCAAAAGCCTAAAACGATGTAGTTAATAAATAAACGTGTTTAATGACGAGAGTGCGTTTATAGTATTAAATATTTTTATAATTTCGAAAAAAAAATATAATTTATTAATAAAAAACAAAAATAATGAGTATTATAATTAAAGTTCACGCAAGACAAATTCTTGATTCTAGAGGTAATCCTACTATTGAAGTTGATGTAGTAACTGAAAATGGAGTTTTAGGTAGAGCTGCTGTTCCATCTGGAGCATCAACTGGAGAGCACGAAGCTGTTGAATTACGTGATGGAGGTAAAGCTTACCTAGGAAAAGGTGTTTTGAATGCAGTGAATAATGTAAATACTATTATTGCTGAAGAATTAGTTGGTACTTCTGTTTTCGAACAAAATACAATTGACCAATTAATGATTGATTTAGATGGAACTCCAAATAAATCTAAATTAGGAGCTAATGCTATTTTAGGTGTTTCTTTAGCTGCTGCAAAAGCTGCTGCTAACGAACTTGGTTTGCCATTATACAGATACGTAGGAGGTGTTTCTGCTAATACATTACCAGTTCCAATGATGAACATCATCAATGGAGGTTCTCACTCTGATGCGCCTATCGCATTTCAAGAGTTTATGATTTTCCCAGTAAAAGCAACTTCTTTTACACATGCAATGCAAATGGGAACTGAAATTTTCCACAACTTGAAAAAAGTATTACACGATAGAGGTTTGAGTACTGCTGTAGGTGATGAAGGAGGTTTTGCTCCAAACTTAGCAGGAGGAACTGAAGATGCTCTAGATACCATTAAATTAGCTGTTGAAAAAGCAGGATATTCTTTCGGTGACGAAATTATGATTGCTCTTGACTGTGCTGCTTCTGAATTTTATGTAAACGGAAAATACGATTATACTAAATTTGAAGGTGAAACTGGAAAAATTAGAACTTCTGCTGAGCAAGCTGAATACTTAGCTGAACTTGCTTCTAAGTACCCAATCATTTCTATCGAAGACGGTATGTACGAAGATGACTGGGATGGATGGAAAGCTTTAACTGAAAAAATCGGAGATAAAGTACAATTAGTAGGGGATGATTTGTTTGTTACTAATGTTGCTCGTTTGTCAACTGGTATCGAAAAAGGAATTGCTAACTCTATTTTGGTAAAAGTAAACCAAATTGGAACTTTGACTGAAACAATTGCTGCTGTAAACATGGCGAAAAACGCTGGATATACATCTGTAATGTCTCACCGTTCTGGAGAAACTGAAGATAACACAATTGCTGACTTAGCAGTTGCTTTAAACTGTGGCCAAATTAAAACTGGTTCTGCTTCTCGTTCAGATCGTATGGCAAAATACAATCAATTATTAAGAATTGAAGAAGAATTAGGAAGTACTGCTTATTTCCCTGGTTTGAATGCTTTTAAAATCAAATAATTGTACAAATTATATATTAGAAAAAACCATCTGTTTTTGCAGATGGTTTTTTTTTGGAGTTTTAACAAATTCATAGCAGTATTCTTTTTTTAATTAGTCTTAAATTCATTAGATTTGATAAATTATTATTTAAAGAATTATTTCCAGTATATTATGTCAAAAATAGCTACATTAGAAATAGATGGTAAAAAGGTTGAGCTTCCAGTAATCACAGGAAGTGAAAACGAATCAGCTATCGATATCAACAAATTACGTGATTTAACAGGTTATATTACACTTGATCCAGGTTATAAAAACTCAGGATCTTGTACAAGTGAAATCACTTTCCTAGATGGAGAAGAAGGGATTTTGCGTTACAGAGGGTATTCAATCGAAGATCTTGCTGAAAAAGCTAGTTTCTTAGAGGTTTCATATCTTTTGATTTTTGGTGAATTGCCTACAGCTAAACAATTAGAAGATTTTGAAAATGGTATTAAAAAACATTCTTTGGTAAACGAAGAAATGAAAAATATCATTGACGGTTTCCCTAAAACAGCTCACCCAATGGGCGTGTTGTCTGCTTTAACTAGTGCTTTAACAGCTTTTAACCCAAAAGCAGTTAATGTAGATAACGAGAAAGAAATGTACGAAGCTATTTGTAAAACAATGGCAAAGTTTCTTGTAATTGCTACATGGACTTATAGAAAATCTATGGGGTATCCTTTAAACTACTACGATAATACAAAAGGATATGTAGAAAGCTTCATGCAATTAATGTTTAAATTGCCTACTGGACCTTACGCTGCAAATCCAGTAATTGTAAACGCTTTAGATAAATTATTTATTCTTCATGCTGATCATGAACAAAACTGTTCTACTTCTACAGTTAGAATGGTAGGTTCTTCTCATGCAGGTTTATTTGCTTCAGTTTCTGCGGGAGTTTCTGCGCTTTGGG
Organism: Flavobacterium luteolum; assembly: GCF_027111275.1. Classification (NCBI taxonomy): domain Bacteria; kingdom Pseudomonadati; phylum Bacteroidota; class Flavobacteriia; order Flavobacteriales; family Flavobacteriaceae; genus Flavobacterium; species Flavobacterium luteolum. Next base: position 1,432,816 of record NZ_CP114286.1, on the reverse strand, counting down.
GGCCTCTTCACGGAGGTGCAAACCAAGCAGTACTTGAAATGCTTGAAGAAATCAACAAAGATGGTGGAGATACAGATAAGTTTTTGGCAAAAGCAAAGGATAAAAATGATCCATTCCGTTTAATGGGATTTGGACACAGAGTGTACAAAAACTTTGATCCAAGAGCTAAAATCATCAAAAAAGCAGCAACAGAAGTATTAGAAACTTTGGGTGTTGAAGATCCAATTTTAGATATTGCAAGAAAATTAGAAAAAGCAGCTCTTGAAGATGAATACTTCAAATCAAGAAACTTATATCCAAACGTTGATTTCTACTCTGGAATTATCTACAGAGCTTTAGGAATTCCAACAGATATGTTTACTGTAATGTTTGCTATTGGAAGATTGCCAGGTTGGATCGCGCAATGGAAAGAGATGCGTGAAAATAAAGAGCCAATCGGAAGACCAAGACAAATTTATACAGGACATCCTTTACGAGAGTTTAAGTCTAATAAATAAAAAACGAAAGCTTCACTTAACTGTGAAGCTTTTTTTATATTTGCTCAAAATACAATAGAGTTATGTTGCAATTAAATGTAAAGAACGAAACGTCTCGACTTCGTGCTGTAGTTCTGGGTTCTGCTGTTCATAATGGACCAACTCCAACTATAGATGAGGCTTATGATCCTAAATCATTGGAACATATTAAAGCAGGAACTTATCCTGTAGAAAAAGATATGGTTGCTGAAATGGAAGCTTTTAATGCTGTTTTTCAGAAATATGATGTAACTGTTTATCGTCCGCAAATGATTGAAAATTATAATCAGATTTTTGCTAGGGATATTGGGTTTGTAATTGATGATATCTTTGTGAAATCGAATATTCTTCCAGATAGAGAACGTGAATTAGATGCTATTCAATATGTAATTGATCAGATTGATCCATTAAAAGTAGTTCGTCCTCCAGAAGAAGTTCATATCGAAGGAGGAGATGTGATGCTTTGGAATGACTATATTTTTATTGGAACTTATAAAGGAAGCGATTATAAAGATTATATTACTGCAAGAACAAATATGCACGGTGTAAATTATATTAAATCGCTGTTCCCAAATAAAATTGTAAAAGAATTTGATTTAGTGAAATCTAAATTGGAAGCAAGAGATAATGCGTTGCATCTAGATTGTTGTTTTCAGCCGGTTGGAAAAAACAAAGGCATTATTTATAAACGAGGTTTTCGTGAAGAAGCAGATTATCTTTATTTAGTGAAACTTTTTGGTAAAGAAAATCTATTTCATATTGAAAGAAACGAAATGTATAATATGTTTTCAAATGTGTTTTCAATTGATGAAAATGTGGTGGTTTCTGAAAAGAATTTCACAAGATTAAACAACTGGCTTCGTGAAAATGGTTTTGTCGTTGAAGAAATTCCGTATGCTGAAATTTCAAAACAAGAAGGTTTGTTGAGATGTTCGACGCTTCCATTAATTAGAGACTAAAAAAGAATTTTAAATTTCAGGCTTCTAGAAAAACTTGAAACCTGAAACTTGAAAAAAAAATAAAAAATGAGACAAAATACTAATGCAATCGTAATGATTCGCCCAGTTGCATTCAGGATGAATGAACAGACGGCTGTAAATAATTATTATCAAAAAGTATTAGACGGACTTTTACCAAGTACCGTTAATGCAAAAGCGCAACAGGAATTTGATGCCTTTGTAGAAAAGCTTAGGGGGGTGGGTGTAGATGTGACGGTTGTCGATGACAATTTAGAGACTGATACTCCAGATAGTATTTTTCCAAATAATTGGGTTTCATTTCATGAAAATGGAGACGTTGCACTTTATCCTATGTTTGCTGAAAATCGCCGTCAAGAACGTCGTGAAGATATCTTGGATACTCTGGAAGAAAAAGGATTTGAAATTGCGAATATCATGGATTATACTTCTGCAGAAGAAGATGGCATTTTCTTAGAAGGAACAGGAAGTTTGTTATTAGATAGAGCAAACGGAAAAGCGTATTGCGCATTATCGCCAAGAGCAGATGAAGAATTGTTTATTGAATTCTGTGAAGATTTTGATTATGCTCCCGTAATTTTTGAAGCTTTTCAAACTGTTGATGGTGAGCGTAAATTAATTTATCATACCAATGTGATGATGTGTTTAGGTGAAACTTTTGCGGTTATTTGCGCAGATTCTATCGATGATAAGAAAGAACGTAAAATGGTTCTGGATAATCTTAAACAAGATCAGAAAGAAGTAATTCTAATATCAGAAGATCAAGTGAATAACTTTGCTGGAAATATGTTGGAAGTTAGAGGGAAAGATGATAAGAGATATATTGTAATGAGTGCGTCGGCACATCAAAGCTTAACTCCAAAACAAATTTCGCAATTAGAAAACCACGCAGAAATTTTAAGTTCGAGTTTAGATACAATTGAGGCTTGCGGTGGTGGAAGTGCCAGATGTATGATGGCTGAAGTTTTCTTGCCAAGAGCTTAAAAAAAGGATTCACAAAAAGAAAAAGGGATGAAATTTAAATAATTTCACCCCTTTTTCTTTTTATAGTAGAGTGATATTAGTTAAAAATTCCCTTTAATAATATTGATTATAGCACTTACTATATATTGAATTCCAATTGAAATAACTATAAAGCCAACAATTCTAGAAATTGCTACAATACCCGAGGCTCCCAATATTCTAGCTAAATAATGTGCGCTTTTTAGAATAGCAAAGATGGCAATTGCGATTGCAAGGATTGCAAGGGTTGAAATTATAACTTCATTTATTTCATGGTGTTCTTGATAAAAAGCAATTAAAAGTGACATAGATCCAGGACCCGCAAGCATTGGGATTGCGAGGGGTGTAAGTGCAATATCATTTCTGTGCTGTGCTTCGTTTTCAATTTTTTTATTGATTCCTCGTTTCTTGTTGAATTTTCCAGATAATAAAGAGAATCCAGAATTTACAATTACGATCCCTCCAGCAATTCTTAAAGCATCGATGCTAATGCCGAAAAAAGTTAGAACATATTGGCCAATAAAATAAGAAACCAATAAAATGATAAAAACATTAATCGCAGTCCAAAGAGAGATTCGAGATCTTTCTTTCTGAGAATCGTGCTGGGTTAAACCAACAAAAATGGGTACAGTTCCAATTGGGTTCAGTACTGAGAATAAGGCAGCAAATAAGTAAATAAATAATTCCATAAAATATTGGTTAGTGAAGTAAATGTAGTTATTTTTTGATGCTTTTGTACGAAATTATGTTATGATTTTGTTTTTATTGCTATCGATTCTGAATCAAATACATAAGGTTTAATCGTTCTTTTTTGATTACTTTTGCAGTCTAAATAAAAACTATGAAAAGCAAAAAAACATTAGTTATAGGAGCTTCAACAAATCCAGAACGTTATTCATTCAGAGCTGTTAATATGCTTGTAGGAAAAGGGCACTCGGTGCTAGCAATAGGACAAAAAGCAGGTGAGGTTGTTGGAGTGAAAATTCAGACTAAAGCAATACCGGTTAAAAATATTGATACGATTACATTGTATTTAAATCCCGCTCGTCAAAGAGATTATTATAATTATATTATTGAGGCACATCCTAAGCGTGTAATTTTTAATCCTGGAACTGAAAATCCAGAATTGTATCAATTATTAGAATTAAATGATATTCAAATTGAAGTGGCTTGTACATTAGTTTTGCTAGCTACAAATCAATATTAAATAAAATAATTGATAGTGATTTCCTACTATCATTAAGGTTTGAATTTAATAGTTGTAATGTAGGCCAAACCATTAAAAGTATTACTTTTGTCGTCATGGAATTTTCATCAAAATTAATCGAAAAAGCAGTAAACGAAATGTCGCAATTGCCAGGGATTGGTAAGCGTACAGCTCTTCGATTGGTTCTTCATTTGTTGAAACAGCCGAAAGAACAAACAGCCTTTTTATCTCAAGCGTTATTAAATATGCGTGAGGATATTAAGTTTTGTGAAAGTTGCCATAATATTTCTGATACTAAAATTTGTGAGATCTGTGCTAATCCTATTAGAAATCATGAAACGATATGTATAGTAGAGGATATTAGAGATGTCATGGCAATTGAAAATACTGGGCAATTTAAAGGAATATATCATGTGCTTGGTGGGAAAATTTCTCCTATTGAAGGCGTTGGACCCAATCAATTGAATATTTCTAGTTTGGTGACAAAAGTGAAATCTGGAAGTGTATCAGAGATTATTTTTGCATTAAGTTCAACAATGGAAGGTGATACGACAAATTTTTATATTTATAAACAAATTGCAGATTCTGAGATTATAATCTCAACGATTGCGAGAGGAATATCGGTTGGTGATGAATTGGAATATGCAGATGAAATAACATTAGGGCGAAGCATTTTGCACAGAATACCTTTCGAAAAAACATTTAAAAATAATTAACCAACCCAAAATAATAACTTGGTTTTCCTGAACACTGTAAGGAAAAGCTATGTTTGTGATAAAATTGAACGAATGACAAAAAAAAGCTTTTTTCTGTTTCTATTAATTTCAATATTTTTTACTTCATGTATTCCGATTAAAGATTTGGTTTATCTTCAGGATAAAAATGAATCTGGCGAGCAATCAGCGATTGCAGCGGTGGAAGCAAAACCATATCGATTACAGGTAAATGATGTTTTGAGCATTAACATAAAAGCAATAGATCCTAAATTAGTTTCTATTTTTAATACCACAGAAAATCAATCAACTCAAACGGGTAAAAGCGAATCTAGTTTGTATTTTGATGGATTTACAGTTGACGATCATGGAAATATTAGAATGCCAATTTTAGGAGAAATAAATGTAATTGGTTATACTCTTGAAGAAGTTCGTTTAAAAATTGAAAAGAAATTATTAGAAGAATATTTTAAAAGCGAAGCTAATGTTTTTGTTACAGTGAAGTTGGCAGGTTTTAGATATACTATTAATGGAGAGGTAGGAAGTACTGGAACAAAAACATTGTTTAAAGATAATGTAACCATTTTGGAAGCTGTTGCAAATGCAGGAGATATTACGACCGTTGGTAATAGAAAAGAAGTAACGGTAATTCGCCAAACTCCGACTGGTGTGCAAATGCATAATCTTGACCTTACAGATGTGAATGTAATGAAGTCACCTTATTATTATTTACAGCCAAATGATTATATATATGTAAAACCGCTAAAACAAAAAACTTGGGGAACAGGTCAGACGGGAATACAGTCAATAGGAACAATAATTACATTATTGTCTTTAGCTACTACAGTTTACCTAATTATAAAGTAAAAATAGATTTTTAAAATGTTAGATATTAAAGACTTTGCCATTTTTGAAAATCATTCTCATTTTGATTTTAAAGGTTTTTTGTTAAAAATTGTAGGCTATTGGAAATGGTTTCTTGCAAGTTTGATTATTGCGTTCACTATCGCTTATCAGATAAACATTCGTAAAGAGAAAATTTATGAAATGCAGACTTTGGTTTCTATTAAAGAAGAAAACAATCCTTTTTTTACTGCAAATACAAGTTTAGTCTTCAATTGGGGAGGGATTTCTGATCAAGTAAATGGTATTTCGACAATCTTACAATCGCGATCTCATAATGAATTGGTGGTAGATAAGCTTCAATTTTATACTGATTATTTAGAACAAGGAAAATATAATTTAATAGATTCATACGGAGCTGTACCATTTTATGTTGACATTGATAAAACAAAAGGACAGCTTGCAAATACATTAATTGGCATAAAGTTTTTAAGTGAAAATGAATATCAAATCCAAATTCCATTTGAAAACAGCTCAGTTTCACTGATTACTTATGGCAATAATTCTTATAGTAATACTTCTGTACAACCGATAACTTTTATAAAGAAATACAAAGTAGGTGAGAGTGTTAATCTTCCATTTTTGAATTGGAAACTTCAAATAAATGACAATCCAGGATTTTATAAAGAAAAGGAATACTTTGTTAGATTTAATGATTTTGATGGAACTGTATCTCGATATAAAAGCATAAATGTTGATACTGGAAGAAGTGGAGGATCAATATTAACTTTGTCATTACAAGGAACAAATAAGGCCAGGATGGTTGATTATTTGAATTCTACTGTAAAAATGCTTATTAAAATACAGCTTGATGGGAAAAATCAATTTGCGACAAATACTATTAGATTTATTGATAGCACACTTGTGGCAATGGAATCTCAGCTTAAACAAACAGGTAACGAATTAAAATCTTTTCAAAAAGATAAAAATGTTTACGAAATAGAAGGTGGTGGTTCTAAAGTTTCAGAGAAAATAATGGATTTCGATGTTGAAAAGGATCAGCTAACTAGAAAAATAGCTTATTATAATTCGTTAAAATCATATTTAAATAATAGTGTCGATTATTCAAGATTGCCAGCTCCTTCTGTTGCTGGAATTGAAGATCCAAATATTGTGGCAAATGTTTCTAAGCTTATTGCACTTTCTACTCAAAGATCTGAAATGGCTTATGCGGTAAAAAGCGAAAAAATATTTAAAGATTTTGACAACCAGATGGCAGCAGTAAAAAATGTTCTTCAAGAGAATATTATTAGTGCAAAAGCATCTTTATTGTATGATTTATCTTTGATAAATGCAAAAATTGGTCAGGCGGAAAGTACAGTAAGAAGACTCCCAGCCGAACAGCAGGAATTGCTAAAGATTAAAAGAAAATATGATTTAAATGATAATATTTATACAGAATTCCTTCAGAAGAGAAATGAAGCAGAAATTGTAAGAGCATCTAACCTGTCAGATATTCATTTTATTGATCCAGCAAAAGATATAGGAGAAGGTTTAATTGGTCCTAAAACCTCTGTAAATTATATAATGGCTTTGTTTTTAGGGGTTTTAATTCCGTTGTTATTTGTATTGGTAATTTTTTTCATTAACAATTCAATTCAAAATAGTGAAGATATTAGTAAGCTAACTCAGATTCCACTGCTTGGAGTTATTGGGTTTAATAAGGATTCTGGTAGTTTGGCAGTTTTGGACAAACCCAAATCGGCTCTTTCAGAAGCTTTTAGAGGGATACGTTCTTCACTTCAGTTTTTATATAAAAAACAGCAAGTTAGCGGATCAAAAACACTACTGATTACCTCTTCAATTAGTGGTGAAGGTAAAACATTCTGTTCGATTAATATTGCTACAGTTTTTGCTTTAAGTGAAAAGAAAACAGTAATTGTTGGTTTAGATTTGCGAAAACCAAGATTGGCAGATGAATTTCAAATAAAGTCGTCTTTGGGAGTTGTCAATTATTTAATTAAACAAAATAATTTGGAAGAGATAACTAATTCGACTCCAATTCCAAATTTAGATGTAATTCTTTCTGGACCAATTCCCCCAAATCCTTCGGAGTTAATTTTAAGCGATGCGATGAAAGAAATGGTTGATGAACTGAAAAAGAAATACGATTATATCATTTTAGATACTCCACCAGTTGGTTTAGTGGCAGATTCACTAGAATTAGTTCAGTTTGCAGATGTAACACTGTATATAGTAAGACAGAATTATACTAAGAAAGATATGATAACGTTGTTAAATACCAGACTTAAGCGTGGAGAGCTAAACAATGTGAGTATTGTGTTGAATGGTTATGAAAATAAAGCAAAATATGGTACGGGCTACGGATATGGATATGGTTATGGAGCTTATTCAAATGGTTATCATGAAGAGGAAGTCAAAGTTGGTTTTTGGAAATCATTTATGAATCGGTTTAAAAAAAGCTAAATTTGAATAAATGGGAAAAGAAATGAAAAGTACAATTTTGATTACAGGAGGAGCTGGATTTATCGGTTCGAATTTGACGGAGTATTTTTTAGGCTTAGGTTACAAAGTTGTTTGTTTGGACAATTTTGCTACTGGACATCGTCATAATCTGAAAGATTTTTCGAATAATCCAGATTTTAAATTGGTAGAAGGAGATATTCGAAATATGTCTGATTGTGTTATAGCGGTTCAAGGTGCTGATTATGTTTTGCATCAGGCAGCTTTAGGTTCTGTTCCAAGATCAATTAAAGATCCAATTACGACCAATGATGTAAATGTTTCTGGGTTTTTAAATATGCTTACGGCAGCGCGCGATGCCAAAGTAAAACGATTTGTATATGCAGCAAGTTCATCCACTTACGGCGACTCTCAAGGACTGCCAAAAGTTGAGGATGTTATCGGGAAACCACTATCACCTTATGCAATTACTAAATATGTAAATGAGTTATATGCAGAAATTTTCAGTAAAACTTATGGCTTAGAAACAATAGGTTTGCGTTATTTTAATGTTTTTGGAAGAAAGCAAGATCCAAATGGAGCTTACGCCGCGGTAATACCGAAATTCGTAAAACAATTTATGAATCATGAAAGTCCAGTGATCAATGGAGATGGAAATTATTCGCGTGATTTTACCTATATTGATAATGTTATTCAGATGAATGAATTAGCAATGACCTCAAAAAATCCAGAAGCGATCAATTCTGTTTATAATACTGCATTTGGAGATAGGAATACATTGAATGACTTAGTTAAATATTTAAAAGAGTACCTGTCGGAATTTGATCCAGAAATAAAAGGTATTCCAGTCATTTATGGAGAGAATAGAGCCGGAGATATTCCCCATTCATTGGCAAGTATTGAAAAAGCAAAAAAAAACCTAGGGTATAGTCCAAAGTATTCTTTGCAAGAAGGTTTAAAAGAAGCTGTTGGATGGTATTGGAATAATTTAAAATAAAATTTAAGATCAAGATAAAAGAGATCAAATGAAAATTACAAAAATTTGCTGCATTGGTGCAGGATATGTTGGTGGGCCTACCATGGCAGTTATTGCTCAAAAATGCCCGCACATTCAGGTTACAGTTGTTGATTTAAATGAACAAAGAATAGCTGATTGGAATGATCCAAATCCTGAAAATATTCCAATATATGAACCAGGCCTTTCAGAAATTGTGGCTGAAGCACGAGGAAGAAACCTGTTTTTTTCTACAAATGTTGATGAAGCAATAGACGATGCTCAAATGATATTTATCTCGGTTAATACTCCAACCAAAACTTACGGTAAAGGAAAAGGTATGGCGGCTGATTTAAAATATATCGAGTTATGTGCTAGACAGATTGCAAGAGTGGCGAAACAAAATAAAATTGTAGTTGAGAAATCAACTTTGCCAGTTAGAACGGCCGAAGCAATTAAAAGTATATTAGATAATACTGGAAATGGTGTTCAGTTTCAGATTCTTTCAAATCCTGAATTTTTAGCTGAAGGAACAGCAGTTACAGATTTATTAAATCCAGATAGAATTTTAATTGGTGGTGATACAACTCCAGAAGGAGAAGAGGCAATTAATTCATTGGTGGATGTTTATTCAAATTGGGTAAGTAAAGATCAAATTTTGACAACAAACGTTTGGTCATCAGAATTGTCAAAACTTACCGCAAATGCTTTTTTAGCGCAACGAATTTCTTCGATTAATGCAATGTCGGAATTATGTGAACAAACGGGTGCAGATGTAAGTGAAGTCGCGAGAGCAATTGGAATGGACAGCAGAATTGGTCCTAAATTCTTAAAAGCTTCAGTAGGATTTGGCGGTTCTTGTTTTCAGAAAGATATTCTAAACTTAGTTTACATAGCAAAGTCATATGGATTGAATGAAGTGGCAGATTATTGGGAACAGGTTATTATTATGAATGATCACCAAAAAAGAAGATTTTCAAATAAAATTGTTCAGACTTTGTATAATACAGTAGCTGATAAAAAAATAACTTTTTTAGGTTGGGCTTTCAAGAAAGATACAAACGATACTAGAGAATCAGCAGCAATTTATGTGGCTAATGATTTAATAAACGAACAAGCTAAAATTTCAGTTTACGATCCTAAAGTGTCTGAAAATAAAATGTTGAGTGATTTAAATTATTTGGAAACAAGATCTAGTCAAGAAAATATAAATGCATTAAATGTGTTTGAAAATGCTTATGAAGCATGTAAAGATGCTCATGCAATTGCAGTCTTAACGGAGTGGGACGAATTTACGACTTATGACTGGCAAAAGATTTATGATTCTATGCATAAGCCAGCTTTTGTTTTTGATGGAAGAAATATTTTAGATGCGAAGTTACTTGAGGCTATTGGTTTTGTATATAGAGGAATAGGGTCTTAAATTGATTTTTGTATTAAGTGAAGTGAAATGATGTAAAAATGTGAAGTAGTATTTGAGTTTTACTTCTTTAATAAATAAAAAAATGAATTGGTACGTAGTTTATACAAAACCTAAATGGGAAAAAAAAGTAGCCGATAAACTCAATCAATTGGGAGTGGAATGTTATTGTCCGCTTGTTACTCAGGTTAAACAATGGTCTGACAGAAAGAAGAAGATAGAAGTGCCACTTTTTAACTCTTACGTTTTTGTTCAATTGCCAGACTCAGAGCGAAGTTCTGTTTTTAATGTGGCAGGGGTTGTTAGGTATTTGTTTTGGCTAGGAAAACCCGCAATTGTGAAAAATGAAGAAATAGAAACAATAAAGAAAAGTCTTAAAGCTCCTAATATTAGTGATGTTTCAGTTTCTGCTATTCAAGTAGGAGATAAAATTAAAATAGAATCGGGTGTATTCAGCAATCAAAGTGGGGTGGTTCAAGAAGTTTCAAATAATTATTATACTTTGGTATTAGAAAGTTTAGGATGTATTTTGAAAATAAAATATAAATAATAGCGTTATCCTAGTAAAATTAACAGAAGAGAAAGTCTTTTTTAGATTTTTTTCTTCTGTTTTTTTTATAAAGTAATTATTTACAGCCTGATTAATAAGTGTTTGGGATTAAGTGTTTTTTTATTAACAATTAGTTTTTAAGGATTACGGGAAACCGTATTGAATAACTAGAGTTATTGTACTATATTTGCCGAAAATGATTAATTTAGGTAGCTGAGTCAGAGATTTGTGACTTGGAACGGCGAAGCCGTGAATTTTAACGACCTAAATAAATTGAAGAAATGGAATTAGAAAAAAATGTGAAAATTGCGGTTATTGGTTTAGGATATGTTGGTCTGCCTTTAGCGCGATTATTTGCAACAAAATATGAAGTTGTTGGCTTTGATATAAATGAATCGAGAGTCAATTCTTTAAAAACAGGAATCGATTCAACTTTAGAAGTTGAAGATGATATTCTGCAAAAGGTTTTAGTTGAAAAACCTAACGAAAAAGGATTGTATTGCACAACTTCAGTAGATGATATTGCAAGTTGTAATTATTATATTGTTACGGTTCCTACTCCAGTCGATAAAAATAATAGACCTGATCTGACTCCGTTATATAAATCGAGTGAGACAGTTGGCAAAGTATTGAGAAAAGGAGATATTGTGATCTATGAGTCTACAGTATATCCTGGAGTTACAGAAGAACAATGCGTTCCTGTTTTAGAACGTGTTTCTGGTTTAAAATTTAATGAAGATTTTTTTGCTGGATATTCTCCAGAAAGAATCAATCCAGGAGATAAAGAACATACTGTTGAAAAAATCCTAAAAGTTACTTCTGGTTCAACCCCGGAAATAGGATTAAAAGTTGATGCTTTATATAAATCTGTTATTGCAGCAGGAACTCATTTAGCTCCAACAATAAAAGTTGCAGAAGCAGCAAAAGTTATTGAAAACTCACAGCGAGATATTAATATTGCTTTTGTAAATGAATTGGCTAAAATATTCAATTTAATGAATATTGACACCCAAGAAGTATTAGCAGCAGCAGCGACAAAATGGAACTTTTTGCCATTTAAGCCGGGTCTTGTTGGAGGGCATTGCATTGGTGTAGATCCTTATTATTTAGCTCAAAGAGCACAAGAATTCGGATATCATCCTGAAATTATATTAGCTGGAAGACGATTAAATGATAGCATGGGAGAATATGTAGCTTCACAGATAGTGAAACTAATGATAAAAAAAGGTATTTCTGTTAATGGTGCAGAACTGTTAATGCTTGGAATTACTTTCAAAGAAAATTGTCCAGATGTACGAAATACTAAAATTGTAGATGTTGTAAAGGCATTAAAGGAATACGGAATTTTAGTTACAATATTTGATCCGCTTGCAAATACAGATGATGTAAAAAAAGAATATAATTTAGTAACATTTAACTCTATTCCAAATAATAAATTTGATGCAATAGTTCTTGGAGTTTCGCATGCTGAATTTCTAGAATTGGATTTTGCTAAATTGCAAAAAGCAAATAGTTTATTGTATGATGTAAAAGGAGTTTTAGGTACTGTAGCCGATAATAGATTATAGAGCTAAAAATCTTTTCTTAGTTTTAGAGAAAATGGAAACAAAAAAATCGATAATACATGTAGTTTTAACGGGAGGGGTTGGTAGTAGACTATGGCCTCTTTCACGAAAAAGTCAACCTAAACAATATTTAGAAATATTTGAAGGTAAATCTTTATTTGAAATGACTGTAGAACGCAATAGTCATTTAGCAGATAAAGTAATGGTGGTAGGAAATGTCGATAACCATCATCTAAGTGGCAAAGTTATGGATAAGACGAAAACTTCGTATCTAAATATTGTAGAAGCAACTCCAAGAAATACAGCGGCCGCAATTGCTTTTGCGGCTTTTGCTTCAAATCCTGAGGATATATTAATTGTTACACCTTCAGATCATATAATAGATAAAATGGAGGGATATAATAATGCGATCCAAGAAGCTATTTCTAAAGCTCAAGAAGGTTATATTGTTACTTTCGGAATTATTCCAACGAAGCCAGAGACAGGTTATGGTTATATAGAATCTAAAGGAGATAAAGTATTGTCATTTCGCGAAAAGCCAAACGAAACTACAGCGAAAGAATTCATTGCAAGAGGAAATTTTTTATGGAATAGCGGTATGTTTTGCTTCAAAGCAAGTGTGTTATTAGATGAATTAAGACAATTTCAGCCAGATGTTTATGAGAAATCTAGAACAGTTTGGGAAGCTTCAAAAGAAGGGTTTTTAGATTTAGAACTATCAATGCAAATACCATCAATAAGCATTGATTATGCTGTGATGGAAAGAAGTAAAAAAATTAAGGTAGTTCCTGCATCTTTTTCTTGGTCCGATCTTGGATCTTTTGAGTCAGTATACGAATATTTAGTATCGAAAGGACATCCTATAGATCTTAATGGGAATATGGTTATCGGCTGTGATAGTCATACAACTTTTTTAGGATTAAGAAATACTATTTTTGTACATACAGATAATGCTAATTTGATTTTGCAAAAAGAAAATTCGCAAGATGTAAAAGATATATATAATGAATTAGAAAAACAAAATTCAGATTTATTAAATTAATAAAAAGTATTAAAAAAAATGAAAAAAATTCTAATAACTGGCGGTGCTGGTTTTATTGGTTCTCATGTAGTAAGACGTTTTGTAAATAAATATCCAGAATATCAGATTTTTAATTTAGATGCATTAACTTATGCTGGGAATTTGGAAAATATAAGAGATATTGAAGACAAAGCAAATTATACTTTTGTTAAAGGAGATATAATTGATGAAATTTTTATAAATGAACTTTTCAAAAAACATGATTTTGACGGGGTTTTGCACTTAGCGGCAGAATCACATGTGGATCGTTCAATTGAAGACCCTCTTGCTTTTGTTAAGACAAATGTTATTGGTACTATGAATTTGCTAAACGCAGCTAAGAATCAATGGAAAGGAAATTTTGAAGGAAAAAAATTCTATCATATCAGTACAGATGAAGTTTACGGTTCTCTAGGTTCTACTGGGTTATTTACTGAAGAAACGCCATATGATCCAAACTCGCCATATTCAGCTTCAAAAGCTAGTTCAGATCATTTTGTCAGAGCCTACGGAGAAACTTATGGATTGCCATATGTTCTTACCAATTGTTCAAATAACTATGGGTCATATCATTTTCCTGAAAAGCTTATTCCTCTTTTTATAAATAATATTATAAATAATAAACCATTACCAGTGTATGGTGATGGAAATTATACAAGAGATTGGCTTTTTGTTGAAGATCATGCTATTGCAATAGATTTAGTTTTTCATGAAGGAAAAAATCATGAAACGTATAATATTGGAGGATTTAATGAATGGAAAAATATTGAGCTAGTTAAATTGCTGTGTAAAATTATGGACGGGAAATTAAATAGGGATAGTGGGACTTCGGAAAAACTAATTACCTATGTAAAAGATCGACCAGGTCATGATTTGCGTTATGCAATTGATGCCTCAAAAATTAATAAAGAATTAGGGTGGAAACCTTCAGTTACTTTTGAGGAAGGATTAGAAAAAACTATCAATTGGTATCTTAGTAATCAAGAATGGCTTCAAAATGTTACTTCTGGCTCTTATAAAGACTATTATCTAAAACAATACTCATAAAAAGAAAATATTTTTCAAATAATTTTTCCATATAATATGAAAAAAATAATATACGTTCTTACTCTAATTTTTGCATTAATTACTTTTAGTGCTACTGCACAAGATATAATGAAATCTAAAGATTTAAGTACTGTAAAAGTTGACTACTTATCAGACGATGATTTGGCAAAAATTAGCGCTCAGTTAAAAAGCAATAATGCAACTATAGATCAGGTTGAACCTATGGCAATTTCGAAGGGGATGAGTCAGACAGAGTTTAATAAACTTAAGGTAAAACTTAATGATTATGAAAAGAAAAATGCTAAAGGAGATATTAAAGAAAAAAATAAGGACAATAAATTAAAAACTGGAGAAAAAACGTCAGATTTTGGAAGGAAACAAGGTGAAATAAAAAATGAAAAAGTAAAAGATTCTGTAAATGCATTAATTTTTGGATCAGAGTTATTTGATAATCCTACTTTAAATTTTGAGCCAGATTTAAATTTAGCAACTCCTATTAATTACATCCTTGGTCCTGGTGATGAATTACAAGTAAGTGTTTATGGTGTTCAAGAGTATAATGCCAATATTCCTGTAAGCGTAGAAGGAAAAATAAGTATAGACTATGTAGGGCAAATCTTTGTTTCGGGCATGTCTGTTGAAGCTGCCACACAAAAAATTAAAGCAGCTATCGCTAAAGTTTACAGTACAGTTCGTTCTGGACAATCTCAAGTAAGCATTAGTTTGGGAAAAATACGTACTATAAAAGTAACAATTGTTGGAGGTAAGCAGCCAGGTAATTATTCGATTTCTTCGTTAGCGACTGTCTATAATGCTTTGCACTTAGCTGGAGGGCCTGGAAAAAATGGTAGTTATAGAAACATCGAATTGATAAGAAACAATAAAGTTTACAAGAATATTGATATTTATAGATTCTTAGTTAAAGGAGATCAATCTGATAATATTTCTTTAAAGGAAAATGACGTAATTAGAATTCCTGCTTATAGTCAAAGAGTTACCGTTGAGGGAGAAGTTAAGCGTCCTGGCATTTTTGAAATGAAAAAAGGCGAGAAGTTTTCTGATTTATTAAATTTTGCGTCTGGATTTAATGAGTTTGCTTATACAGCTTCAGTAAATGTATTACAAAAGACAGGAAAAGAATTTAAAGTTCACGATATAAACGAGAGTGAATATAATTCTTATCAACCTCAATCAGGTGATGTTTTTAGAATTACTAAGATTCTTAATCGATTTGAGAATCGTATCAAGATTGAAGGCGCTGTCTTCAGACCAGATTATTATTCTTTTACAGAAGGAATGAGAATTTCAGATCTTGTCACAAGAGCGGAAGGATTAAAGGAGGATGCTTATAGTAAAAGAGCAAGAATCATCCGTTTAAAAACAGATTTAACAACAGAAATTGTTAATGTAGACTTAGGTGCTGCTTTGTCAGGAGATTTAAATGCAGATATTGAATTAAAAAGAGAAGATATAGTTACAGTTTATTCTATTTTAGATTTTAGAGAAGAATATAAGGTTACCATAGATGGAGAAGTAAAAAATCCTGGCGAATATGAATATTTTGAAAATTTAACCTTAAATGATTTAGTAGTTCAAGTCGGAGGCTTAACTGGTTCTGCTTCAAAAAGAGTAGAAATTGCTAGAATGATTAAATCTGATGCCATAGATGATGCAGATCCTAATCGTGTTGAATTAGTTGAACTTGAAATTACTGCAGAAAATAACGAGCAAATTAAAAACTTCGTTTTAAAGCCATTTGATGTTGTAAACATTCGTAGAATGCCAGTTTATGAGAAGCCTCAGATGGTAACTGTGAGTGGAGCTGTAGGATATCCTGGAAAGTATGTTTTAGCAAATAAAAAAGAAACTGTTTATAATGTTGTAATGAGAGCGGGTGGTTTAACTTCTATAGCTAATCTAGATGGAATGAAAATTAAACGACCAATTAAACAAGAAGAAATAGAGAAATTAGAAAGTATTGATCTTAACTTAGCAAAAAATGATACATTGAAAGGCAAACTGGTTAAGAAGTTGAAAGAAGAGCAAAAGTTTTCTACAATTCCTGTTAATTGGGAAAAAATTGTAAAAGATAAAAATCATTATTCAAATGTTACCTTGTTTCCTGGTGATGAAATTGAGGTATCGGTTTATAATGAAGGTGTGAAAATAACAGGTAATGTATTACTAACATCTGAAATTCCATATAGAAAAGGCAAAGGATTTAAGTACTATCTAAATTCAGTTGGAGGTGTTGATAATAAAGGTTGGAAGAAAAAAGCGTACATAATTTATCCAAATGGAAAAGCTGCTGTGACAACATCATTTTTGTTCTTTAGATCGTATCCTACTGTTGAGCCAGACTCTCAAATTGTTGTTCCAGAGAAACCACAATCTAAGAAAATGACAGCTGGAGAATGGGTTGGAATCGGTAGTGTTGTCTCTAGTTTGGCATTGTTAATTGTTACAGCGTTTAAATAGTATTATTTTAATGGAAAAAGAATTAAAAGTTAATGATGAAATCTCACTAAGGGAATTTATTAAAAAAACAAAAGAATGGTATCAGTACTTATTTACTAAATGGAAATTTATCGCTTTAGCTGGAATATTTGGAGCCTTAATTGGATTGGCTTATTCTTTTATTAAAAAGCCTATTTATACAGCAACATTAACATTTGCTTTAGAAGATGAGAAAGCTGGCGCAGGTGGTTTAGGAGGGGCTTTAGGATTAGCTAGTTCAATCGGAATCGATCTTGGAGGTAGTGGTGGAAGCATATTCACCGGTTCAAATTTGACAGAATTATTTAAATCTCGTCGAATGGTCGAGCAAACTTTATTAACACCGGTTACTGTAAATGGTAAAGTTATCTCTTTGGCAGAGATGTATATTCAGGATAAAGAATGGAGAGACGAATGGAAGGATAATTCTAAACTTAAAAATATTTCTTTTTTGCTTGACACTAAACGTAAGTATTTTACACGAGTCCATGACAGTATTTTAGGAGTGATATATCAAGATTTGTCGAAAAATTCGTTGTCTGTAGCACAAAAAGATAAAAAGATTTCTATAATTACGATGGATATGTCTTCTAACAATGAATTATTTTCACTACGGTTTTGTGAGGTACTAGCAAAAGAAGTTGGTAAGTTTTACGTGGAGACTAAAAGCAAAAAGGCACGTCAGAATATGGAGATTCTGACGCACCAAGTTGATTCCGTTCGTGCAGAATTGAATGGGGCCATTACTGGAGTTGCAGTGGCCAATGACAATACTTTTATGCTGAATCCAGCTCTTAATGTTCGTCGTGCTCCATCGGCAAGAAGACAGGTCGATGTTCAGGCAAATACAGCTGTGCTAACAGAGTTGGTTAAGCAGGCTGAATTGTCAAAAGTAACCTTAAGGAGAGAAACTCCTTTAATCCAAGTAATAGATAGGCCAATTTTGCCGCTGAAGAAAGAAAAAACGGGAAAAATAAAGGGACTCTTTATCGGTGGAATTGTAGGTTTTTTTAGTATGATTTTTTTCTTGGCGGTAAAAAAAGTGATCAATGAATTAGATGTTTAGTAATTGATTAGATGATTTATCGCATACAGTATATTCCTGTTTTATTTTATGATATTGTTATATAATGATTAGAAATTTAGTAATATTTGGCACAAGACCTGAAGCAATTAAAATGGCTCCATTAGTTAATGAATTCAAGAAGCATATTAAAGAGTTTGATACTAGAGTTTGTGTTACAGCGCAACATAGAGAAATGTTAGATCAAGTGTTGGATTTTTTTGAGATAGAACCCTATTATGATTTAGATTTGATGAAACCAAATCAAAATTTGTATTCATTAACGGCGGATATTATAATGGGTTTAAAGCCCATTTTAGAAGATTTCAAACCAGATTATGTTTTTGTGCATGGAGACACATCTACAACCATGGCGTCAAGCATTGCTGCTTTTTATTCTGGTGCAAAAATTTGCCATGTAGAAGCTGGCTTACGTACCAATGATAAATATTCACCTTTCCCAGAAGAGATTAATAGGCAAGTTACTGGACGGTTAGCAGATTATCACTTTGCGCCAACAGAAAAATCAAGAGAAAACCTAATAAAAGAAAATGTTACAAATAAATCTATAGTAGTGACAGGTAATACTGTTATCGATGCTTTATTGGAAAGTAGTGAGATAGTAGATTCTATTAAAAATGTAGAAATTGAAAAATTAAAAACAATTATAGATTTTGAAAAAAAACTAGTCTTGGTTACTGGGCATCGTAGAGAAAATCATGGAGATGGATTTATAAATATTTGTGAAGCATTAAAAGAAATTGCTAAAGACAATATTGATGTTCAAATTATTTACCCAGTCCATTTGAATCCAAATGTTAAGGGGCCGGTTTATGAAATATTATCAGACATAGAAAATGTTAAATTAATTGAACCATTGGCTTATCCGGCTTTTGTTTGGTTAATGAATCAATCATATTTAATTATAACTGATTCTGGGGGTGTTCAAGAAGAGGCACCTAGTTTAGGAAAACCTGTATTGGTTATGAGAGATACAACTGAACGTCCTGAAGCTGTTGATGCAGGAACAGTTATTTTAGTTGGAGCCAATAAAGATAGAATTGTACGAGAATGTAATAATTTGTTGCGTTCCCAGTCAGAATATATGGAAATGAGTGCTTTGCATAATCCATATGGAAGCGGGGATGCTAGCAAGCAAATAGTAGAATATATAATTTCTTTAAATAAATAGTATGAATAATGAAAATGTAGTAATGATTGGCTTAGGATATATTGGATTGCCAACAGCAGCTTTAATTGCAAATAACAATATTCATGTTCATGGAGTTGATATAAATTCAGATGTTGTAGATACAATAAATGCAGGAAAAATTCATATAGTTGAACCAAGTCTTGATGAAGCGGTAGCTAGAGCAGTTTCCAATGGTTTCTTGAAAGCTTCGTGCACACCTATTTTAGCTGATACATATATAATAGTAGTGCCAACGCCTTTTAAAGCTAAAAATGAGCCTGATATTTCATTTGTGACAGCTGCTACAATTGGAATTATACCTTTGTTGAAAGAAGGAGATTTGTACATAATAGAGTCAACTTCACCAATAGGAACTACTGAAAAAATGATGAATTTAATTCATAGTCAGCGACCTGAATTAAAAGATAAACTACATATTGCTTATTGTCCTGAACGTGTTCTACCCGGCAATGTAATGTATGAGTTAGTGAATAATGATCGAGTTATAGGGGGTGTTAATGACATCTCAACAGAAAAGGCAGTATCGTTTTATAGACAATTTGTTAAAGGAGAGTTGCATAAGACTAATGCAAGAACAGCTGAAATGTGTAAATTAACAGAGAATTCTTCGCGAGATGTTCAAATTGCCTTCGCTAATGAGTTGTCTTTGATTTGTGATAAAGCAGATATTAATGTATGGGAACTAATCAGATTAGCAAATAAACATCCAAGAGTAAACATTTTACAGCCAGGTTGCGGTGTCGGTGGTCATTGTATCGCTGTAGATCCTTATTTTATTGTTGCTGATTATCCATTAGAGTCTCAGATTATTGGTAAAGCTAGAGAAATTAATAATTATAAATCTTTTTGGTGCGCTGAGAAAGTAAAATCAGCAAAACTTGATTTTCAATTGAAACATGGTAAAAAAGCTAGTGTAGCTATTATGGGATTAGCTTTTAAGCCAAATATCGATGATTTAAGAGAATCGCCTGCTAAGTACATAGCTCAAAAAATATTACAAGATTCACATGATGATATTTGTTTTATAGTAGAACCAAATATAAATAATCATAAAGTTTTTAAATTAACACCTTTCGAGGAAGCAATTAAAAAAGCTGATATTATTGTCTTTTTGGTAGCTCATAATGAATTTAAAAATTTATCTATAGATGATTCGAAAATTGTAATTGATTTTTGTGGTGTTTTAGATTCGAAAATTTAATTTTAAATCTTGACATCTAAACAGAAAAATATTATAAAAAATCTGAGTCTATATACTTAAATAAATTATAAAATTAGTGTCTTTAAAAAAACAAGTTCTCTCTGGATTTTTTTGGTCTTTTTTGCAGCAATTTTCGACGCAACTCCTTACTTTTTTAGTGCAATTAATTTTTGCACGTATTCTATTGCCCTCTGAATTTGGACTGATAGGTATGTTAACAGTATTTATTGGAATTGGGACAGCATTATTTGAAGGGGGCATGACTAGTTCGCTAATAAGGGTTTCAGAGGTTGATACAAGGGATTATTCAACTGTTTTTTTCTTTAATCTTGGAGTTAGCATATTGATATATTTGCTTTTTTTTCTTGCAGCGCCTTATATAGCATTATTTTATAGGCAGCCAATGCTTTCAGATATAGCTAGAATTTACGGGTTTTCGTTTGTTTTTTTAGCTTTTGGAACTGTTCAAAATACAATTTTGACAAAGGAAATGAAGTTTAAAAGGCAAGCTTTAATTACTTTTCCTGCATTGCTGATTGGTAGTATTCTTGGAATAGTGTTTGCCTATAATGGTTTTGGCGTTTGGTCTTTGGTGTATTCGATGCTGACAACAAATTTATTAACTTCCTTTTTTTTGTGGTTTTCCTCAGATTGGCGACCGCAGTTTGTTTTTGACATTGATAAATTCAGATTGCATTTTTATTTTGGATATAAAATGACGCTTTCTTCGCTTTTAGATACTATTTTCACTAATATATATCAAATAATAATAGGAAGAGTATATAGTCCAGTATTGGTAGGTTATTATACGAGAGCCAATTCCTTAATGATGTTGCCCGTTGGCAATGTTTCGGCGGTATTAAATAAAATTGTTTTTCCGTTGTTTGCTAAGGTGCAGGATGATATTAGTGGCTTAAGAGCTGCTTATAAGAAAATTATGTTGATTGTGTTATTTATTATTACACCTATTATAGTGTTGATGGCATTATTAGCTGATCAGTTAGTTGTTTTTTTGTTTACTGAAAAATGGCTGCCAATTGTTCCAATTTTTCAAATTATTTGCTTATCAGGAATTTTATACCCTTTACATCTCTATAATTTGATGATTCTTCAAGTAAAGGGAAGAAGTGATTTATTTTTGAGATTGGAAATTATTAAGAAGGTTATATTTGTTTTAATAATTGTAATTTCAATTTTTTTTGGATTTACATCTTTAATGATTGGGTATGTTATTGCTTCGATATTAGCTCTCTTTATTAATACCCATTATGCAGGTTCGATGATTGATTATACAATGAAGCAACAATTGTTGGATATTCTTCCCATATTTATAATTTCAATTTGTATGGGAGTAGTTGTTTTTTTTGTAAACAATAATTTGATAGCGTATAATAATATATCAAGGCTTATAATTTCTAGTATTGTAGGCATTGTAATTTATATATCTTTAGCATTTATATTTAAATTTCAAAGTATAAATGACGTTAAAAACATAATGAAGAAATAATGATACCGGTTACAAGACCTTTTTTACCACCCCAAGAAGAATACCAACAATTAATCGATGGTATTTGGAAACGACAATGGCTGACCAATATGGGGCCATTAGCAAGTGAGCTTGAAATGAATATTAAAGAATACCTTGCTGTAAATCATTTATTATTTGTTACGAATGGTACAGTAGCATTGCAAATGGCTATTAAAGCTTTAGAAATTACTGGAGAAATAATAACAACACCCTTTTCGTTTGTTGCTACTACTTCTTGTATTGTTTGGGAAGGATGTACTCCTGTTTTTGTTGATATAGATGAGAAAACATTGAATATCGATGCTTCAAAAATAGAAAGCGCAATAACTGAAAAAACGCAAGCAATTTTGGCCACACACGTTTATGGCAATCCTTGCGATGTGGTTGCTATTGAAAATATTGCAAAAAAGCATAATTTAAAAGTAATCTACGATGGTGCTCATGCTTTTGGAGTACAAATTAATGGGAAATCTATTTTCGAATTCGGTGATATTACGACATGTTCTCTTCATGCAACAAAATTATATCATTCTATTGAAGGTGGTTTAATTGTAACGAAATGTGCAAATTTACTTAAAAAACTTGCCTATATCCGTAATTTTGGGATTTCTGGTTTTGATAGCTTTTCTGAATTAGGAATAAATGGAAAGAATTCAGAATTTCATGCGGCAATGGGGCTAGTGAATTTAAATCATATTGAAAATATCCGTAACAATAGGAAATCAATAGTGTCAAGATATAATGAGAAACTGGAAACATTAAAAGCTTATCGACCAGTTTGGCATAATGATTCTGAGCAAAATTTCGCATATTATTGCGTAGTACTGGAGAGTGAAGAATTATTACTCAAAATTAAATCAGTTCTTGACAGTAATGAAATATTTACTAGACGTTATTTTTATCCTTCTTTAGCAAGTGCTTTGCCCTATATTGAGCCAAAAAAAATTAACATAACTGACAATATTTCGAAACGAGTTTTGTGTTTGCCATTATATTATGATTTAACTATAGAAGAGGTAGATCTGATTTGTAGATTAATTTTAAGAGTTCAAAATAATTAAAGTAATAATGATGATTAAAAATGTAATAGAATATTTTGTTGAAACTGTAAAGAAATGTGGAGATAAAATAGCAGTAGTTGAAGGAGAAAAAAAAATAACTTTTTCTAGCTTAGATAAGAAAGCACAGATTTTAGGAAATCAAATAGTAAATTTGGTAAACGATGTAAATAAACCAATTGCAGTATTTCTTCCAAAAAATATTGATAGTGTTATTTCTGATATGTCAATTACATTTAGTGGAAATATCTATATGAATTTAGATATAAAAACTCCGATGGAAAGAATAAATAATATTATTTCCTTGATAGAGCCACAACTTATTATGACAAATTCTGCATATGTTAAAAATTTAGAAAATCTTGGACTTTCTCAAAAAATACTAAATATTGATACGATTGATTTTGAAGCAAATATTGATGATAGTGATTTTTTACTAAATAGGCTTTCAACATTAATTGATACAGATCCTTATTGTATTATTAATACATCTGGATCTACAGGAACTCCAAAAGGAGTAGTTCTTAATCATAAGAGTTTCGTTGATTTTACAGAATGGTCTATTGATACTTTTAAGTTTACAGATGATGAAATAATTGGATCTTTATCGCCACTTGTTTTTGATATTTATAGTTATGAATTATGTATGTTAATGTCAAAAGGTAGTACAATAGTGTTGATACCTGACAGTTTAGCCGCTTTTCCAATCAAAATTTTAGAAATTTTGGAAAAAGAGAAAACAACATTTCTTTTTTGGGTGCCAACTATTATGGTAAACATAGCCAATATGTCGCTTTTAGAAAATATTAAACTACCATCTTTAAAAACGGTATGGTTTGCCGGCGAAGTATTCCCAACAAAGCAATTTAATTATTGGAAAAATAATTTGAAGGAGTGTTTGTTTGCCAATTTATATGGACCTATAGAAATTACATTAGATTGTACTTATTTTATTGTTGATCGCGATGTTCCTGACAACGAACCATTACCAATTGGTTTTGCATGTAGAAATACAGACGTTTTGATTCTCGATGAAGATAGATTAGTAACAAAAGGAGAAGAAGGAGAATTATGTGTTAGAGGTACATCTCTTGCAATGGGATATTACAATAATCCTGAAAAAACAGCATTAGCTTTCGTTCAAAATCCTCTTAATAAATCGTATCCAGAAATCATTTACAGAACTGGAGATATTGTTTCTGTTAACGAAAGAGATGAAATCATATTTAAGGGACGAAAAGATAGTCTTATTAAACATTTAGGGTATAGAATTGAATTAGGAGAAATTGAGCATGTCATTGTTAATACTTTGAAAATTGCTAAGAATGGTTGTGTTGTGTACAATGTAAATAAAAAGGAAATTACTCTTTTTTATGAAGCGGATAAAGAGATTTCAATAGTAGAATTTAGAAAATTGCTTTCCAATGAAATTCCTAAATATATGATTCCTACTGTTTATATATTTATGGAAGAGTTACCTAGAAATACCAATGGGAAAATTGATCGTCTTTTGTTGAAAAATAAGATTAATGAGTAATGAAAAGCGTAGATGATTTTAATGAAATTAGTAATGCTCTAATTAAAATTAAAAATTATAAGAAAAAGCTAATTACTAATTTTTATCCTAATCGCGAGAAAATTGATATATGGATATCTAATGGTAATTTCTATATAATAGATCAAGGAGAAGTGACGTACTTTATTTATAAAAAAGCAAGTCATTGTACTTTGTTCTTTATAGCTTCTTCTAATGAACAATTAAGTAAATCACTTCCTAATCTTATTAGGGAATTTCAGGATGAAATTTTGATTTTGGATATTGTTCAACGTGAAGAAACTTCGGAATTATTGGATATTTTCTATAAGCATTCATTTCATTATTATACATCACTCGTTAGAATGAATAGAATAAGTGGTGGAAAGGATTTTTTATCAGATAAAGTGGAGGGAATTAAAGAAGCCTCAAAGGATCATTTGTTTTCAATTCAAAATTTGTTTAATGCTTTTTTCGATGAAAAGGCAGAGCAATTGCCAGAGAAGGATGAATTGATAAGATGGATTGAAAATAAAAATATCTTGGTATATGAAGAAAACAATACCTTAGGAGGGTTCTTAATATATGAAATTACAGGAAGTACATTGTATTTAAGATATTGGTTTGTTCATCCAGATTTCAGAGAGAAAAAAATTGGCTCTAAACTTTTTAATTTTTTTGAAAGTAAAGGGAAAGACACAAATAGGCATATTTTCTGGGTAATTAAGAGTAACGAAAATGCCATAAAGAGATACAAACATTATGGGTTTGTTGAAGAAAAAATGTATAATTTTATACTAAGTAATAAAACGATTAGCTATGAATAATAAAATAATTTCAATACTAAATGATATAAGACCAGAGTTTGATTTTAATGAACCTGTTGAAAACTTTATTGAAGCAGGAATGTTAGATTCATTTGATTTGGTGACTTTGGTAACAAGTTTAGATGAAACTTTTGATATATCAATAGATGGTGTAGATATATTGCCAGAAAATTTTTCAAATATTGATAGTATTTCTAGTCTATTAAGTAAATACATCAAGTAATGAATCTGTACTTCAAAGACAAAGAAATTACAGGAATGTTGGTGGTGATGCCCTCGAGAGAAATTCATTTTGAGGATGAGATGGAAAATTACAACTTTTCTACAGCAAAATCATTAAAATTAAAGGCTGCTCTTGGGTTGAATAAAAGAAGAATTGCACCAGAAGGAATCTGTTCATCTGATTTAGCTATTAAAGGCTTGGATTATCTTTTTTCTACAGGAAAATTAAAAAAAGAAGATATTGATGCATTGATTTTTGTCACACAGTCGCCAGATTATATAATGCCTCCAACAAGTAATGTTATTCAGGGACATTTTAATTTAAAACAGGATATGATTTGCTTGGATATTAATCAAGGATGTGCCGGTTTTATTATTGGGCTGAATCAAGCTTTTATGTTGTTGGAACAGCCTTCAATTTCTAAAATTGTTGTTGTAAATGCAGATGTTTTAAGTACCAAAGTTTCAAAAAGAGATCGAAATAGTAATCCGTTAATAGGCGATGCAGCTTCAATTACAATTGTAGAAAAATCGTCCCAGAAAACTGAAATTTTTGGTACAATAAAAATGGATGGATCTGGGGCATTTGCTTTACAAATTCCTGCAGGAGGAGCAAAATTGCCAATTTCAAGTGAAACTTCAGTGTTATATGAAGATGCCAGTGGTAATTTTAGAAGCAAAGAAAATTTAGTAATGAAAGGTGATGATGTTTTTAATTTTGTTCAAGCAGAGGTTCCGCCAATGATTGAATCTTTATTAGAAATGGCAAAAACAGACAAGAATGCTGTTGATTACTATTTATTTCATCAGCCAAATAAATTTATGCTTAATAAAGTTGCCGATAAAATTGGGGTTGCCAGAGAAAAAATGCCCGCGAATGTAGTGGAAAATTTTGGTAATTCTAGCGGTGTTACAGTTCCTGTAGTAACATGTTTTAATATATCGGAACAGATTAAAGAAAATCGATTAAAAGTTTGTTTTTCTGGTTTCGGTGTAGGTTTAACTTGGGCTTCTCTATTAATGGATGTAGGTCCCTTATCTTTTTGTGAAATAATAGAATATTAAAAAAAAATAAAATAAAATGGAAGATTTTTTAGAAAAAATGGCTGAATTGTTAGAAGAAGACACTGTACAATTAACTGATACAATTGTTGATTTTGATGCATGGGATTCATTAACAAGTTTATCAATAATAGCTTATTCAGGAGAAGAATTTCAAAAAACTATTACAGCTGCAGAAATTGTTGAAGCTAAAACTATTGGTGGTTTATACGAATTACTAACAAATAATTAAATCAATCAATCAAGAGTGTATAATCCGATCTCATTATTAGGTAAAAAATATATTATTACGGGAGCTTCATCAGGAATTGGTAGAGCAACAAGTATAGTATTATCTAAATTAGGGGCAACTTTAATTTTGATAGATTTGAACGAAAAAGGCCTGTATGAAACGGCTGAAATTTGTGAGAATAGTACAAAAATTCTAGCTCTTGATTTGTTGGACTCGAATGAGTTAAAAGCAAAAATTTTTAATGCGGTATCAGAGGTAGGTAAAGTTAATGGTTTTGTGCATTTGGCAGGCAGGCCTTATTTGTCTCCTTTAAAATCACTTAATGATAAAATACTTCTTGATGTATTAAAACTTAATTCAATTGCTGGTTTAGAATTAGCCAAAATTTGTAGTAATAAGTCAGTTTTTACTGGAGAATCAGGATCATTTATTTTTATCTCATCCGTATATGGTTGTGTTGGATCAGCAGCTAATGTTGGATATGCGATGTCAAAATCGGCTTTACACGGAATAACAAAGTCACTTGCAATTGAGCTGGCGTCTAAAAACATAAGAGTAAATTGTGTTGCGCCAGGATTTGTGAAAACAAATATGTTAGATTCAATTAGTGGTTCTTTTAATTCTGAATACGATGAATTAATTAATAGACTTCATCCTTTAGGACTTGGAAATGCAGAAGATGTGGCAAATGCTATTGCTTTTTTAGTGTCAGATATGGCTAAATGGATTACGGGTTCAATAATAAATGTAGATGGTGGATTTACAGCCCAATAATATTATGGAGAAAAAGCAATTCGTTCTAATAACAGGTGCAACGTCTGGAATTGGTAAAAAAATCGCAGTTAAACTTTCTAATGATTATAATGTAGTTTTGCATGGTCGAAATTTAGAAAAGTTAAATGAAGTTGAAAGTTTATGTGCAAAAAAAAATTCTACTCTTACATGGTTATGTAATTTGGAAGAAATTGAAGAAGTTGAAGATTCATTAAAACTTTTTTTGCTAAACAATTCTATTGAAGTTATAAAATTTGTGCATTGTGCAGGTATTATGAAAATGGCTCCTTTAAAAATGTCAAATTTAAACGTTTTGAAAAGCACATTTAATGTTAATGTTTTTGCGGCAAGCCTTATCTCTACTATTCTTATAAATAAGAAATTAAATAATAGTTCTTTGAACTGTGCAATTTTTATATCAAGTAATATTAGTAATTACGGTGCTAAAGCAATGGGTGCCTATGGTGCATCAAAATCAGCATTAGATGGTTTAATGAGATCATTAGCTGTTGAATTGGCACCAAAAGTTCGTGTTAATTCTGTTCTTCCAGGTGCTGTGGAAACTGAGATGACAAAAGATATTTTAGGAAATGAAGAATTAAAACAAAGAATGTTATCTGTTTATCCATTAGGAATTGGTTCAACGAATGATATTTTTCAAGCAGTTTCATTTTTACTTTCTGAAAATGCAAGATGGATTACAGGCCAACAAATAACTGTTGATGGGGGCAGAACAATAAATATTTCAGGTTAAATTAAAATGGAGATACTGATTAAAATGATTAAGAATCATCCTATTGATTCTAATTGTTTTGTAATTTATAATGATTTGAATTCAAATTGCATTGTTGTTGATCCTGGAACAGAAGATTGCAAAGAATTATTATCTTTCTTACAAGAGAATAATTTAGTTCCTCAAAATATTATATTAACTCACGAGCATTTTGATCACATTTGGGGAGTTAATAAATTAATAAAGATATTTAATTGTGCAATAGTATGCACAGAAAAGTGTTTAGGCAACATAATTAATAAAAAGAAAAACCTGTCTGTATTTTATGATCAGGTAGGCTTTGAAATTCTTGCAAAAAATAATATTATCCTAGTTTCTAATAATGACCTAAAACTTGGAAATTATGTATTCAAATTTAAAGAAACACCTGGGCATTCAGAAGGCTCTGTTTCTTTTTGGATTGATAAATATCTTTTTATGGGAGATGTTTTTATTAAAGGCATTAAAACAGTTACAAAATTACCTGGAGGCAGTAAAAAGCAATTAACAGAAACAATTTACGAGCTTAGTGAATTGTTTAGTAATGATAAAATGATGGTATATCCAGGTCATGGAGAAGTAATGGCTTTTAATGAAATTGATTTTAGTAAAGTTTTATGAAAAAAATTGTAATTATTGGTACAGGGGCAGTTGCTGCTGAATTAACTTCATATATAGAAGATAATAATAAATATGTTGATTCTCAATCTCAGATTGATTTGCTGGGATATATTGATTACGACTATAATATTGAAAAGTATTGGAAAAAATACAATCTTCAAAAACCTGTTCTTGGAGATATCGATACCTACAATTTTGAGAATGGAATTGAAGTTTTGATAGGAATATCGGATATTAAGTTTAGAAATGAAATTATTTCTAAATTGGAAATTAAAGGTGCTGTGTTTTTTCAATTTATACACCATTCAGTAATTATACCTGATAATATTGAATTGGGAAAAGGAAATATTATTTATCCGTTTTGTATTGTTGGTCCTAATATAAAAATTGGAGATTTTAATATGATTACTTCTTACAGTTTCATTAGTCATGATTGTGTAATTGGTAATGGTAATTTTTTCTCCACCGCTGGTATTGCTGGAAGAGTTTCAATAGGGAGTAATAATTTTTTTGGAATTAGATCAACTGTAATACCTCACGTCACAGTAGGAAATAGTAATACAATACAAGCAGGCATGGTAGTAGATAAATCAATTAAGGATGAAACTACGATTTTTTATAGATATAAAGAAAGCATAATAGCTATACCTAAGTAAAAAATGGATCAAGAAAATTTACCATTAGTAACAGTTATTTGTACCACCTACAATCATGAAAATTATATTAGAGCATGTTTGGATGGGTTTATCATGCAACAAACCAATTTTTCTGTAGAGGTAATTGTTCATGACGATGCATCTACTGATAGTACAGCACAAATAGTGAAAGAATATGAATCTAAATACCCTCACTTATTTAATAATATTTATCAAACTGAAAATCTATACTCAAAAAAAGACTGTTCAGTGGAAAATGTTATTTTCAGTGCTCCTCGAGGGAAATATATTGCTCTTTGTGAGGGTGATGATTTTTGGACAGATCCTTCTAAATTGCAAAAGCAAGTAGATTTTTTGGTAAAAAATGACGAATTTGGTTTAGTGCACCATGAAGCTGATTATTTTTTTGAGAAAAACGGGGAATTAGTTAAGAATTATCATCAAAAAAATAAAATAAACCCATCTAGTGATTTTGTTTTCGAAGAGTTATTAAGATACAATAACATATATACGCCTACAGTAATGTTCAAAAAAAGCTTGCTAAAGAATTTTATGGATATTGAAGTAAATGTAAGAAGTAAGTTTTTGATGGGAGATTATGTTATGTGGTTGGAGTTTTCAAAACATTGTAAATTTAAATACTTTCCTGAATCTATGGCCACATATAGAGTTTTAGAAAATTCGGCAAGCAAGAGTACATCTTATGAAAAAGATATGCTTTTTCTAAATTCCTATTATGATATTAGACATTTTTTCATTAATAGATATACCTCCAAGAATATCACTTATGATATAATTGAGCAATCTAGGTTTTCTGCTAGTATTAGTTGTGCAATCAAATACCAAGAAAACAAAGCTGCTCGTTTTTTTGCTTCAAAACTTAAATTAAATAATTGGAGAGTTTTATTAAAGCGTATTTTAGTTTTTAGCCCTACTCTTTTTAGACATATTCAAAAAAAGAATTTTTAGATGAATTGAAATATTATAAAAATTGTATTTATTAATTGAATGCACCTAATAATAAAAGAAAAACTAGAAGTTTAATTCATTGCAATTTAATTGATTAAGTTTATTAGATACTTTGTTCTCTTCTACATGTTTCTTTATGGAATTAATTTCTAAATCAAAAAAAATTTCTGACGACATTTGATTTGAAATCAAAGTATAGTAAAAAGAAGATGTAATTTTAAAAAGCCATATTTTATTTTAACATAGCTGTTATTTGTTTGCATTGTTTAAGTACTATTTTTAGATATTTTAAAAATTTCTAATCATTATTTTCTTCAAATGTTATACCTAATAGTTTAACTTACATATCTTCAAAACAGTATTTTTCAATGATTATTTATTTTTTAATGGCATTTATAACAGTGATTTTGACTATAATCGTAGAAAAGAAGTATCAAATATTTTTTTCTTTGGTTATAATAGTAATTATGTTTTTAATTTGCGGTTTGAGAGGTGCTAATGTTGGAATTGACACCATCGAGTATGTTGATTCTTTTCGAACTGGAATTGACAGCTATTTCACAGATTCCAATGAGATATTATTTCCTTTCACTTATACTATAGTACATTTTTTTTTAGATTCATGGGTCATTTGGTTATTATTTGTATCGTCACTTATATACATGCCTTTGTTTTTTGTGTTAAAAAATGAGTCGCCAAACCCTCTTTTTTCTACATTAATTTTCATGGTCTCAGTTTCTCATTTTTTTCCTGAAAGCATGAACATAATTAGGCAATCAATAGCAACAATTTTTATTTTGGGAGCTTATTGTTATTGGAATAATGAAAAGAAGTTTATATCATTAATTTTACTATTAATTGCTGTTTTATTTCATACAACTAGTATAATTGCTTTACCATTTCTATTCTTAAAGAATTTAAGATTGAACAATAATTTAATAGTTCTTTCTTTATTTTTAGTAACGTTATTAGGACTAACTGGTTTTTATGGTTTTATTAATGACTTTATTTTAGATATGAGTGGTCTTAATGATAATATTTATAGTGGCACAATTGTAAGATACTCAAATTATGGTACTGGAGAGGGTTCCAATTTGTATGGATACATTTTTTCAATTGTCCCATTTTCAATTCTTTGTTATATTACAAAGCCTATTTCTGATCAAGACAATGAATACAGGTTTTATTTTAATATATTATTTTTTGGTACTATTCTATATAATTTAATTTCAACTATCGAATATTCATTCAGGATGGTATATGGTTTAATGATAATACAAATACTTGTTATACCTTATGCATACAAATTTGGAAAACGCAATAGACGGATTCTGATAATTATTTATACGGGTATTATAACTATATTTCATTTTGTATACATTTTTTCCAGGAGCAAAGAAATTATTGGCTCAATAGTTCCTTATCATTTTTTTTGGGAATAATTTATTTTTTGCAAACCAATTAATAAAAGAGAATAGCCATTTCTTTTTTTAATTATATTTTGAACTTTATAGATAGTTTTCAAGTTTTAAATGAAATTTAAATTAACTAAGTCTTTTTGAGCTTATTTTACTGTAAGCTTATTTAAATAAATAGCTTTATAATAAACATTGTATAAAAAATGGAATTCAATATGGTAGTTAAAGTTAAAAATATTTTTGTTTACTTTTTTATGCATAATATTTTAACTTATTAAAATTTTAGCGGTAATAATATATGCATGAAAATAGAAATTTCTTAGAAACTGATTCAATCTGTTGCTTAATAATAACTTATAATCCAGATAATGGTTTATTAAAGTTAATAAATACTATGAGTAAGCAGGTAAACCGAATTATTGTAGTTGATAATAATTCGACTAATGAAGGTGCTAAAATTATTGACTCTATTGAAAATCAAGACAAAGTTGATATAATTAGAAATAATACGAATTTGGGGATTGCTACTGCATTGAATCAAGGAGTGAAGGAGGCAATGAAGTTTAACTTCGATTTTGTACTTACTTTTGATCAAGATTCTACTCCTTTTGATAATATAATTAATGTTATCCAAGAGGTTTATAATTCTTTTTCTTCTAAAAATGAAATCGGTGCGATTGGAGTTAGTTATACATCATCATTTGAAGATACATTTAATGCAGTACCTAAGCAAAGAGAATATTTAGAAAAAGATTATTTGATTACATCAGGTTGTTTAATTTGTGTTAAGTCCTTTGTTAAAATAGGAGGATTTAGAGATGATTTTTTTATTGATAATGTTGACATAGAATATTCTTTAAGATTAAAGAAGAATGGTAAAAAATCACTGATGTCTATTAAGCCCGGTATGATTCATAAAGCGGGGGATCCATTAAAAAGAAAAATTCTAGGTATTAGTGTTAGTTCTTCTAATCATAATAGTTTCCGTAGGTATTTTATGTCTAGAAATCATGTGATAGTAACTAGAGATTATTTTTTCACAGATACCTATTTTGTATTAAAATTGAATTTTTTCTATATTCTTTCGATTTTCAAAATTATTCTAGTCGAAAAAGAGGTGATTTTAAAATTGAAAAAAAGTTATAAAGGTTTTAAAGATGGCTTTAAAGGTACTTTGAAATATTCATTTCCAGAAAAATAATAATAACTAACTACTGAAATTAATGTTAAATAATAAACTAGGATTTGTCTTTACAAATTTTAATAATGCTAACTATACAATAAATGCAGTAAAGTCTCTGCAAAAGGAATCTAATGAAGAGCAAATCCAAATTGTTGTTGTAGATAATAATTCAGAAAAGAATGATATTGAAACTCTAAAATCTTTTCAAAAGAATAATTTAAGTGTCGAGGTAATTTTTAGTGATCAAAATGTTGGTTATTTTAAAGGTTTAAATATTGGTATTAGACACATTAGAGAGAATTATCCACAGATAAATTGTTTGATAGTTGGAAATAATGATGTTCTTT
Organism: Flavobacterium luteolum; assembly: GCF_027111275.1. Classification (NCBI taxonomy): domain Bacteria; kingdom Pseudomonadati; phylum Bacteroidota; class Flavobacteriia; order Flavobacteriales; family Flavobacteriaceae; genus Flavobacterium; species Flavobacterium luteolum. The sequence continues at coordinate 1,399,263 of NZ_CP114286.1, read as the reverse complement.
TTCCTGAGAATTTTTACGATTCAATATTTTTAAATAAAGATTTAATTTTAAAGTACCCTGTTATTTCTCCAGATATTGTCACAAGTGATGGTTTTCATCAAAATCCACATGTTGTTGAAAGAATAAGTAAGATACGGGAGTTATTTTATGATCTTTACCATTCAAATTATACTATTGCAAAACTAATCATAAGATTTGCTAAAGTAACCCATAAGTTTACACGAAGAAAAGATGAAGATAATTTTGAAAAAGCTGGAGAGATTTATCAAGGTTATGGAGCATGTTATATTTTGACTCCAAGATTTTTTGATTTATTTGAGGAATTATACTCTCCCACTTTTTTAATGTATGAAGAATATTTTTTGGCCAAGCAGCTGTTTGAAAAAGGACATAAAGTTTTTTATGAGCCTTCAATTAATATTACTCATCTAATGCATGCAACAACAGACAAACTTCCAGGAAAGCTAAAATGGAAGTTTTCAAAAGAATCTCATATCGAATATAGAAAAGATATTAAAATTATTTAAATGGAAACTAAATATCAAATATGTACCAATTGTGTCATGGACACATCCGATTCAAAAATAGTTTTTGATGAGAAGGGCGTTTGTGATCACTGTAATGACTTTTATGATAATGTGAAGCCAAATTGGCATACAGATGAAAAAGGTCGAGCTGAAATGCTGGAGGTGGTAGCTAAAATTAAAAAAGAGGGAGCAGGCAAAGATTTCGATTGTATTTTGGGAATGAGTGGTGGTGTCGATAGTTCTTATCTTCTGCATTTAGCGGTAAAAGAATTGGGATTAAGACCATTGGTTTTTCATGTTGATGGTGGATGGAATTCTGAATTGGCAGTAAATAATATCCAAGTAATGATTGATAAATTGGGACTTGATTTATATACTGAAGTGATTAATTGGGAAGAGATGAAAGATTTTCAACTCGCTTTCTTTAAATCGGGAGTTCCTCATTTGGATATTCCTCAAGATCATGCATTTGTGGCAACATTATATAATTTTGCTAATAAATATAATATAAAATATATTTTAAACGGTGGAAATATATCGACTGAGTGCGTTAGAAACCCTATGGAGTATCTTTACTACGGGACAGATATGGCGCAAATTAGAGATATAAGAAAAAAGTTTGGAAAAAATAAAATGCTTACTTATCCATTTAGTCCCGTATTGAAACATAAATTTTATTTACGATATATTAAAGGTGTTCAAGTTGTAAAGCCATTAAATTACATGCCTTATGTTAAAGAAGAGGCCTTGAAACTATTAGCGGACGAATATGGATGGACTCCATATCCACAAAAACATTTTGAGTCTCGATTCACTAAATTTTATGAAGGTTATTGGCTTCCTGAAAGATTTGGTTTTGATACTCGTCGAGTACAATATTCAAGTTTGATTTTAACTGGTCAAATGACTAGAGAAAATGCTTTGATTAATTTAGAGAAAACTGCTTATAATCCTGAGTTAATTGAAGAAGAATTTAAATATATTGCTACTAAATTAGGAATTACTGTAGAAGAATTGCAGGGCTACTTTACTTCTGATAAGAAGTTTTTTTGGGATTATAAAAATCAATTGTCAATGTTTAAGACAGGGGCTAAAGTTTTGAAATTTTTAGGAATAGAAAGATCAATTAAAAGATGATAACAATAATTGATTACGGATCGGGAAATATAAAGGCCATAGCTAACATTTATGAAAAACTAAATGTAAAATATACTATCGCGACGAAACCAGAAGATGTAGTAGGAGCAAAAAAAATATTTCTACCTGGAGTTGGAGCTTTTGATGAAACTATTTCTAAATTAGATAGTACAGGTTTTAGAAAAATTTTGGATTTAGAAGTTCTACAAAACAAAGTTCCTATTATTGGTATTTGTGTTGGAATGCAAATTTTAGCCGAATCAAGTGAAGAAGGAACATTAAAAGGACTTGGTTATATAAAAGGTAAGGTTAAAAAGATTGATGCATCTATCTTGCAGCACAAACCTAAATTACCTCATTTAGGTTGGAACACAATTACAATTAATAAAGAAAATAGTTTGCTTAAAGATATTGATCTAGATTTAGGATTTTACTTTTTACATTCATTTTATTTTGAATGTCAGAATGCTGATGATGTTTTAACAACAACAACTTACGGAAAGGAATTTGCTTCTTCTGTAGTTCATGAAAATGTATATGGCATTCAATTTCATCCCGAAAAGAGCCACCAAAACGGAATTACTTTACTACATAATTTTGCTAAGTTATAATGTTACGATCAAGAATTACACCCTGCCTTTTAGTGCATAATAAAGGATTGGTTAAGACCACAAATTTTAAAGATCCTAAATATGTTGGAGATCCTTTAAATGCTGTTAAAATTTTTAACGAAAAAGAAGTTGATGAATTAATTGTTCTAGACATAGATGCGACAATTGAAGGAAGAGGTCCAGATTTTGAATTAATACAAAATCTAGCGATCGAATGTAGAATGCCTTTTTGTTATGGTGGCGGTGTAACAACTGTTGAACAAGCAAAAAAAATAATTAGTTTAGGTGCTGAAAAAGTAGCTCTAAGCGCAGCAGCAATTTATGATACTGAAATTCTTAAAAAAATTGCAAATGCAGTAGGCTCCCAAAGCGTTGTTGTTGTGATAGATGTAAAAAAGAAAAAACTTTTTGGAGGCTATGAAATAGTAACCCATAATGGAAAAAAAACAGCACCTGTTAAACTTGCTGATTTTTTAGAAACACTAAATCAAATTGGTATTGGTGAACTTGTAGTTAATTCTGTAGATAATGACGGGAAAATGCAAGGTCTCGATTTTAAATTGTTTGATTTTGTGCGTGATCAAACTGAAATGCCAATGACTATTTTAGGCGGAGTTGGAACTTTGGAGCACATTAAAGAAGCGATATCAAGATATAAAACCATTGGAGTTTCGGCTGGAAGTTTTTTTGTTTTTAAAGGAAAGTATAGAGCCGTATTAATTAGCTATCCAAAATTTGAGGAAAGAAAGCTTTTATATCAATTATAAAAATAAAATCATTAAATGAAACAAATAATACAATCTTTTAAGACTGGTGAAACAATACTTGAAGAGGTTCCTGCTCCTTTAGTTGCTAAAGGACATGTATTAATAAAATCAACACACTCTTTGGTTTCTTTAGGAACTGAGCGTATGTTGGTAGAATTTGGGAAATCTAATTTAATATCAAAAGCTCGACAGCAACCCGATAAGGTAAAGCAAGTTTTAGATAAAATAAAAACAGAAGGACTTTTACCAACACTTGAAGCTGTTTTTAATAAGCTAGGAGAACCATTGCCTTTGGGATATTGTAATGTAGGAGTTGTTATTGCTGTTGGTGAAGGTGTTAGTGAGTTTAAAGTAGGAGATAGAGTAGCTTCAAACGGACAACATGCAGAATATGTATGTGTTCCCAAAAATTTAGTTGCTTCTATTCCAGATAATGTTACAGATGAACAAGCAACTTTTACAGTTATTGGTTCAATTGGACTGCAGGGTATTCGATTATTAAATCCAACTTTAGGCGAAACTATTGTTGTTATTGGATTAGGTTTGATAGGATTGCTAACAGCGCAATTATTAATAGCAAATGGCTGTAAAGTAATTGGGGTTGATATTGATGAAAGTAAATTAAATTTGGCTAAGGAATGGGGAATTATTCCATTTAATCCAAGAAATGGCGATGTTGTTAAATTCGTTCAAGAATGTACTGGAGATATTGGTGCAGATGGTGTTGTTATTACTGCTTCAGCAAAAAACAATGAGATTATTTCTCAAGCGGCTAGAATGTCTCGAAAAAGAGGTCGTATTATTTTAGTTGGGGTTATTGGATTAGATCTAAGTAGAGCTGAGTTTTACGAAAAAGAACTAACTTTTCAAGTTTCATGTTCTTATGGGCCTGGTAGATATGATGAAAACTATGAAAACAGAGGTATTGATTATCCATTACCATTTGTTAGATGGACAGAAAAAAGAAATTTTGAAGCAATTTTGCAATCAATTTCATCTGGAAAATTGTTAGTAGATAAAATGGTATCTCAGGTAGTTCCTTTAGACAATTATATGCAAATATACAAAGAAATTGGAGCTAGTAAAGCTATAGCCTCTATTCTGAAGTATGATGAGAATACAAATATCCCTAAAAATACAATTGAACTGAAGCCTTCAAATTATGAAGGACAAAAAGGTGTAATTGCAGTAATAGGCTCTGGGAATTTTACAAAAATGACAATGCTTCCAGCATTAAAGGGAAGTGGAGCCATTAATAAATATATTGCGAGTAAAGGGGGAGTAAGCGGAACCGCAATGGCTCAAAAATATCTTTTCTCTCATTCTACTACTAATACGGAGGATATTCTTAAGGATGGTGAAGTTGATTTGGTATTAATTACAACGCGTCATAATCTCCATGCTCCAATGGTCGTAAAATGTTTAGAAGCAAATAAGCATGTTTTTGTAGAAAAACCTTTAGCTCTAAATGAAGAGGAATTACTTCAGGTTATTGAAGCGCAAAAGAAATCTGAAAAAACTATAATGGTTGGTTTTAACAGAAGATTCTCTCCTCACGCACTAAAGATGAAGTCTTTACTTGGAAATTCGCAAATAAATGTAATTGCAACAATGAATGCAGGGGCAATACCAAAAAATGTGTGGGTACATGATATGGAAGTTGGAGGCGGAAGAATTATTGGTGAAGCTTGTCACTTTATTGATTTAATAACATATTTAACAGGTAGTAAAGTAAAATCTGTTTGTATGAATGCAATGGGAGTGAATCCTGAAGAAAACACTGATAATGCGAGTATTTTATTAAAGTACGAAAATGGTTCTACAGGAGTTATCAATTATTTTTCAAATGGTTCAAAAGCTTATTCAAAAGAAAGAATTGAAGTATATTCTCAAGAGAGAACCTTAATAATGGATAATTTTATAAAAACAGAAGGATTTGGTTTTAAAGGTTTTTCTAAATTAAAAACACGATTAGATAAAGGTCATAAAAACCAATTTCACAAATTAATTGAGCAAACAAAAAATGGTGGAGAACCATTAATACCTTTCGAAGAGTTAATAAATACTTCTAAAGCTAGTTTTGCTGCTATTGAGAGTTTAAAAACAAATAGTTGGATTTCTATTTAAGTATAAAATGAAATTAAAATTAGGAGTTCAGCTTTTTTATAACATGGGATTACGGTATACTTCATACCGTATTCTTCATGAGATAGAAAAAAGAGCAGGAGTTTTAGAGAAAAGACACCCATATTCATTTAAAAATAAATCTTCACAATCATTAGAGAAGTGGCGATTAAATACGCCAGATTTTGTAATAAAAGAAAGAGAAAAATTAACATTTTTTAAAAGTCCTTCACCTTCACTTAAAGAAAAATTAAATCTTATAAAATCTGGTTCCTTATTTTTTTTTAATAGGGAATGGATCGAAATAGGAAAAAATTATGATTGGCTTACTAATCCTGTAACAAATTATAAATATAATAATTCATTGCATTGGTCAAAAATCCAGGATTTTAGTGCAGAAAATGGAGATATAAAGTATGTTTGGGAAAAATCAAGATTTTCTTACCTATTAACAATTATCCGTAATGATTATCATAATGATGAGGATAATTCCTCATTTGTTTTTGATGAAATTGAAAATTGGATAAAAGAAAATCCTATAAATCAGGGACCAAATTGGAAATGCAGTCAGGAGATTTCGTTAAGAATATTTAATTGGTGTTATGCATTATATTTTTATAAGAACAGCAATTCATTAACAGAGAAACGTTGGAGCGACATTCAAAATGTAATTTATGCTTCGTTACATCATGTATTCCATCATATAAATTTTTCAAGAATTGCAGTTCGTAATAATCACGCTATTACAGAAACGTTATTTTTAACACTAAGTGAATTTTTATTCCCATTTATACCTGAAACAAAAAAATGGGCAAAAAAGGGAAGAATGTGGTTTGAAAAGGAGATTAATTATCAAATTTATCCTGATGGCACTTTTATACAGTTTTCAATGAATTACCACAGGGTCTTAATTCAATTGCTTTCATTAGGATTGTCTATGACTGAAAAACATGGAAAGAAGTTTAGTAATAGTGTTTATAACAGAGCCGAATTGTCCTTAAATTTTTTGTTTCAATGCTTGCAAAATCAGAATGGATATTTGCCCAACTATGGTAATAATGATGGAGCACTTTTTTTCCCATTAACAGAATCTGATTATAGAGATTATCGACCACAACTAAATACTTTACATCAAATTTTAAAAGGAATTCGTCTATTTGATGATTTTGAGGCTTGTCAAGATTTTAATTGGGTTTCTGATATTTCTAAAGAGGAACAAGGCATTAAATTAGAACAAAAAGAGGGTATTGTTGATTTTCCTTACGGAGGTTATTATTTAATTAGAGATAGTGATACATTTACTTTAATAAGATGTGGCAAGCACAAAGATCGCCCCGCTCATGCAGACAACTTACATGTCGATGTTTGGCATAAGGGAATTAATTATTTAAGAGATTCAGGAACATATAAGTATAACACAAGTAATGAAATGCAACAGTATTTTACCGGTACTGGAGCACATAATACAGTAACTGTTCGAGAAAATTCTCAAATGTTAAAAGGCAGTAGATTTATTTGGTTTTATTGGTCTCAAGCAGTTAAGGCAAAGCTGATAGAGACAGAATCGGCTTATATTTTTAAAGGTAGTATTAGCGCGTTTAGGTACCTTAATCCTAAAGCAATGCATTCACGAACCTTGATAAAAAGTAAAGGTAAATTAGATTGGGAGATTAAAGATAGAGTTGATAATTTAGAGGAAATTCACAAAAATCAGATTTGGCATTTTGATGAGAATAATATAAGTTTTCATGCTACAATTAATAATTGTGAAATAAAATCAAATAATATTAAATCCTTCAATTCTTTATATTACGGAGAATACATACAGGGAAAAGCAATTTCTTTTTCGTTTGAAAATGAAATAATCACAAAACTTACGATACAATAGATGAATATTTTACTCTTACATCAATATTTTTTGGAAGATGATGATCCAGGAGGATCGAGATGGAATGAAATGACAAAAACGTGGATTGAGGAAGGGCATACCATTACTGTAATTGCAGGAATGATGCATTACAATGGTCACTCAAAACGTGATGAATATAAAAATAAATATTTTGTAAAAAAACAGCAGGGTTCTGTAATTGTCCATAGAACTCATGTGTCAGAGGCCTATAATTCTGGTTTTTTAGGAAGACTATGGGGGTATTTTTCATTTATGTTCTCTTCCATGTGGGCTGGTTTTTTTAAAGTGAGCGGTAAATTTGATGTTGTTGTTGTTACTTCCCCACCATTATTTGTGGGATTAAGTGGTTATTTAATTTCAAGAATCAAAAGAATTCCTATGGTTTTTGAGATCCGAGATTTATGGCCAGAATCAGCCATCGATACAGGAGTACTAACTAATAAATTGATTATTAAGATAGCGTATTGGTTTGAAAAGTTTATTTATAAAAAAGCAAAGCTAATAAATGTACTTACACCAGCTTTTTATAATACTTTAAGGGATTCTAAAAAGATTTCAGAAGATAAACTGATTATGATACCGAATGCAGCCGATTTCAGTCTTTCAGAAGAATTGCAAGAAACATTTGATAGAGAAAGATTTAGAAAAGAACATAATCTTGAAAATCATTTTGTCATTACATACGTTGGAGCACATGGAATTGCGAACCATTTGGAACAGCTTATTGACGCAGGAAAAGTTCTTGAAGACACCAATGTTCTTTTTTTATTAATTGGACAAGGAATGGAGAAAGAAAGGTTAAAAAAAATAGCTCTTGAACAAAATATACAAAATGTACGTTTTATTGATCCAGTTCCTAAAAAAGAAGTATTTAAATATATCTTAGCTTCTGAAATGGGTGCGTCAGTTTTAAAAAAAGTTGATACATTTAAAACCGTATATTCCAATAAAACATTTGATTACTTTTCATGTAAAACACCAATACTTATGGCTATAGATGGTGTTTCGAAAGAATTGGTAGAAATGGCTAATGCAGGAACATATGTGGAGCCTGAGAACATTGAAGAATATGAAAGAGTAATTAGACACTATTTAAGTAACCCTTCTCAGTTAACTAGAGAAGGAGATAATGGGTTTGAGTATGCCAAATTGAATTTTGACCGACAAGTTTTGGCTAAGAAATATATTAAATTAATTGAGAAGATTATTTAAAATGTATAAAAATTTTATCAAAAGAATTCTTGATTTTTCAATTGCATTAATTTGCTTACTAATTCTCGCTCCAGTTTTTATTGCAATTACAATATTTCTATTTGTGGTTAATGGGGGTAAACCATTTTTCGTTCAGATACGTCCAGGTAAAAATGAAAAGGAATTTAAAATTATTAAATTCAAAACAATGAATGATAAAAAAGATTCCGAAGAGAATTTACTGGCAGATGAGTTTCGTTTAACTCCAATTGGAGCATTTGTTAGAAAAACATCTCTCGATGAGATTCCTCAGTTATTGAACGTTTTGAAGGGCGATATGAGCTTAATTGGACCAAGACCATTACTTCCGGAATACATTAATATCTATAACGATTTTCAGAAGCAAAGACATGATGTAATGCCAGGTATAACAGGTTGGGCTCAGGTAAATGGGAGGAATGCTATTTCTTGGAAACAAAAATTAGAATATGATGTCTGGTATGTTAAAAATTTATCGTTTGTTTTAGACCTTAAAGTCATTCTCAAAACTTTTAAGAAAGTAATAAAAAGCGAAGGAATCAACGCGGCTGAGTCTGCGACTACAGAAAAATTTAATGGAAACAATTAAATATCTATATGGAGCGAGCGGTCATTGTAAAGTGATTCTTGATATATTAAAGAGTAAAAAAAATGTAATTGAAGGAATTATCGATGATAATCCTCAATTTGACTTTTTGTTAAACGTTCCAGTTTTAAAGGCATCAGAAACTAAAATATCTTCTGAAAGCGAAGTAATTATTTCGATAGGAAATAATGCGATAAGAAAAAAAATTGTGTCTAAATTAGAAACTTCCTTTTTCACTGCGATTCATGAAAGTGCAATAATTTCGGAAACTGCCAAAATTAAAAACGGCTCAGTCGTAATGGCTGGAGTTATAATAAATTCCAGTGCAAAAATAGGAGAACACTGTATTATAAACACAGGTTCAATAATTGAACACGATTGTCAAATAGCGAGTTACTGTCATATTTCTCCAAATGCTTCCTTAGCGGGAAATGTTAGTGTAGGAGAAGGTACACATGTAGGAATAGGCGCTTGCGTGATTCAAGGAGTAAAGATTGGAAAATGGGCATCTATTGGAGCTGGGGCTGTCATATTAAAAGATGTTCCAGATTTTGCAGTTATAGTTGGAAATCCTGGTAAAATTATAAAATTTAATAAAGTAAATGAGTAATTCAAAAATATGGTTATCATCTCCTCATATGGGGGGGAATGAACAAAAATATGTTCAAGAAGCATTTGATACAAACTGGGTAGCACCCCTAGGGCCAAATGTTAACGGTTTCGAGAAAGATTTAGAAGACTATCTTAAAGAAAATGTTTATGTCGGAGCTTTAAGTTCGGGAACTGCAGCAATACATTTGGGTTTAGTTTTACTTGGAATAAAGCCTGGCGATGAGGTTGTGTGCCAAAGTATGACATTTTCAGCTTCAGCAAATCCAATATTGTATTTGGGAGCAAATCCTATTTTTATCGATAGTGAATTAGAAACATGGAACCTTTGCCCTGTTGCTTTAGAAAATGCTATAAAGGATAGAATTTCGAAAGGTAAAAAGCCCAAGGCTATTATTGCTGTTCATCTTTATGGAATGCCGTACCAAAAAGATAAAATTCATGAAATTGCAAATAAATATGGAGTTCCCGTTTTGGAGGATAGTGCAGAAGCATTGGGAAGTAAGTATAAAAATAAGAGTTGCGGAACATTTGGAGACATAGGAGTACTATCATTTAATGGAAATAAAATAATTACAACCTCGGGAGGAGGTGCAATTGTTAGCAATAAAAAAGAAATAAAAGAGAAAGCGGTCTTTCTTTCCACTCAAGCTAGAGATAATGCCCCACATTATCAACATAGTGAAGTTGGTTATAACTATAGAATGAGCAATATTTGTGCAGGAATAGGGAGAGGTCAGATGGAAGTTTTAGATAAACATATTAATCTAAGACGAAAAATGCACGATTTTTATGTTGATTATTTTAAGAATATTGAGGGAGTTACTATTTTGACAGAACCAAATAAAGACTATTATTCTAATCATTGGTTATCTGCAATCATTATTGAGCCAAATAACTTTAAGGGGAAAACAAGAGAAGATTTAAGATTAGCTTTTGAAGCTGAAAATATTGAAAGTAGACCACTTTGGAAACCAATGCATTTACAGCCAATTTTCGAACAATATTCTTACTACGGAGAGAAAAATTCAGAAAATTTATTTGAAAAAGGATTATGTTTGCCATCTGGCTCAAATTTAACAGATGAGGAACGAGTAAGAATTAAAAGTGTATTAGATAATTTTTTTACATTATAAAGGAAATTTAGATTTAAGGATGAGAATTGAAAATACATTTATAAAAGATTTAGTAATTATAGAGCCAACAGTTTTTGGAGATGAGAGAGGTTATTTTTTTGAATCTTACAGTAAAACTAAATTTGAAGATTTGGGAATTAGTATTGAATTTGTTCAAGACAATCAGTCATTTTCGAAAAAAGGAACTTTAAGAGGGTTGCATTATCAAAATCCTCCCTTTGCTCAAACAAAACTAGTTCGTGTATTAGAAGGAGAAATTATAGATGTTGCAGTAGATTTGAGAAAAGATTCTCCTACTTATGGAAAATCATTCAGTATTCTATTGTCATCTGAAAATAAAAAACAGTTATTGGTTCCACAAGGATTTGCGCACGGTTTTTCAGTTATTAGTGAAACGGCTTCAGTTATGTACAAGTGCGATTATTTTTATAACAAGGCTTCTGAGGGTGGAATTAAATTTGATGATCCGTCTTTAAATATTGATTGGGGAATGGACTTAAAAAATGCAATTGTTTCTGAAAAAGACCAAGTGCTTCCTTTTATTGAAAATTGTAATAGCTTATTTTAATGAAAAAAATTCTAGTAACAGGTGCAACAGGACAATTAGGATCTGAACTCTCGGTTTTATCCTCTTCTTATCCTCAGTATGACTGGATATTTGCAGATAGAACGCAAGTAACATTAGATAATTTAGAATTGCTTGAATCTCAAATAAAAGAAATTAATCCTAATATTATATTTAATTGTGGTGCTTATACAGCAGTTGATAAAGCTGAATCAGAAAAAGATTTAGTTTTTACAGTAAACCATTTAGCAGTAGAGTTAATTGCAAAATATGCAAAAGAAAATAATGCTAAATTAATTCATGTTTCAACAGATTATGTTTTTGATGGATCTTCATCAATTGCTTTAGATGAAGATGCAGAAACAAATCCAATAAATTTTTATGGAGAAAGTAAATTAGCCGGAGAAATTGCATGTTTAAAAGAAAACCCTGAATCGATTGTTATAAGAACATCTTGGGTATATAGCAAGTTTGGGAATAATTTTGTAAAAACGATGCAACGATTAATGCAGGAAAGAGATGAAATTAATGTTGTAAATGACCAGATAGGTTCCCCAACTTATGCTGCCGATCTTGCAAAAGTAATGATAGACATCATCGAATCCTCAAAATGGAAAAGTGGGATTTATAATTATTCAAACGAAGGCGAAATTAGTTGGTATGAATTTGCATTAAGCATTAAGGAGTTTGGAAATTATTATTGTAAAGTTGGAGGAATTCCTTCATCAGCATATCCGACGCCTGCAAAAAGGCCAAGTTATTCGTTGTTGAGTAAAGGGAAGATAAAAAAAACTTATAATGTAGATGTTCCTCATTATAAAGAAAGTTTAAAAAAAATGTTTGCTTAAATTAAAAATGATTTGAAGATTTGTATGATAGGATTTCAAATTAAAAAAAATCTAAAATCTAAAATCTAAAATTTAAATATATGAAAGGAATTATATTAGCTGGAGGTTCTGGCACAAGATTGCATCCATTGACATTAGCTGTAAGTAAGCAATTAATGCCAGTTTACGACAAGCCTATGATTTATTATCCGTTATCAACTTTAATGATGGCTGGAATCAATGAAATTTTAATTATATCTACTCCACATGATTTGCCACATTTTAAGAAATTGTTAGGAGATGGAAGTACTATTGGCTGTAAATTTAGTTATGCTGAGCAACCAGATCCAAATGGATTGGCTCAAGCTTTTGTAATAGGTGAAGAATTTATTGGAAATGATAAAGTAGCATTAGTACTTGGGGATAATATTTTCTTTGGTACAAACATGCAACAATTACTAAAGGACAACGCTGATCCTGAAGGTGGAGTTGTTTTTGCTTATCATGTTTCGGATCCTGAAAGATATGGAGTGGTTGAATTTGATGAAAATAAAAACGCGATTTCAATTGAAGAGAAACCTCTAGAACCAAAATCTAATTATGCTGTTCCGGGTTTATATTTCTACGATAATTCAGTTGTAGAGATTGCTAAAAATATAAAACCAAGTGCCCGTGGTGAATATGAAATTACAGACGTAAATAAAGAGTATCTTGAAAAAGGAAAATTGAAAGTAGGTATCTTAAGTAGAGGAACAGCTTGGTTGGATACAGGAACATTTAATAGTTTAATGCAAGCTGGACAGTTTGTTCAGGTTTTAGAAGAAAGACAAGGCTTAAAAGTTGGATGCATTGAAGAAATTGCTTGGAGACAAGGTTTTATTGATGATGCTCAACTTGAACAAATAGCCCAACCATTACTTAAATCAGGATACGGAACATATTTGTTGGAATTTCTAAAACAAAAGAAAAAAGGTGTTAAAGTTTAATTTGTACCTTTAAGTAATTATTTAAAACCTTTAATTTGTATTTTTGTATAAAGTTCAAATTTTACTGACTTAAAAAATGCTAAATTGAATACAGAAAAACCAAATAACATAACCTCTTTGTTGTATAAAACCTTTTCGCCAAGAAATCTTAGGGCAAATATCAATAATTTGAGTTATCTGCCTAGGTGGATTATCATTGCTATTGATGTAATGGTTCTGTTTTTTTCTTTTTCATTTACTTATTTGCTTTTTGACGGAACTGCAATAGGATACATCATAACGTCCCATGATTTTTATTTTGTAGCAAGTTTAATAATAGTTAATATATTTTTCTTCTGGCTTTTTAGAACCTATTCAGGAATTATCAGGCACTCTTCTTATATAGATGCAATAAAACTGCTTTTTTCACAAATGTCAGTTTTGGTTTTCTTTCTATTTATAAATTTAATTTTTGAATTGTATACAGGTCATAAAGCTTTTTTAAATACTGCGCTTTTTATCAATTTAGTTTTATCATTTTGTGGACTGTTTCTATATCGTGTAGTTGTGAAGCAGACATTTGAAATGTATTTTTCTGAAAAAGCGACGACGAAACTTGTTAGAACAGTAATTTATGGCACTGATGCAAATGCAATTTCTGTTGCAAATGCTTTAAAATTTGAAACACCTTCGCGATTTAAAATTGTTGGATTTGTAGATAAGAATAATCAGAATGCATCTAAGCGTATGCTGGATCTTCCGATTTTAATATTAAGAAAAAAACTTCCGGCTTTAATGCGATCTGTTGCAGCGGAAGGAGTGATTATTGCTGATAAAAGCTTGACAAAAGATGAACAGCTTATTATTGTAGATCAATGTTTAGAGTTTAACTATAGAGTATATACGGTTCCTTTGATTTCAGATTGGGAAAATCAAAAAGAGATTTCTCAAAAAGTAAAGAATATTCAGATTGAAGATCTATTAGAAAGAAAACCTATAGTTCTAGATAGTAAATCAATTTCTAAACAATTAAAAGATAAAACAATTTTAATTACTGGAGCTGCTGGTTCAATTGGAAGCGAGATTGTAAGACAGGTCTTGAATTTTGGCCCAAAAAATGTTATAGTTCTAGATCATGCTGAGACACCATTGCATAATTTGTGTTTAGAAACTCAAACGATGAGTTTTAGCACTAAGATTGTAGCTGTAATTGCAGATGTTAGAAGTAAAAAAGCATTAGAAAAAGTCTTTAAAAATTACAATCCACATGTTGTTTTCCATGCTGCAGCATATAAACATGTGCCTTTGATGGAAGAAAATCCTGCTCAGGCAATTCAAACCAACATTAAAGGAACCAAAAACCTAGCTGATTTAGCGTGTAAATATCAGGTAAAGAAATTTGTAATGGTTTCTACAGATAAAGCTGTTAATCCAAGTAATGTAATGGGGGCCAGTAAACGTATTGCTGAGAAATATGTTCAATCCTTATTCTTGAAAAACCAACAAGAAAATGTTGAGGGGGGGACAAAATTCATTACAACTCGTTTTGGAAATGTTTTAGGTTCAAATGGTTCTGTTGTGCCATTGTTTACCAAGCAAATTGCCGAGGGTGGACCGGTAACTATTACACATCAAGATATTATTCGTTATTTCATGACAATTCCGGAGGCTTGCCAACTTGTATTAGAGGCAGGAGCTATGGGGAATGGTGGTGAAATCTATATTTTTGACATGGGTAAACCAGTTAGAATTATTGATTTAGCCAGAAAAATGATTAAGTTGGCTGGTTTTATACCAGATAAAGAAATTAAAATTAAAATTGTTGGTTTAAGACCAGGCGAAAAGCTTTACGAAGAATTGTTAAACGATACCTCTAAAACTCTTCCAACATATCATAATAAGATTATGATTGCTCAAGAAATTCAAGACGAATATGAAACTCTTCATAATGATGTTGATGAATTAATCGGTATCGCTGATTTTTATGAAAATGATGATATCGTTGCCAAGATGAAAAAAATTGTTCCAGAATTTAAAAGTATGAATTCTACTTTTGAAGTTTTAGATAAATAAGAATAAATAAAATATTAATTCAGATAATCAAAAGGTGTTTTTTTAAAACACCTTTTGACATTTTTAAACAAATTCTAAAATGTTAAAAATCTTGTTAATTTTAAGGTAAGATTTTTTAGTTCTTTTAAATGGATTCTAAAAACACAAATGACTGGCTGTTTGAAATAACACCCAAGAATAAATTTTTCTCTCTGAATTTTAAAGAAATTTGGCAGTATAGAGATTTATTGATGCTTTTTGTAAAAAGAGATATAATTACAGTTTATAAGCAAACGGTTTTGGGGCCACTTTGGTATCTGATTCAACCTTTGTTTACATCGATAACATTTACTATTATATTTAATAATGTTGCTGGAATTAAGACTGGGACAATTCCACCATTTTTATTTAATTTGGCAGGAATCATGGTTTGGAATTATTTTACAGCTTGTTTAAATGGAACTTCAGATACATTTAAATCTAACGCAGCTATATTTGGTAAAGTATATTTTCCAAGAATCATTACTCCACTATCTATAGTGATTTCAAACTTGATTAAATTTGCAATTCAATTTTGCATATTTATTGTTTTTTACATTTTCTTTTTTTGGCAGGGAGCAGATTTAAGCTTAAACGCATCATTAATATTTTTTCCAGTCTTAATAGTATTTATGGGAATTTTGGGACTGGGTTTAGGAATGATGATTTCTTCGATGGTTACGAAATATAGAGATCTAAACAATTTGGTCGGATTTGGAGTCCAATTATTAATGTATGTTTCGGCGGTAATGTACCCAATGGAATTAATAAAAGAGAAACTTCCGAAATTTGGTTGGCTAGTGCAATATAATCCTTTAGCTTACGTAATAGAAACTTCTCGTTATATGCTTTTAAATATTGGTAGTATTTCAATTTTAGGTCTATTATATACAGCAGTAGTTACATTGGTTGTTTTCTTTGTTGGATTATTGGTTTTTAATAGAACAGAGAAAAGCTTTATAGATACTGTATAGATGAAAGATATAATATTAAAAGCCGAAAATATTTCAAAACAATATCGTTTAGGAGAAGTTGGCACAGGAACTTTAAGTCACGATTTAAATAGATGGTGGCATATAATTAGAGGAAAAGAAGATCCATATTTAAAGATTGGGGACACAAATGATCGTTCAAAAAAAGGAACTTCAGATTATGTTTGGGCCTTGCAAGACATTAATTTTGAAGTTGAAAGAGGTGAAGTTTTAGGTATTATCGGGAAAAATGGTGCAGGAAAATCTACACTTTTAAAAATACTTTCGAAAGTAACAGCTCCTACAACCGGAAGTATAAAATCTCGAGGCCGTATTGCTTCATTATTAGAGGTAGGGACAGGCTTTAATGGAGAAATGACTGGACGAGAAAATATATTTCTAAACGGGGCCATTTTAGGAATGACCAAAAAAGAAATTACATCAAAACTAGATGAAATTATTGAATTTTCGGGATGCGAACGTTATATAGACACTCCTGTAAAAAGATATAGCTCTGGAATGACAGTTCGCTTGGCATTTGCTGTTGCCGCTTTTCTTGAACCAGAAATTTTAGTTATTGATGAAGTTCTTGCTGTTGGTGATGCTGAATTTCAGAAAAAGGCTATTGGTAAAATGCAAGATATTTCTAAAGGTGAGGGAAGAACAGTTCTTTTTGTAAGCCATAATATGGCGGCGGTGAAAAGTTTATGTACAAAAGGAATTGTTTTGGAGCATGGAAAAGTTGTTTTTGAAGGAAGCATTGATAATTGCATGCAAAAGTATCTTGAAAATGAGAATTCAACTGCCCATCGTATTTGGGAGAAATCAAACGGCAATATTCCTAAAGGCGATTTTATAGAATTAATCGAGGTAAAAGTTCTGAATAAAGAAGAAGAAATTAAAGTGAACCATAATATTTTTGAAGATATAACTATTGAGTTTACTTATGAAATTTTGAAAGAAGGAAAGTTATTTACTCACGGATTTAATTTATTCAATGCAGAAAATATTCACATATTAAGTTCACACGATAAAGAGTCAGAGACATTAATTATGCCACATTCAAAAGGAATACATAAAAAATCAGTTGTTATTCCTGGTAATCTTTTGGCAGAAGGAAATTATTCTTGCAGTTTCGCAATAATGAAATATAATCCATTTTTGGTTGAGTTACATGAGATGAATATTGTTGGGTTTAATGTAATTGACGAATTTGGCGACAAGACAGTAAGAGGTAATTATTCAGGACATTATCCAGGATTGGTAAGACCTGAATTAATTTGGACAAGTTAAAAGAAAAAAAGTAATGACTAAAAAAAAATCTACTGGAGAAAGGTTAGAGTTTTATCAATTTTCGAATGTTACCGTTGAGCACCTCCATAGATATGCTATTGCGGAAGAGTTTGTAACCAACAAAGTTGTCTTGGATATTGCCTCAGGAGAAGGATATGGATCTCACATTTTATCTAAAAAAGCTCTTGAAGTTTTTGGTGTTGATATTGATGTAGAATCAGTCAATGAAGCAAGTAAAAAATATCGTAAAAACAATTTGAAATTTATAGTTGGAAGTGCAGATAAAATTCCGATTGAATCTAATTCTATTGATGTTGTTGTTAGTTTTGAAACCATAGAACATCATGATAAACATCATGAAATGTTACAGGAGATAAAAAGGGTTTTAAAAAAAGATGGTATTTTACTAATGTCTTCCCCTGATAAAAAATATTATTCAGATTTAACAGGACAAAATAACCCTTTTCATGTAAAAGAATTATACTTTCACGAATTTAAAGTTTTAATAGACAGTTATTTTAATTTCACGAACTATTTTTTTCAAAATTCATTTAATCTAAATTCTTATATATGGAAATCCGATTTGTTTTCGTCAAATAAGGTTTATTCTGGAAGCGAATTAAATATAGTATCAGAATTAAATTTTCCCGTTTATAATATAGTAATCGGTTCTGATATAGATTATCCAGAAATGCAAAATTCATTTTTTAATGGTTGCGAGATAAATGGTAGGATTTATGATGATTTTATTAAAAAAGTGAAGTCATCCAATACCTTTAAAGTTGGAAAAGTTATTGTTTATCCGTTGTTTGTTACAAAGAAAATTATAAAAAGATTGTTTCTTTAAATGTCAAATTGTCCTCTAGTTTCTGTAATCGTTCCAAATTACAATCATGAAAATTATTTAAAACAACGTTTAGATTCTATTTTTAATCAAACGTATCAAAATTTTGAAGTAATTTTATTAGACGATTGTAGTACCGATGAGAGTCGTGAAATATTATCTAAAGCATCAAAAAATCCGAGAGTTTCTCACATAGTTTTTAATGATAAAAACACTAAAAATACATTTGATCAGTGGAGAAAAGGAATTTCATTAGCAAATGGTGAGTATATTTGGATTGCCGAATCTGATGATTTTTGTGACTCCCGCTTTATAGAAATTCTTATTAAGCCACTATTGGAAAATTTAGAGATTGTTTTGTCTTATTGTCAATCTCAGAGGGTAAATCAAAATGGAGAAATTACAGGCAATTGGATTACTCATACCGATTATTTCCAAACTGATATTTTTTCTCAAGATTTTGTAATTGAAGGTAATCATTTTATTGAAAATTTTTTGATTTTCAGAAATGTTATTCCAAATGCTAGTGCAGTAATATTTAAGAACAGTATAGATTTAGATAAATATCTACAAACAGAGAACAGGTTTAGATACTGCGGCGATTGGATTTTCTATTTTAAAATAATATTAAACAATAAAGTAGCATTTATAAATGAAAGTCTAAATTCTTTTAGACATCATGATAAAAGTGTTATAGCGACAGCTGGGAAAGTGGAATCAAGAATTGGCATCATAGACATTGAAATTGATATGAGGGCAGAATTAATGAGGCTTTTAAAGCAAAAGAAAATATATAATTGTTTGAAAATTATTTCAAATAATAAAGCCATAATAAAATCTTTAAAGTGCAAAAAAGGAATTTTATTAATACAAAAAAATCACAAGCTGAAAGGATTCCTTGTAATCATAAGTGTATTTGACGAATTCCTCAGAAGATATAAAATTGGAAAAAAAATAATACTGAAATTAAAAAAAATCATTTCATGATTTCGATAATTATTTGTTCGAGAACAAAATCAATACCAGATAGTTTACTGGATAATTTAAAGAAGACTATTGGTATAGAATATGAATTGATTATAATTGATAATTCTGAACATAAGTATTCTATTTTCGAAGCATACAATATTGGTATAGCTAAAAGCAAGAAAAATATAATTTGTTTTTTACATGACGATATTCATTTTGTTACTAGAGATTGGGGAGGTATATTAATCGAAATTTTTAATAAAAATCCAAATATTGGACTAATAGGTGTTGCTGGGGCCAAGAGTAAAACAAAAATGCCGTCGGCCTGGTGGAATTGCCCAGAAGAAGATAAATGCATGAATATTTTGCAATATTTTAAAAACGGAAAAAAAGAGCATTGGTGTAAGGGTTTTGAATATAGTGATTTAGAAGATGTTGTTGCCATAGATGGAGTTTTTATGGCTGCTAAAAAAGAGAACACAATTTCGTTCAATAGGGAGTTAAAAGGTTTTCATAATTATGATTTAAATTTTTCATTTGAATATTTAAAAAATGGTTATAGGGTAGTTGTAACAAAAAATATTCTATTAGAGCATTTTTCTATTGGAAATTTAAATGAAGATTGGTACACATCTACTTTACAAATTCATAAATTCTATCGTGATTTTTTGCCTTTAAATAAATCTAGTTTTGTTTCTTTGAAAAATTATGAGTTTAGTAATGGAACCAATTTTATTGAAAAACTTTTGAAATATAAAAAAAAAAGAGAGGGGTTTAATTTGTGGAAAAAAGTATTTCTTATTAATCCAATTAGCAAATTCCATTTTACCTTTTTTAGATCCTTTTTTAAATGATATTTCGTTACAATTATTCCAATATCATAAAATAATATTTTTTGAAAAGATATTTATAATTACAGAAAAAAATAAATTGATAAAAGACTTAAGTTTTACATAGGAAATGATGCCATTCAATACCTATTGATAACTAGAAAAAAATAACAGTAAGGTTGATTTTTATTTAATTGTATTTATGGTGATCCTTACTCTAAACTCATTAATATACCAATTCATTGCGGTTTTTTTGATAAAAGTATTTTTAAAGATTTCAAATTTTCAGCAGAACTAGGAGCAAAAGAAGATTGGGTTATGTGGTTGAAAATTTTCAAAAATAATCCAGACGTTATTTTTTTAGATCTCCCTTTGGCATATTACAGATACCACGAAAAAAATATGACCAAAGATTTTGTACATATGAAAAGTAATTTCTTTTATTCTTTTCCAATTCTAAAAGCATTATTGACAGAAAATGATTTTGAGAAATTTTTAATTTTTTTAATTGAGAAATATTATCAGCAGTCAAGGGAAAGAGGAATTGAAGTAAAGAAATATAAAAATTCTGGGTCATATAGATTAGGAAATAAGGTTAGAAAAATTCTAATCAATTTACATTTGCTTTCATTTGGAAATTGGATACTTAAAAAGGTTAAAAAGTGATAGCTATAGTAATACCGTATTATAAACTTGAGTTTTTTGAGAAGACTTTAGAATCTTTAAAAAAACAAATTGATAAAAGATTTAAGGTTTACATAGGAAATGATTCAAGTCCAGAAAATCCAATTTTTTTATTAGAAAAATATAAAAGCGACTTTAGTTTTAAATATCATCATTTTGAGCAGAATTTAGGTGGAATTTCATTGGTAAAACAATGGGAGAGATGTTTAAATTTAGTAGAAGATGAAGATTGGATCATGATCCTCGGAGATGACGATGTTCTTGATGAAAATGTAGTGGCATCTTTTTATAGAAATTTAGGAGATATAAACAAGAACGAAATAAATGTAGTTCGTTTTGCGACGACAGTTATAAATGAAAAAGAAGAGACTATTTCTCCAAAATATGAGCATCCAGTTTTAGAATCAGCACAGGACTTTTTGACCAGAAAATTTTCAAAAAGAACAAGGAGCTCGTTAAGTGAATATGTTTTTAAAAGAAATAGAATAGAAAGTATAAAATTTAAGGATTTGCCTTTGGCTTGGCATTCGGATGATTTGGCGGTTTTAGAATTCTCTATTCCAAATTTTATTTATTCAATTAATGAAGCTCAATTATTAATTAGAGTTTCAAATTTAAGTATAACAGGTGATGCTAGTTCTAACAATCAAAAGAACTGGGCAACTTTCGAATTTTGCGAAATTTTGTTCAAGGATCATACTTTACTTTTTACAAAACTTCAAAAGAAAATAATTTTAAAAAAACTGGAAGTTGCTTTTTTAAATATTCCGTCTTTTAATGCATATCAAAAAATAACAAGCTATTATTTTGAACAAATCGGGTTTTGGTCTGCAATAAACTTTCAGTTGCTTTTAATAAAATATCGTATAATTTTGATCTTGCGAAAACTTAAGATTTTTAATGGCATTTATGCGATATATGCCAAATTACTAAATAAATGAAAAACTTTTTTTTAGTTATTCCAACAAGAGACAGACTATCCTATTTGTCTAATTTACTTATTGACTTAAATGCATTCGAAAAACATATTTCTCAAGTTGTCATTGTAGATCAAAGTCAACAGGATATCGAGGCAGATGTAAATAAATTACCGCTGAATTATAAATTTACTTTTGTAAAGAACGCACGAGAAAATTCAGTAAATCATTCCAGAAATCAGGCTTTAAAGTTTTATGAAGAAGAGGAATGGTTATTTTTTCTAGATGATGATTTAAGAATTTCAAGTGTTGCATTTGAGCAAATTGTTGAAACATTAAAACCTAATATTATTGATGTTCTAATACCTGGAATTCAATTTGAGGGAATGGAAACTACAGAATTTAAATATCATACAATTTTAGATACAATCTCTAAACCTAGTAATTTTTCAAAGCCTCGATTTAGACTTCAAGTCTGTTCAGGTTTAAATGTTGCAAAAAGAGAAATTTTTAAGGAAGCAGGTTTTTTATTTGATGAAAATTTTACAATTTGGGGAGATGATTGGGATTATGGAATGCGCTTACTGCAAGCGGGGGCAAATATTTATTTTCAGCCTAAAATTTTAGTTGAACATTTGTCAGCTTCAGTTGGAGGGCAAAGAGATAAATGGACATTGTTAAATACGAAATTAGAAAAAGAGACATTATATTTTTATTTTTTAAAAAAACATTTTTCCAAAACTGTAGTCAAACAACAATTTTTTGTAAAGTTTATTCAGGCTATTAAACTTCTTTTTTTAGCTGGAGAATTATCAACCATTAGAATTTTACTGAAAGCTCATAAGGCGGCATCAAAAATGCCGATTTTGTGATCAGATTGATGCTGTAACATAACTAAACTTTGCAATAAAAAGATTTAAGAGTGGTAATATCCCTGAAATTTTGGATTATTGTTAAGGTGGAAACTCGTTAAGAAATCTAATTTATAGGAAAGTTTTATAACGATATAAAATCATTTTAGAAGGTAATCAAACGGATCATGACAAACATTTATATTTGATGAAAAACGAGAGTGATGAAATGAATAGAATGATTGAAAAGCAAAGAAAAAACTTAATTTAACTTTATGGACACTTTTTTGAAAACAGCTGATAAAAAAAATGAATCAAATTTGCCATTTATTATTGCCGAAATTGGTCAGGCACATGATGGTAGTCTTGGGGTTTTGTATTCATATATTGATGCTCTAGCCCAAACTGGTGTCGATGCTGTGAAATTTCAAATGCATATTGCCGAAGCTGAAAGCAGTATACATGAACCCTTTCGTGTAAAGTTTTCGTTGGAGGACAAAACAAGATTTGATTACTGGAAACGAATGGGATTTTCTTTAGAGCAATGGAAAGCTATAAAAAAGTATTGTGATGAGGTAGGTTTAAGATTTATTTGCTCTCCGTTTAGCAATTTGGCAGTTGATTGGCTAGAAGAATTAGGAGTAGAACAATATAAAATAGGTTCTGGCGAAGTTAATAATTTTTTAATTTTAGAAAAAATAGCTCGAACTGGAAAGCCAGTGATTTTGTCATCAGGAATGAGTTCATACGAGGAATTAAATAAAACAGTTGAATTTTTAGAAGAAAGAAATGTTGAATTCTCTATTTTGCAATGTACAACAGCATACCCGACACAGCCAGATCAGTATGGTTTAAACGTTATCCAAGAATTAAAAGATCGTTATAATGTTAAAGTAGGGTTTTCTGATCATTCTGCAAAGATCGAAACTTGCATAGCAGCAACAGCTTTAGGTGCTGATATTTTAGAATTTCATGTGGTATTTGATAGACAAATGTTTGGGCCAGATTCAAAATCTTCATTGACCATTTTAGAAACCAAAGAGCTTGTAAAAGCGGTTAGAAATATAAAAACTTCATTATCCAGTCCCGTAGATAAAAATAATAATGAAGCATTTTCTTCACTAAAGCAAATTTTTGAAAAATCATTGGCAATTAATAAAGATTTATCAAAAAATCATGTTCTGACTTTCGATGACTTAGAATCTAAAAAACCAAAAGGTTTTGGAATTGACGCGTTTCGATTTCATGAGATTATTGGAAATACTTTAAACAAAGATTTGAAAAAGTGGGATTTTTTAAATGAGACAGATTTGATATAAATCTAGTTTCGACAGTTTAAAAAGAAAGTTAAAATTAATCTTTTTTCAGCATGTTTTTTTTTGACTACTTTTAGCCCAAGTTTAATATAATTAAAATGCCAAAAAGAAAAATAGCTGTAGTAATAACAGCTCGTCCTTCATATAGTCGAGTAAAGACGGTATTATCAGCCATTCAGGAACATCAAGATTTAGAATTGCAATTAATTATTGCTGCTTCTGCATTATTGGATCGTTATGGTTCAGCTGTAAATTATATTGAAAAAGATGGTTTTCATATTGCAGCAAAGGTTTTTAATGTATTAGAAGGAGAAAATCTAACTGCAGCTGCAAAAACTACTGGAATTGGTATTCTTGAATTATCTACTGTTTTTGATAATTTGAAACCAGATATTGTGGTAACTGTTGCAGATAGGTTCGAGACAATGGCAACCGCTATTGCCGCTTCATATATGAATATTCCTTTGGCGCATATTCAAGGTGGAGAAGTAACTGGTAATATTGATGAAAAGGTTCGTCATGCAATTACAAAGTTGGCAGATTACCATTTTGTTGCCTCAGAAAATGCAAAAGAAAGAGTAATAAAACTAGGGGAAGATTCTAAAATGGTTTTCAATACAGGATGTCCTTCTATCGATTTGGCATTGGAAATATTAGAGACTGAAGAACTTCCTTTTGACCCTTATCAAAAATATGGAGGTGTAGGAACAAAACCAGATTTATCTAAAGGTTATCTGGTTGTAATGCAGCATCCGGTTACAACAGAATATCAAGACTCAAGAAAACATATCGAAGTTACACTGGAAGCAATCTATAAATTAAATAAGCCAACACTTTGGTTTTGGCCAAATGTAGATGCTGGAGCAGATGGAACTTCTACAGGAATACGTGCTTTTAGAGAGCAACATTTATTACCAAATGTTCATTTTTTCAAGAACATGGAAGGCAAAGATTTTCTGCAATTGTTGAAACATAGCGATTGTTTAATTGGGAATTCAAGTGTAGGTATACGTGAATGTGCTTTTCTGGGTGTTCCAGTTGTTAACATTGGTTCCCGTCAGAATAGAAGAGACCGAGGAGGAAATAGCATAGATACAGATTATTCAGAAGAAGAAATTGGTTTGGCAATTAATAAAATGATGAAAAAAGGAAAAGTTGATTCATCTTCTATCTATGGTGATGGAAAAGCTGGAGTAAAAATAGCTAAATTGTTGACAGAAGTTCCTTTACAATTTCATAAAACAATTGTTTATTAATATGAAAGTACTGGCTATAGTTCCTGCCCGTGGTGGTTCCAAAGGAGTACCAGGTAAGAATATTAAAGATTTGGGAGGAAAGCCTTTAATATCGCATGCAATAGAATGTGCTTTAGAGTCTAATTTGGTATCTAAAATTGTTGTATCAACGGATGATGATGATATTGCTGCGGTAGCCAATCGATACAATATAGACGTTTTAAAAAGACCAGATTATTTGGCAGATGATAAGAGCAATGTTGTTGATACTGTTGAGCTTGTCATTGACCAATGTCAGGAAGATTTTGATATTGTCATTCTATTGCAACCAACATCGCCATTGCGTACATATCATGACCTAAATAATATTATCAATCTATTAGCTGAGAAAACCGAAATTGATGGCGTGATTAGTGTCGTGCCAATGAACGATATTAATCCGGCGAGAATGTATAATTTAATGGATGATAATAAATTGATTCCGTTAGATCATAGTGGTGAGACTTCAAGAAGACAGGATATAAAACCTGTATATTATAGAAATGGATGTTTTTATGCTGTAAGGGTTAAAGCTTTTTTAGACCAAAAAACGTTTATGGTCCAAAAAAAAATGGCCTATATAATGAACCCCGACTGGTTGGTGAACATCGATACAACGAGAGATTTTAAATTAGCAACACTTTTATATGACGATTGGCAAAAAGAAGTTATTAATAACTGAATCTAATAATTTTAGTAAAAATGCTTTGACAACTTTGAACGATTTTTTTCAGGTAAAACAGGGAAGAATAGAGAGTCGAGATGAGTTGAAGATAGAAATTGCTGATTCAGATATAATTTTTGTCAGATTAGGATTTGTAATTGATAAAGAAATTATTGAAAAAGCCCCTAATTTAAAATTCATTTTAAGTGCTACAACTGGTCTAGACCATATAGATGTAACTTATTTTGAAAGCATTGGCGGGAAAGTTATTTCACTTAGAAACGAAGTAGATTTTCTTAAAAGTATTCCTTCTACTGCAGAGCATACGTGGGCATTATTGTTAGCATTGCTAAAAAAAATCCCAAGTTCATTTGATCACGTAAAAAAGGGCGAATGGAATAGGAATTTATACATTAATACGAATCTGAAATGTAAAAAAATCGGTATTTTAGGTTTAGGCAGAGTAGGCATGCAAGTAGCAAATTTTGCAAAAACCTTTGATATGGAGGTTGGTTTTTTTGATGTAAAAGATATTGAAAGTCAGTTTAATAAATTCAAAACTTCGCAAGAATTGTTTGCTTGGGCAGACATAATTAGTATACATATTCCTTACACTGAGACAAATAAAAATTTTGTTAATAAAGAATTACTTTCATATTTGAAAAGTAATTCAGTAATTATTAATACTTCGAGAGGTGGCATTTGGGATGAGGAAGAAGTCGCTTTTTTAATTGAAAAAGGCATCATTAGTGGTGTTGCGACAGACGTTTTGAAGAATGAATTAAATTTAAAATCTATTTCATCAAATCCATTAGTGCTTCTGGCAAATCAAGATTTTAATGTGATTATTACTCCTCACGTTGCCGGAGCATCTAAAGAATCTATGGAAATGACAGAAGAATTCATTGTGCAAAAATTTTTAGATCAGATCTAAAAGTAGGATATTATATAATTAATTAAAAAAATAAGAATGTGTGGGATTGCAGGGATTGTAGGAGATTATAAAGAGCATCAACTAGATGCAATGCTTATAAGTCAGCATCATCGCGGTCCAGATACTACGAAAAAATATAATGACGATTGCTTTGCAACCTTAGGGCATAACCGTTTGGCAATTATTGATTTATCTTCACAATCCAATCAGCCATTCATAGATAATTCAGGACGATATGTTTTGGTATTTAATGGAGAAATTTACAACTATATTGAAATTAGAGAGACTCTAAAAAATCAGTATAAATTTAAGACAGATTCTGATACTGAGGTCTTGTTAGCAGCATTCATTATTTATGGGGAATCTTGTTTGGAAAAATTCAACGGGATGTTTGCTTTTGCTATTTGGGATAATCAAGAAAAGAAGCTTTTTGCTGCACGAGATCGATTTGGAGTGAAACCTTTTTATTATAGTGTACTGAATAATTCTTTATTTTTTTCTTCAGAAATAAAAGCACTGCATGCTGCTGAAATCCCCAAAAAACCTAATGAAAAAGTTTGGGCTTCTTATTTTGCTTTTGGCTCTTACGGAATGCCAAATGAAACTTTTTGGGAGGATATCATGCAACTACCAGGAGGCCATTTTTTAAAATATGAAAACCAGAATATAAACATAAAGAAATGGTACTTTTTTGAAGAAGAAGTTGCTAAACAGCAAAAAAAAATAACTTTAAAAGAAGCTAAGGAATATTACATATCTCTTTTAAAGGATAGTATTAATTTACGTTTTAGGTCAGACGTTTCGGTTGGTTTTAATGTGAGTGGTGGATTGGACAGTTCTGTTTTATTAGCTTTGGTTAATCTTCAAGAGAATAATTCCAGAATTAATGCCTATACTTTTTACACAAATAATTCTGATTATGATGAATTACCCTGGGTTGAAAAAATGATTGCAACTACTAATAATCCATTAGCAGAAGTATTGCTTCAGGCAAATGAAATTCCTGCTTTTACAAAAAAAATGGCTTTGCAACAAGACGAACCATTTGGAGGGATCCCAACCTTAGCCTATGCTAAAATTTTCGAAAAAGCTAGAAAAGATGGCGTTTTAGTTCTTTTGGATGGACAAGGAATGGATGAACAATGGGCTGGATATGATTATTATACTCAAAAAAATGATGCCACAATTCAAGGAGTTGAGAATTCGCCATATAAAATAAAAATGCTTTCAGATTCTTTTTTGTCTAAAGCTGAAAAACCTTTATACCCTAAGATTTTCGATGATGAGATTTTAAATAAGCAATATCGAGATTTATTTTATACTAAAATTCCTCGTGCATTACGATTTAACGATCGTGTTTCAATGATGTATTCCACTGAACTGCGAGAACCTTTTTTAGATCATCGGTTGGTTGAATTTGCTTTTTCCTTGCCTTTGGAGTTTAAAATTAAAGATGGAATTGCTAAATATATTTTAAGAGAAATTGCTTCAGAATTTCTTAGCAACGATGTAGCTTTTGCACCTAAAAGACCTTTACAGACCCCACAGCGTGAGTGGTTGGCAGACGATCTAAAAGAATGGGTTAATGGATGTTTAAAGATTATCGAAAATTCCTGTTTTTCTGAGTGGTTTGTAAAAGCTGAATTAGAAAGAGAATTTGATTTTTACTTTAGTGGTAATATTCAATCCAGTTTTCATATTTGGCAATGTATAAGTTTGTGCCAAATGGAATTGTCTGTTCCAATAAGTAATTAAAATTGTAATATGATATCAATAGTTATTAGAAATAAAAACGAGGGTCGAGCCCTTGAAAATACGTTGTCAATTTTAACCAGATTGTATTCAAATGACTTTGAAGAAATAATAATTGTTGATAATAATTCTACAGATAATAGTATTGAAGTTGCAAAAAAATATAATTGCAAAATAGTAACCATCGATAATTTTAGTTATGGGCGAGCAATAAATTTTGGTATTGAAAAAGCCGCTTGTAAGTATATTTTATTATTAAGTTCGCACTCGATTCCTATTGGTAATAATTTCTTTAAGAATACATTGTTAGCATTGGGCAAATCTGATAATATTGCAGGAGTTAGATATATTAATAGTATTGAAAATTACAATAGAGCGATTCAAAATAATTTTAAAATTCAGAATCCTATAAATTGTGGTTTGCTAGCAAGCTGCTGCATTATTAATAAAGAAACATGGAAAGAAAATAAATTTGATGAAACTCTATTAGCGGTAGAAGATAAAGAATGGTCAGTTAGAGTAATGGAGAAAGGTTATGATATTATAGATTTAAATGAAACCTTTTTTTACTTTATTAATAGAGATACCAATGCAAGTTTAAAAAAATATAGAATTGAGACAATCGCTTCATCTCGATTGACAAATAAAAAAGCTCCTTCACTAGCTCGTATATTTGGATCATTTTTAAAAAAAATTATTTTTTTTAATACAATCAATTATTTTAAAACCATTGGATACGCAGTTAAGGTTTTGAGAACTAATTTAGAAATTAGAAAGGGAATAAAAAGTAATGATTAAAACCAACAAGATTTCGGATTTAAAGGATTAAGATTTATTGTGATGGGAATTCATGATTTTTTGATGGTAGACAAGCGGTCTATAAAATTCTTGATGATTATGACTTTTCTTATTTCAACAAAGGTGAATTGACAATTTGCAGCAATCAAAAAGTATTAAAAAGAGTTAATAAAATAAATTTTTAAGAATATAATGTCTAAGAATAAAATATTTATATTACTACCAGATGGAATTGGTTTGCGTAATTTCGCTTATTCAGGTTTTTATAATCATGCAAGTGAGCAAGGACTTGATGTGGTTTTCTGGAATAATACTCCCTTTCCTGTAGCGGATTTGGGATTTAATGAAATACCAATGAAAAATGCCAAAATAAGTCCTTGGACAGACATCTATAAAAATGTAAAGATTCAAACTGAAATAAAATTAAATATTAAGAAAACGAAAGACAATGTGTATAATTCGTATCGTTTTCCTTTTTCTTATTCTACTATTAAAAAGACGGCAAAAAGCCTATTGGTTCAAAGTTTGAGCCTTTTTTATTTTTCAGATAATGGATTGCTCAAAATTCGAAAAAAGATGAATAAGGCAGAAAGAAAAACTGCCTATTATCAAGATTGTATTGAAACACTCAAAAAAGAAAAACCCGAGTTTGTTTTCTGTACTAATCAGCGTCCTGTTCTAGCAATTGCCCCAATTTTAGCAGCTCAGGATTTAGGAATTCCAACCGCAACATTTATTTTCTCTTGGGATAATTTACCTAAGGCTACTATGGTAATAGAAACTGATTATTATTTTGTATGGAGTGATTTTATGAAAAAAGAATTACTTTTTTATTATCCAAATATTAAAGAAGCACAGGTTTTTGTTACTGGAACTCCACAATTTGAATCTCATTTTGATAAAAGTAAAATACTTTCAAAAGAAGTATTTTTTGAACAGTATGGCTTAGATATAAATAAAAAATACATCTGTTATTCAGGTGACGATGTGACTACATGTCCAGATGATCCAAAATATTTGGAGGATGTTGCCATTGCGGTAAGAGAGTTGAATAAAAAAGGAGATTCGTTAGGAATTATTTTCCGTCGTTGTCCTGTCGATTTTTCTGGCCGTTTTGACAAAGTGATTGACGATTATAAAGATGTTATTAAAGCGATTAATCCACTTTGGGAAAAGATTAAAGAAGAATGGAATACAATATTGCCAACTCAGGAAGATGTTCATTTGCAAATGAATACAATTGCACATACAGAGTTAGTGGTTAATCTAGGCTCTTCAATGATTTTTGATTATGCGTCTTTTAAAAAACCATGTGTATATCTTAATTATGATGTGGCAAATAAGATAGATAAGAATTGGTCTGTTAGTAAGATTTACAATTTTGTTCATTTTCGTTCGATGCCAAATAAAAAGACCGTTATTTGGTTGAACAATGCAAAGGAAATAGAAGATAAAATTAAGTTAGGATTGCAGGAATCTTTTGAAACAGTTGAAAACGCGAAAAATTGGTTTGAAATTATTAATCAACATCCGCCAGAAGATTCTTCGAAAAGAATATGCAAGACAATTCAAACCATTCTTGCGAATTAGGTCTATTCTATTATAAAATTAAATTAATCTAATGTTTTTTAACTCTTTGGCTTTTGCCGTATTTCTACCAATCGTTTTTTTCTTGTATTGGTTTGTCTTCAATAAAACTAAAAGCACTCAAAATGCTTTATTAATTGTTGCCAGTTATTATTTTTATTCTTGCTGGGATTGGCGATTTCTATTTTTATTGGTTTTTTCTACATTTTTAGATTATTTCACTGGAATACAAATTGAAAAAAGTAATTCAGATAAAAGACGAAAATTCTGGTTCTGGCTTAGCATTTTAGTGAATCTAGGATTTTTAGGCATTTTTAAATACTATAATTTCTTTGCAACTTCATTTGCAGAAATGTTTTCTTCTTTTGGCTTTAAGGTAAGTCCAATGTTATTGAATGTTATTCTTCCTGTTGGAATTTCATTTTACACTTTTCACGGCTTGTCTTATGTGATTGATATTTATTATAAAAGAATTAAAGCAGAATACAATTTTATAGATTATTCCTTATTTGTGAGTTACTTTCCACTTTTAGTTGCTGGACCAATTGAAAGGGCAACACATTTATTGCCAGAGTTAAAAGAAAAACGTGAATTTAATATTGAAAAAGCAAAAGAAGGAGTCTATCAAATCGTTTGGGGATTGGTAAAAAAAGTAGTGATTGCAGATACTTGTGCCGTTTATGCAAATGCAATTTTTGACCATTATCACTCAATGAACTCTCTTTCACTGATTTTAGGAGCAGTTTATTTCGCATTTCAGATTTATGGCGATTTTTCGGGATATTCAGATATTGCGCTTGGGGTTTCCAAATTATTTGGTCTAGATTTGTTGAGAAACTTCAACTATCCGTATTTTTCAAGAGACATAGCAGAGTTTTGGCGTCGCTGGCATATCTCGTTGTCATCTTGGTTTAGAGATTATTTATACATTCCGTTAGGAGGAAGTAAAGGAGGACTCATGATGAAAATTAGAAATACTTTCATCATTTTTATTGTAAGTGGTTTTTGGCATGGTGCCAATTGGACCTACATTGTTTGGGGATTTATAAATGCCGTTTATTTTCTTCCTTTATTATTGTCCAATAGTAATAGGAATAACATGGATTCTATTATTTTAAAATGGAATTGGGATTCTGTTAGGGTGCTATTTAGTATTTTAACAACGTTTTTATTGACTTGCGTAGCTTGGGTATTTTTCAGAGCGCGTACAATCACGGATGCTGTTTTATATTTAAAAAGAATATTTACCAGCGGAGAATTTAATTCGCAGTATTTAGATAACGAAAGATATAATTATGAACTGTTATTGATGATTGGTTTATTTGTATTGGTTGAATGGAATAACAAAACCAAAGTTGAACCAATTTCAGGAAAAAGAAGCATGCTAAAAATGGCACTGGCTATTATGGCTATTATTGCTTTTGGGACTTATTCAGACTACAAAGAATTTATTTATTTCCAATTTTAATGAAGAAGTTTTTATTATACATCTTAGGGATTTTTCTTTTAACAGTTTTGATAGCAGTTATTCTAGATGGTTTGTATACTTACGTTTTTATGCAGTCTAGAAACCGTGGAAAAATCGAGACGGTTTTTAATTCTACGGCAAAAAAGTATGACGTAGTTATTTTAGGTTCTTCTAGAGCTAACAATCATTTTGTATCGCAAATGTTTGAGGATAAAGGATTAAAAACGTTTAATTACGGAATGAGTGGCGGTCATTTGTTTGAAGCTTCATTAATGCTGAAATTAATGATTGAAAGAAAATACGAAATAAAAAATTTAATTCTTGAAGCTGATTTGAATTTAGCTAATGATCATCAAGCGGAAGGAATTGCAGCGCTGTTTTTACCTTACATTCATAATTCAGAAATTATTAGGAAACACTACAAAAATGAAAGTAATTTTTATGAATTATACTATATTCCTTTTTATAGATATGTGAAATTTGATAGCAAGATAGGGTTCAGAGAAATGTTTTTTACAGCAATTCAGAGGAAAACAAACAGTCTAGAAAATTTAGGATACCACCCATTAGAAAAACACAAAAATGGCAATATGAAAAATAACATTGTCAATTTAAATCCGTTGCCACATAATAAATACTACGAAGAGATTAAAGATATATGCAAAAAGAATAATATCAATTTTATTTCTGTAATGACTCCTATGTGTGAGAATGTTGTAGGCATGAATTATTTTGATAAAGTAAAAAAAGCATATCCGGAAATTTACAATTATGAAAATGTAGTAGTAGAAAATAAATACTTCTCTTCTTGCGGGCATATGACAAATGATGGTGCGAGATTATTTACGGCAAGAATTATTAAAGATTTTTTTAATAAGTAAATATGCATATTGCGTTTCTAACCCCAGAATACCCTCATCGTGATATTTTGCACTCTGCAGGGATAGGCTCAAGTATTAAAAACTTGGCAACCTCTTTGCATAAGCATGGAAATGCGATAACAATTTTTATTTATGATCAGCCTGTACAAGAAATCATAAATGATAATGGAATCATAATTCATAGTATAAAAAAGAAAAGATATAAATTTTTCGGATGGTATTTATATCGAAAACACATTGAAAAATATTGTAACCAAATAATACGGCAAGAGAATATTACAATAATTGAAGCGCCAGACTGGACAGGAATTACGGCTTTCATGCATTTTAAAATCCCTTTAATAATTAGATTTCATGGGAGTGATGCTTATTTTTGTCATTTAGAAAACAGAAAACAAAAACTAAAAAATTTTTGGTTTGAAAAACTAGCAATAAATCAAGCAGATGCATTTATTGCGCCAACATCATTCGCAGGAGAAGTTTCAAAAAAACTTTTTAAGATAAAGAAAAAAGAAATCTTAACAATTCATAATGGTCTAGATCTTGAGAAATTTGAAAATAATTCTCCAGAAAAGTTCGCAAAAAATACAATTCTTTACATAGGAACTTTAATTAGAAAAAAAGGAGTTTTAGAACTGCCAGGAATTTTTAATAAAGTCCGTAATGATTTTTCGGATGCCAAATTGATTTTAATAGGAGGCGATGCATCAGATTTGAAAACCAAATCTAAATCGACTTGGGAGTTAATAAAGAACTTATTTACAAAAGATGATCTAAATTATGTAGATTATCTTGGAAAAATCCCATACAATGAAATTCAGGAGCATATAAAAAAAGCAAATGTATGTGTTTTTCCAACCTATGCAGAAACTTTCGGAATGGTAACAATAGAAGCAATGGCCATGCAGAAAGCTGTCGTTAATAGTACTATAGGCTGGTCTAAAGAATTGATTATTAATGAAGAAAGTGGTTTTTTGGTGCATCCTTCAGATCATCAGATGTATTCGGATAGAATAATTCAGTTGTTGCAAAATGATTTACTCTGTTTAGAAATAGGTAAGCAAGCCAGAGCTAGAGTTGAGGATAAATTTGATATATATACTTTGGCAAATGCAAACATCGAATTTTATCAAAAAATAATCAAAAAGTAGTATCATAAAAATTGAGTAGAGCGACTGTTTTGCTCAAATTAGTAATGAATAATTAAAAAGTAAATGAATTTTTCTTTAATTATCTGTACCTATATGCGTTCAGAGGCAGTGTTGAAATTATTGAAATCTGTTGAGAATCAAGTTCTATACCCAAATGAAATTTTAATTATTGATGGGTCATTGGATGATGAAACAAAGAATATGGTAGCTGATAATAATTTTAAGAATTTGCAATATTTTTTAGTTTCAGATGAGAATAGAGGATTAACAAAGCAACGCAATTTCGGAATTTCTAAGGTAAATATTCAAAGTGATATTGTATGTTTTCTGGATGATGATACTGTTTTAGAACCAGAGTATTTCTTTGAGATTATTAAAATATTTCAAAATAGATTTGATGTGGTAGGTGTTGGTGGTGTAGCTATAAATGAGAATAGGTGGCAGTTTCAAAATCCAGAAGTTGTTTATAATACTAAAAAATATTATTTGTTTGAAGGATATTTTTATCCTGAAGGTTTAAGGAATATTGTTCGTAATTATTTGAATCTTGCTTCCAATTTAGGCCCAGGAAGAATGCCGTCTTATTCTCATGGAAGGACTTGTGGATTTCCCCTAACAGGTAAGACTTATGAAGTAGATTTGTTAATAGGAATGTCAATGTCTTTCAGGAAAAATGTGCTTGAGAAAAATAAATTTTCAATTTTTTTTGATGGTTATGGTCTTTACGAAGATGCAGATTTTAGTTTGAGAGCCTTAAAATTTGGTAAAAATGTCATTAATACTAATGCCAAATTGTACCATTTGCATGATCCTGCAGGAAGACCAAATAAATATAAATACGGTAAAATGGTAGTGCGAAACGGTTGGTATGTTTGGAGAGTAAAAAATACTAATCCAAGTTTAAAGGATCATTTTAAATGGAATGCAATTACTTTTTTGTTAACGTTGATTAAATATAGTAACGCAATAACCAAACCTGATAAAGAAAGTGCATTTAAAGAAGCATGGGGAAGAACAATAGGATGGTGGAGTTTGTTGTTTAGTAAACCACAAATTTAAATTGTATGTACATCAAAAACTTGACAACGCTAATAGATTTAGTATTAAATTTCTTATGTAGACTGATGAGTATGAAAGAAGGGATGGCAAATAAAATTATCATTTATAAACGTAGAATGATAAAATTGAAAAGTTGATTAGGAATGGAAATTTGTATTAAATAAACAAAAAAAATGTCAATTAAATTAGAATTACCTTATTGGACTTCACATCATAACATGATAATTTATTCATTGCTATTTTATTGTGATGAAAATGAACATGATTTCGAGATTGTTTTTAATAAGAAACTCCCATCTAATGGCGCAATTCTGTATTTTAAAAATGAAACATTTTTTTTTGATTATTCAGACAATGTTGTTTTTATTGATGAGCCGATACGATATAATTACTATTTTAAGAGATCATTAGATTTTAGATGTAATACGAGAAATGTTTATCCTCTAAATTTTCAAGTAAATTATTCATATAAAGCATTAAATTTTTTAAAACGACTAAGTTTTAATGATTTGATAAACGCTAGTAATAGAATTGAGATATTTAGGTGTATGGATTACTTTAATATTTTTACCAATCTGTCACATAATGCTATGGATGCGCGATTTTTTCCAAAAAGAATAGAGGACAATAGTGGCAAAATAATTTTTCAGACAAGATTATGGAACCCAGAAAAGTCTTGTGATTTGGAAGAAAAGCAGAGAAGAGAAATTCAAAATGAATTTCGTATAGAAGCTTGTAGGATTATAAAAAATAATTTTAATAATGTTTCTGTGGGTATTTTTCCCGACAATCTTTCTCTAAAGACAGCACCAGACCTTTTATTGGATGTGAAAAAAACTTCAAAGAAAGAGTATTTTAAATCTTTGGGTAAAGCAGACATTGGTATTGCTGATGATGGACTAAAAGATACTCCTGGATGGAAAGTTGGTGAATACTTATTGTTTGGAAAAGCAGTTATTACAACTCCTTTAAATACCAAAGTAGAAAATTTTATTGAGCATCTAAATTATGAAAAATTATCTAGTCGTAATTCCTATAATGAATTACCTGAAAAAATTGAATACTTACTAAGTCAAAAAAGATACCTCGAACTAGCCCATAACAATTTAAAATGGAGTGAAATTTATTTACACCCCAGAAATTATATAAAGAGAATATTATCCATAGTAGAAGATCAAGTATTAACATAAATCAAATGAAATTCGCTATTATCACTCATGTTGTCCATATTAAAAAAGAGGGCAGGTATTTTGGATATTCACCATATGTGAAGGAAATGAATATTTGGTTAAAATACGTCGATAAATTATTTATTGTTGCGCCATTAGCATCTAACAAAGTTGTATCTGAAATTGACGATTTTTACGATTTTGAAGATATTGATTTTAAACAGATTCCTAATTTTAATATTACCAATTTACACAATATTGTAAAATCAATACTTGCATTTCCTGTAATTTTTTGGAAAATTTTCTGGGCAATGAAACGGTCGGATCATATTCATTTGCGTTGTCCAGGAAACGTTGGTTTAATTGGATGTTTAGTTCAAATTGTTTTTCCTAAAAAAAGCAAAACAGCTAAATATGCAGGTAATTGGGATCCTAAAAGTATCCAGCCATTTACATATCGTTTACAAAAATGGATTTTGAATAATACTTTCTTAACTCGAAATATGCAAGTTTTAGTTTACGGAGAGTGGGAGGAAATGAGCAAGAATATAAAACCTTTCTTTACTGCATCTTATTTTGAGAGTGAAAAAGTACCTTTAAAAAAAATGGACTTCAAAGATACCATTAATTTTGTTTTTGTTGGAACATTATCCTTTGGTAAAGATCCATTATATGCAATTCAGTTAGTTGAAGGTCTGCTTAAAAAAGGATATAATGTATCTTTGGACTTATATGGAGAAGGTCCAGAGCGTAAAGTTCTAGAAGATTATATCATTACAAATCGGTTACAAAATTATGTTATATTAAAAGGGAATCAAGACAGGAAAACTATTACCAAAGCTTTTCAATATAGTTATTTTGTTATTCTGCCTTCTAAAAGTGAAGGCTGGCCAAAAGTACTAGCCGAAGGAATGTTTTGGGGATGTGTCCCAATTGCAACTTCTATTTCTTGTGTCCCATTTATGCTTGAATATGGCGAAAGAGGTCTTTTATTAGAAAAAAAATTAGAAAGAGATATTCAGCAGTTGGAGGATATTTTGAATAGCACGGAGGATTTTCATTTAATGAGAGAAAAAGCATCAAACTGGTCGAGAAAATATACTTTAAATGTTTTTGAATCAGAAATAAAAAAGATAATAAACCAATAATGTATGAAGAGATTAGTTTACATACTCCTGTTTTTAGGTATTTTAACAATTTTAATTATAAATTATAGAACACCCTTCTTTCAAAATGATAGTGGAGGTTGGTCGATAGGATATGGTCAAGACAAGATTTATCCTCAAAATATAGATGTAAAAAAAAATAAAATTTATTCGATTGAAAAGTTAAAAGCAGAAAATGACAGTACATCGTTTCTTGCAGATCCTTTCTTTTTAAAAGAAAAAGATACTTTTTATTTGTTTTTTGAGCATCAGAAGACAAAAACAAATGCTGATGTAGGTTTATTGACTTCGACAGATGGGAAAAATTATCAATATAGAGGAACTGTATTAACTCAAAAATTTCATTTGTCTTACCCACAGGTTTTTAAGTATAAAAACAATTTTTATATGATTCCTGAAAGTAAGCAAGCTAACGCAGTTTTGTTGTATAAAGCGCAAAATTTTCCATTTAAGTGGAAAGTATGTGACACATTGCTGAATAATGTAAAATTAAAAGATCCTACAATTTATTTGTCTGATTCTTTAAATATTATGGTAGCCTCGGATGATAAATTAAATATGTTTGTTTACCAAGCGGATTCTCTCTTTGGTAAATGGAAGTTACATAAACGACCTATAGCTTTAATGGGAACTGAAGCAAGACCTGGA
Organism: Flavobacterium luteolum; assembly: GCF_027111275.1. NCBI lineage: Bacteria > Pseudomonadati > Bacteroidota > Flavobacteriia > Flavobacteriales > Flavobacteriaceae > Flavobacterium > Flavobacterium luteolum. Next base: position 1,360,953 of record NZ_CP114286.1, on the reverse strand, counting down.
GGCCGTTTTTTTGCAGATAAGAAAGGTTTAATTTTACCAGTGCAAAATTGTACTAATGGATACGGGTTTGGTTTATCTTTATATCGTTTTTCTTTTAAAGGCGGAAACTATACAACAAAAAGAATTTCCCCTTATTTTTTAAAATCACATAAAGAAATTAAAGAATTTAGCGCAGGTATGCATCAGTTTGATATTCAAAAATTAGATGATAATAGCTACTATTATGTTTATGATGGTAATCGACTAAAGAGTCAATCAAAGAGTTTTAATATTGTTGGTCCATTAAAAGGGACTTGGATTGACTTAAAAAATTGGATTTTAAATTAATGAGAATTCTCCAAATTATCGATTCCCTCGATGCTGGGGGAGCAGAGCGAATGGCGGTAAGCTATGCGAATGCATTAGCAGAGGAAATTGAATTTTCAGGACTTATTGCCACACGCAAAGAGGGCCCGTTGCAAAAACAAATTAATCAATCTGTTTCGTATTTGTTTTTGAACAAAAAAAAGCAGTTGGATAGAAAAGCTTTTTGTAAATTACGTTCTTACGTAAAAAAAAATAGGGTTAGCCATCTTCACGCCCATAGCACTTCTTTTTTTTTAGCTTTTCTTTTGAAATTGACATTACCTTCTCTAAGAATTATTTGGCATGATCACTATGGCAATAATGAATTTTTGGCTGATCGGCCTCATTTTATTTTAAAGCTTAGTGCTTTTTTCTTCAACGGTATAATTGCTGTTAATCAAAATCTCAAAAATTGGTCAGAAACTAGATTAAAGGCCAAAAATGTAGTTTATTTTTCAAATTTCCCCTCAGAAGAAGTAAATATAGGGGTTCACACAATCTTAAACGGTATTGAAGGGAAAAGAATTATATCTTTGGCTAATTTAAGGCCTCAAAAGAATCACTTTTTGCTATTGAAAGTCGCGAAAAAACTAAAACAATCTCATTCTGATTGGAGTTTTCATCTAGTGGGAAAAGATTTTGAAGATCATTACTCAAGAGAGATTAAGGAAAAAATTGATGAATATGAATTACATGGTAATGTATTTCTATACGGATCAAGGGATGATGTTTCAAATATTTTAAATCAAGCTGATATCGCAATTTTGACATCTAAATCAGAAGGATTACCTGTTACCCTTTTGGAATATGGGCAGAATAGAATGGCAGTTGTGGTAACAGATGTAGGAGAAAACCATTCCATTGTAAAACATAGAATTAATGGGATGCTTGTTCCAAGCATGAATGGAGAACTTTTTTATGAGTCGCTAATCGAGTGTATTGAAAATGTAGAACTTCGTCTGTCTTTTGGAGAGAAGTTATCTGAAACTATTTCAAAAAACTTTTCTAAAAAAATAATTATAAAGAACTATTTAAATTGGCTTCAAGCAAGTTAAAATGAAAAAAGAGGATTCTTCGTATATTTTTCTACTCTTATGTCATGCTCTTTTAGGAGTGTTGATATTTGTATTGCCATCTATACCAAAACTTTATACCCTGCTAATATTTTTTTTTGGTTTTTACTACATCGTTAAAACTAAAAACAGAAATAATCAAGTTCTAGTTATTTCAGCATACATAGTTGGAGTGGAGGTTCTTTTAAGAATGACAAATGGAGGAACTCTGAATGAATTTGGGAAGTATTCGATGTTAATTTTTATGTTTCTTGGAATGGTTTATTCTGGATTTTCCAAAAATGGATTTTTGTATTGGATTTTTCTGTTATTGCTTGTTCCAAGTATCATTTTGTCAACAGTTTCCTTAAATTTTGACACAGATATGCGTAAAGCAATTGCTTTTAATATTTTAGGGCCAGTTTGTCTAGCAATTTCTTCAATATATTGTTATCAAAGAAAAATATCATTTGATAGGCTAAAAGAAATCATGACATCATTTGCTTTGCCATTAGTCACAATGGTAATTTATCTTTTTTTGTACACACCAAGTATAAGGGAAGTTATTAGGGGAACAGAATCGAATTTTAGTACATCAGGAGGATTTGGACCTAATCAAGTATCTACTGTACTAGGATTAGGAATGTTCGTTTTCTTTTTTAAAGTGCTCTTTGATTCCAAAAATAAGTTAATTAGATTGATTAATATAGGGTTTGTTTTTGTTTTTGCTTTTAGAGGAGTTATTACTTTTTCAAGAGGTGGAGTAATTACTGCAATTGTAATGATTTTAATTCTTACTATGGTACTGTATTTTCAAGCAAAGCCTAATGTTAAACCTAAAATAGGATTTATTATCTTGATGTTATTTTTAAGTGGATTGGGAGTTTGGGCATATAGTTCTTTTGAAACGAAGGGAATGATTAACAAACGTTATGCAAATGAAGATGCGTTTGGAAGGGAAAAAAAAAGTCGGTTAGGTGGAAGAGAAGTACTTATGGAAACGGAAATTCAAATGTTTTTAGATAACCCAATTTTTGGAGTGGGTGTTGGAAAGAATAAGGAGTTAAGAAGGGAGCAAACTGGTATTGATTTACCTACCCATAGTGAGATTACCCGAATGTTGGCAGAACATGGCTCAATTGGAATTATTGATTTATTGATTTTGATTTTTACTCCTTTATTTGTATTTATGAAAGATCGACAAAATATATTAGCATATTCTTTTTATATATTTTGGATTTTAACAATAAATCACGCAGCAATGAGGACAACCGCGCCTGCTTTTGTATATGCATTGTGCCTTCTTTCTGTTCAACTAAAAAGTCCTGAAAAAAGCGAAAACTCCATTAGTTAAATTCTTTTTTTATAATACATTTGCCTCAAGTTTAAGCCCCTAACAAACTGAAAAATAATGTTGTCAAAGTCTAGAATGCATTTCGAAATTTCGGAGAGGAAGATATTACTCCTTGCTTTTGATGCTGTTTTTATTTTATTTGCTTTATATCTATTAAGCGCGATATTTGATTATCATTATTTCGCTTTCGATTTGAATAGCTCGTACAGTATACTTTTATTCGTTAGCTATCTTTATGTTTTTGGCGTAATTTTCGAAATCTATAATTTGCAGGTAGCAAGTAATCATCTACAGATTTTGCAGAATGTCATTTTTACTGCTACTGCCACTGTTTTGGCTTATTTGTTTACGCCAGTTCTTTCTCCTGTATTACCCAAACAACGATTAATAATTGCAATATTTTATTTTACAATATTAATTACATTGCTTTTATGGCGTTTATTTTATTGTTATTTCCTAGCATCTCATCGATTTTCTCAAAATGTTGTCTTGATTTGTGATCAGAGAGAAGTTGAAGAATTAGTTTTAGGATTGGAAAATGTAGATCCGCATTATAAAATTATTGGATTTGTTAACTCTGATTCTATTACAGATGAAAATTTAGATTTTCATTATGTAAGTGAAATAAAAAAGGAAGCTTTAGAACGTTTCGTGTATACGCATAATGTTTCAGAGATTGTAATTGCTTCTCAGAAAACAGATGGTATTACACCCGATTTATATCAGCAATTACTTCATTTATTAGAATCTGGAAATAGTATACGTGAGTATACTCAAGTTTACGAAACCAAAACACAGCGAATTCCAGTTCATCATATAGAACGAGATTTTTATAGATTTTTTCCCTTTAGCAGAAGCAATAGCAATAAACTGTATTTGTTTTTCGTGCGTCTTATAGAACTTATGTTTTCTGTTCTAGGACTTTTAATCAGTTTAGTTTTTATTCCGATAATTTTTATTTGTAATTTTTTTGCAAATAAAGGGAGTCTTTTTTACACTCAGGAACGAGTAGGGAAAAATGGAGCTATTTTTAAGATCTATAAGTTTAGAACAATGACTGAAAACTCAGAGACAAATGGAGCCGTTTTTGCCGTTCATAATGATAAAAGAGTTACTCCTTTTGGTAAATTTATGCGGAAATCTAGAATTGATGAATTTCCTCAGTTTATTAATGTTTTAAAAGGAGATATGGGCGTAATTGGACCAAGACCTGAGCGACCATTTTTTGTTGAAGAAATTGCTGCTGTAATGCCTTTTTATGAAACCCGCCATGTAATTAAGCCAGGGCTTACGGGCTGGGCGCAGGTTAATTATTCGTATGGAGAATCAATAGACGAGAGCTTGGTTAAACTTCAGTATGATTTGTATTATATCAAGCACAGAAGTATATTTCTAGATCTGATTATTACTTTTAAAACCATTACCACAGTTTTATTTTACAGAGGTCAGTAAACTTTAGATTATAATCGGAATAGGTTTTTTGTTGCGAATTGCTGTTCGTACTAAAACCACCCCGCTTGTAATGATTAATGGTAAGGTGATAAAGAAATGTGCCTTGTTGATTAAAAACAAAAAGTAAATCACAAGCATTACAAAGTTGATCAACGAAAATCTATAAGTCCAAAGTTTGTTTTTGAAAATTGAAAACAAAACTAAAATCAATAAAAACGGACTAAAAAGCAGTACGTTATAATTCATCGCCAGTTCTTGGTGAAACGAATAAAATCCCATAATAACGAAGAATATTCCAATTAAAGATAGAATCAGAAAATAGATTTTATCGACTGTTTTGTTTTTGGCAAAAATTACAAAAAGCAAAATAAAAAGATACGTGTAAATGTTATTCCACCAAGATTTAGGTGTTTCTTTTGTAAACTCTAATAGTGTTTTGCTTTTAGCGGATAAAGGTCTGTTTTGGAAAGTAGTTTTGTCTAAACTGTTTTTTAATTCAAAAGGAAGAAAAATTCGAGTTCCCATTTGATCCACTTTAGTTCCAAAAATAATACTGGTACCTAACTGATCGTAAAAATGACCATCAAAGTATGGAAATAAGATAGAACGATAGGTTTTGTCTGTGTCTTCTTTTTTTACAATTACATTTCCGCCTAGAGTTTTATTCACTACATCAACAACCATTGAAGTACAGTTTTTATCGATGAATTTATAAGTGTAATAACGCTCTTCAGAATCTAAAACAGCATTTAATTGGTTGAATAGCTTTTGTTTTAAATCTTGAGAGATCAGTAATTCCTGCTCATAAATACTTCTTTTCTCGTAAGTGTATTCATTAAAAAAATCGGCAAACGAATGCACAGTTGCAAAATATTGCAAATCTCCTTTAGCAAACTTCAAAACAAAATTTGGGGTTCTAAAATCAAAAGTTCCGTAATTGTAAACAACGTCAAAATTGTTTACAGGATCTAAAACTCTAATTCCGGTATGTCCAAAATAAGAATAAGTTTCATTTCCAAGACCGCAAGTCAAAATGCTTATTTTTGCTTCTTTTGATAAAGCTAAACTTTGGCTGAAGCCAATGAAGCTTGATAAGAAGAATAAAATAAAAAGTGCTTTTTTGAAAATGACAGTTTTCATGATTTTAAAATTTTAATTGTTTTATGGTTTCTAAATTATCTAAAGATACCTAAATCTACTTTCAGCGAAAAAATATTAGAATACAATGCAGTGCTTTGGTTTCCTAAATCAGTCAGTGCATAATCAATTTGTATGCCTTTATATCTAAAGCCTAAACCAATATTAGGCTGAAAATTTACTTTTTCGGTATTATCCAACTGCATTACATTCTGAAAATTCCCTGCACCAGCTCTTACGAAAACCAAATCGGTATAACCAAACTCAAACCCTAGAGCTGGGTCTATACTTATAGCTTTTGATGAGATAATATCGTTTGTCTGTTCAAATCGCATATTTAAATTTGCAGAAGTTACAAGACTGCATTCATTATGAAAATCAAATCGTTTTGAAACTCCTAATTGCGCTTTTGGCAATGTAATTTCGGTGCTTTCTGGTAAAGTATTGTTTTCTCCTGGAATAGCGTTGGCAATTTTTTGATATTCTTCTTCATCAATATTCCAGACGTTGTAGGTTGTAGTGATGTCGCGAAGCATTAAACCAAACTTCCAGTCATTTCTTTCAAACTGAAGTCCGATATCAAATCCAAAACCCCACGAATTGGCAAATTTTCCAATTACTCTTCGAATTACTTTAGCATTTACTCCATATTGAAATCCGTCAACAGGCAGTTTACGAGCATAAGAAAAAGTAAAACCATAATCTGCAGTAGAGAAGAGGCTGATTCTATTGTAATCAATATTTCCTTGGTTATCGATTAATTGCGTCGTGTCCATGATGTCGTCTACTCCAAAACGAATCATCGAAATTCCCCACGCACTTCTGTCATCAATCGGACTTGCGTAACCTATATAATCGTACTGTGCAATATTGGCAAAATAACTAGCATGCATTAAAGCAATCTGATGATCTTCTAGATGTGTTAAACCTGCCGGATTCCAGTAAACTGCATTTACATCATTTGAAGAAGCAGTTACGGCACTTGCCATTCCAAGAGAAGCGGCATCAACTCCAATATTCATAAATTCATTCGAATATTTTCGAACGCTTTGTGCATATTGAAAAGTACAACTCCAAAATAATAAAAACACTAAATATTTCTTCAACTGATATGTTTTTGCAGATCGAGGCCTGTTTTAAATTTTCATCAAAAATATAATATTTTACTCATCTAATAAGTTCCTTTACTTAAATATTCCCAAAGTCGTACTTAGAAATAAAAAACTCTCAAAAAAACTCGTTTTTCATCGAGTTATTATGCTAAATTTGTTCTCTGCGATTATCAAAAATTAAAGCTATGAACATTAAAAAGCATATTCCAAATCTAATTACATTAATAAATCTTTTCTGCGGCTGTGTCGCAATAGTTTATGTTTCTCAGAACAATTATTTAATGGCTTTTTATATGGTTTGTTTGGGAATCTTTTTTGATTTCTTTGATGGCTTTTTTGCCAGATTATTTAAAGTGTCAAGTCCGCTTGGCTTACAGTTGGATTCTCTTGCAGATATGGTTACGAGCGGTGTAACTCCAGGATATGTTATGTATAGCATGTTTACTAATAGCGCTCACGAATTTGGAACACATCCAGCAATTCCGTTTTTAGGATTTATTATCACTTTAGGATCTTGCTATCGTTTGGCTAATTTTAATATCGATACTCGTCAGACTGATTCTTTCATCGGGCTGCCAACACCTGCGAACGCTTTGTTTATTTTAAGTCTTCCTTTAGTTATTTCATTTTCAGATTCTTTGATGGTTTTAGAAATCTTAACCAATCAATGGGTTTTGTTAATGATCACATTATGCAGTGCTTATATTTTAAATGCTGAAATTCCGTTGTTTGCTTTAAAAATTAAAAAATTCAGTTTGAAAGAAAATGCACTTCAAATTGTATTTTTGATTATTTCTGTATTAATGATTGTTTTCCTTCAATATATAGCGATTCCACTGATTATTGCTTTTTATGTATTACTGTCTATCATCAATAATCTTTTTTTGAAAAAGTAATTCTGTTTAATGGCAAGAAAAACGACTTATCGTAAAACATATTCAAGAAAACCAGTAGGAAGATCTTTTCTGAGTAGACTTTTTCGAGGACTTTTGCTGATTTTTTTCGGACTTTTATTCATTGCATTAATCTATCATTATCGCAAGGGACTTGCTTATTACTTAGGTTTTAAAACAGAAAAAGTTTTAGATGAAGATGAGGTAGACAAACATCTTTCTGATGTGCGAAATATTCGAGTTCTAGAAAATCATAAAGGAAAAGTAATTGGAATAGACGTATCTGAATTTCAAGGAAAAGTAGATTGGGAAGAAGTTGAAATCTTGGATGAAAAATATCCTGTCCAGTTTGTTTTTATTCGAGCAACTGCAGGAAATGATCGTGTAGACAGGCAATTCAAAAAAAACTGGGAAGGCGCAAAAGAGAATAAAATAATACGCGGTGCTTACCACTATTATCGTCCTAACGAAAATTCAATAGAGCAAGCTGATCTTTTTATCAAAACAGTAAAATTGCAGAAGGGAGATCTCCCGCCTGTTTTGGATATCGAAAAATTGCCTAAAAATCAATCTTTAGACAGTTTGAAAAAGGGATTAAAGCGTTGGCTCGTTAAAGTAGAAAAACATTATCAAGTTCGCCCAATAATTTATTCAGGAGAAAGATATTATTCTGATTTTTTAAAAGAAGAATTTGGAGATTATTTGTTCTGGATTGCCAATTACAACTTCTACAGAGAAAAAATTGAAGATGATTGGCTGTTTTGGCAGTTTACAGAAAAGGCTTCTTTACCAGGAATCAAGCATCGTGTTGATGTTAATATCTATAATGGTGATTTAGAACAATTGCATTTTATTACAGTGGAGTAAAAGTGTCTTAGCGTTTAGTCTCTAGGATAAAAAAAAGTTTTTTAGCGATCAGTTTGAAACTGAATACTGCTTACTTTTTAAGAACTGATTACTAAAAATCTGAACACTGAATACTACTTTTTTAAAGTTATTTCGATAAAACCAAAATAACAATTATTACAAAAGGCAATAAAAGCATTACGGAATATGGATTGGCAAAATTTACTGTATAGCCCATCCATTGAATCTTTTTGGGAGGAAGTAATCTTTTGTCTTTCGGATTATAGTAAAAGCTATTGAAGAAATACCAATTCTTTGGGTCTTTATGCCAATTATCGTAATCTTCCTGAGTTGGTTTTTCTGATTTCATTAGGATAGTATTTAGTGTTCAGTTATTTGCCAAAAAAATCAGTTTCTTAATTTCAGTTCAAAACTGAATACTAAAAAACTGATTCATAATTATTTTAATGAACTGATCATTAAAAAACTGAACACTGAATACTTTTTTTAAAATTCCAATTTCTTTTTACGAAGCTCAAAGTTTTGTCCAAGATAAACGCGACGAACCATTTCGTCTTCTACCAGTTCTTCTGGAACTCCAGCTTTAAGAATTCCTCCTTCAAACATTAAATATGTTTTATCGGTAATTGCTAGAGTTTCTTGAACGTTGTGATCAGTAATTAAGATTCCGATGTTTTTATTTTTTAATTGTGCTACAATTCGCTGAATATCTTCAACCGCAACAGGGTCAACTCCAGCAAAAGGCTCATCCAGTAAAATAAATTTTGGATCGGTAGCCAATGCGCGAGCGATTTCTGTACGACGACGCTCACCTCCAGAAAGTAAATCGCCTCGGTTGGTACGAATATGTTCTAAACTGAATTCCTCAATTAAACTTTCCATTTTGGCAATTTGCTCTTCTTTAGAAAGTTTAGTTAATTGTAAAACGCTCAAGATATTGTCTTCAATGCTTAATTTTCTAAAAACAGAAGCTTCTTGTGCCAAATAACCAATTCCCTGTTGAGCACGTTTATACATCGGATAGTCGGTAATATTTAAATCATCTAGAAAAATATTTCCTTGATTTGGTTTTACCAATCCTACAATCATATAGAAAGACGTTGTTTTTCCAGCTCCATTTGGCCCCAAAAGCCCTACGATTTCTCCTTGATTTACTTCAACAGAAATTCCTTTTACAACGCTTCGTCCTTTATAGGTTTTGATTAAATTATCGGCTCTTAGCTTCATTTGTTTAATGTGAAAATTAGATAATTTGAAAATGAGATAATTTTTTTTAAAAAACTAAATCAGGATCAATTTTATAATTTGATTTGAAAGGCAAAATAAGTGTAAAATATTCAATAGAATGAATCAATTAACAAATTATTGCGTTTTCAAAATTTAGAACTTGTATTTCAAAATTAAATAATTAGCGCATTTCAAGAGAAATTATCTAATTATCAAATTGACACATTTTCTAATTATTTGCCTTGCTCTTCAAGCGCTTCCCAGAATTCGTAAGCTCTTCTTAAATGAGGAACTACAATTGTTCCTCCAACAAGAGTGGCAATTCCCATTGCTTCCATCATTTCTTCTTTAGAAACACCTTCTTTATAGCTAGTTTCTAAATGGTATTTTACACAGTCGTCACATCTTAAAACTGCTGATGCTACCAAACCTAAAAGCTCTTTTGTTTTTACATCAAGAGCACCTTCTGCATACGCATTGGTGTCAAGATTAAAAATTCGCTTTACAATTTTGTTGTTGTCAGCAAGCAGTTTTTCGTTCATTTTAGAACGATAGTCGTTAAATTCTTGAACTATATCAGACATTTTCTTCTTTTAATTTATTTTTATAGACAATCTTCGAAATTAGAATACTAACCTCATAAATAAGCAACATCGGAATTGCAACAATAGTCTGGCTCACAACATCTGGTGGCGTTACGATTGCAGCAATAATTAAAATAATTACGACGGCATATTTCCAATATTTTCTTAAGAATTGAGGAGTTACTAATCCTAATTTTGTTAAGAAATAAATAGCAATTGGAAGTTCAAAAAAGATGGCACTTCCAAGAATACTTGTTTTAACCATTCCCATATAAGATTCTAATGTAAACTGGTTTTTTACCACATCACTGATAGAGAAAGTAGCAACGAAGTTTACCGACATAGGAATTACAACAAAGTATCCAAATAATACTCCTAAGAAGAAAAGTAAGGAAGATACGAAGATGAATAGTTTCGCATTTTTTCTTTCTTTCTCATAAAGTGCAGGGCTGATAAACTTCCAAATTTCCCATAAAATATAAGGGAAGCTTAAGATGAAACCTGCCAAAAGACACATCCAGACAAAAATATTTACCTGGCCTTCCATTTCAGTATTTTGAATAATGAAGTTCAGTTCTGTAATACAGATGCTGTCTGCAAATCCTAATGAATGAGATAAGTCGCAAAACCAAACATACGTAAAGAATGTTGGTCTAATTGGACCTAAAATAATTTGATCAAATAAATAATCACTAATAAAATAAGTAACAATTGCCATGATAATTGTTGCAAGTGTACTTCTAACCAATAACCATCTTAGTTCTTCAAGATGATCCAAAAATGACATTTCGCCAAGATTTTTCTTTGCCATTATACGATTCCTTCTTTTAAAATGTCATGTAAATGTAAAACTCCTTTATATTCTCCGTTATCCGCAACGATCAATTGTGTAATCGAAAAGTCTTCTAAGATGTTTAATGCATCGATAGCCATAGTTTCAGACGAAACTACTTTTGGATTTTTAGACATAATATCCCTTGCAGTTAAGTTGGCAATACTATCTACGTCATTTAGCATTCTTCGGATGTCTCCATCAGTAATAATTCCAACAATTTTATGGTCTTCAATTACTGCAGTAACTCCTAATCTTTTTTCAGAGATTTCAAAAATTGCTTTTTTGATAGAAGTTTCTGGAGTGACAGCTGGTTTTAATGAATGCTCGATCATGTCTTTTACACGAAGCAGTAATTTTTTTCCTAAAGCGCCTCCTGGATGATAAACCGCAAAATCTTCTGGTTTAAAATCACGCATTTCCATTAAGCAAACTGCTAAAGCATCACCCATTACAAGCTGTGCTGTTGTGCTATTTGTAGGAGCTAAATTGATAGGGCAAGCTTCTGTGTCAACAGTTGTATTTAAAACTATATCAGAGCCTTTTGCCAAAAATGAAGTTGTATTTCCTGTAATGGCAATCAAAGTGTTTCCGAATCTTTTTAATAAAGGAACTAGGACTTTAATTTCTGGACTGTTCCCGCTTTTAGAAATGCAGATAATGACGTCATCATTTTGGATCATTCCTAAATCACCGTGAATAGCTTCTGCTGCATGCAAAAACATGGAAGGAGTTCCAGTTGAGTTAAAAGTAGCCACCATTTTTTGTGCAATGATCGCGCTTTTTCCAATTCCTGTAACGATCAAACGACCTTTAGATTCGTATATACGTTGGACAGCTTCGTAAAAATTTTCGTCCAAAAAATCAATTAGTTTTGTAATTGCTTCACTTTCAGAGAGTATTGTTTTCTTGGCAATCGCCAATATATTTTCTTTTGTGATCAAAACAGAATATTTAAAATTTGTATGTATAAAAGAAAGTTGTATCTTTATGTGTTGCAAATTTATACAAAATACAGTTAATATAGAGAATGAATTCAAATGAAATTGAAATACATAAAGAATTAAAGAAGTATTTCGGCTTTAGCCAATTTAAAGGCTTGCAGGAGCAAGTCATTACGAGTATTTTAGACGAGAAGAATACGTTCGTAATAATGCCGACTGGCGGAGGAAAGTCTCTTTGTTATCAACTGCCAGCTTTAATTCAAGAAGGAACAGCAATTGTTGTTTCTCCTTTAATTGCTTTGATGAAAAATCAGGTTGATGCAATTCGAAGCCTTTCGTCTGAAAATGGAATTGCACATGTATTAAACTCCTCTCTAACCAAAACAGAAATTGCTCAGGTTAAAAAAGATATTACGTCTGGATTGACCAAACTTTTGTATGTCGCCCCCGAATCATTAACAAAAGAAGAATACGTAGCCTTTTTACAAAGTGTTCCTATTTCTTTTGTTGCTATCGATGAAGCGCACTGTATCTCAGAATGGGGACATGACTTTAGACCAGAGTATAGAAATCTGAGAAATATAATAAAGCAGCTGGGTAAAGTTCCAATTATTGGACTTACCGCAACTGCAACGCCAAAGGTTCAGGAAGATATTCTGAAAAACCTTGATATGGCCGATGCAAATACTTTTAAAGCATCGTTTAATAGACCGAACTTGTACTATGAAGTTCGTACAAAAACAAAAAACATCGAGTCGGATATTATTCGATTTATCAAACAGCATAAAGGCAAATCTGGAATTATTTACTGCTTAAGCCGTAAAAAAGTAGAATCGATTGCCGAAGTTTTACAAGTAAACGGAATCAGTGCTGTTCCTTATCACGCAGGTTTAGATGCCAAAACCCGGGCCAAACATCAGGATATGTTCTTGATGGAAGATGTTGATGTCGTTGTGGCAACAATTGCATTCGGAATGGGAATTGATAAACCAGACGTTCGTTTTGTAATTCACCATGATATTCCAAAATCATTAGAAAGCTACTATCAGGAAACGGGTCGTGCAGGTCGTGATGGTGGAGAAGGACATTGTCTGGCGTACTACTCTTATAAAGATGTAGAAAAGCTGGAAAAATTTATGTCTGGAAAACCAGTTGCTGAACAAGAGATTGGTTTTGCACTTTTGCAGGAAGTTGTGGCTTACGCCGAAACTTCAATGTCACGTAGAAAATTCTTGCTTCATTATTTCGGTGAAGAATTTGACAGCGAAACAGGCGAAGGAGCCGATATGGATGATAACGTTCGTAATCCAAAACATAAAGTTGAAGCCAAAGAACAAGTGGTTAAATTGCTGGAAATTGTTCGCGATACCAAACATATTTATAAATCAAAAGAAATTGTATTTACTTTAATTGGCCGTATTAATGCGGTTATTAAAGCGCATAAAACAGATACACAGCCTTATTTTGGTTCGGGTTCAGACCACGATGAAAAATATTGGATGGCATTGCTAAGACAAGTTTTGGTTTCTGGTTATTTGTCTAAAGACATTGAAACGTATGGAGTAATCAAAATCACAAAAGCTGGTTTAGATTTTATTAAAAAGCCAGTTTCGTTTATGATGTCTGAAGATCATGAATATACTGAAGCCGATGATGAAACTATTGTAACAGGAGGCAAATCTTCTGGAACTGCAGACGAAGTTCTAACCGGAATGCTTCGTGAACTTCGTAAAAAAGTAGCCAAAAAATTGGGAGTTCCTCCGTTTGTGGTTTTCCAAGATCCTTCAATCGAAGATATGGCTTTAAAATATCCGATAACAATACAGGAATTATATAATATTCATGGTGTTGGTGAAGGAAAAGCAAAAAAATACGGAAGCGAATTTGTTGCTTTAATCAGCCGTTATGTTGAGGATAACGATATTATTCGCCCAGACGATTTAGTGGTTAAATCTACAGGAGTAAATTCTGCCAACAAATTATATATTATCCAAAATATTGATAGAAAGCTTTCATTAAATGATATCGCTTCCGCGAAAGGACTTACGATGGATGCCTTGATCAAAGAAATGGAACAAATTGTTTATTCTGGAACAAAATTAAACATCAAATATTGGTTAGATGATATTTTAGATGATGACCAGCAGGAAGAAATCCATGATTACTTCATGGAATCAGAATCTGATAAAATCGAAGATGCACTAAAAGAATTTGATGGCGACTACGATATCGATGAACTTCGTTTAATGCGTATTAAATTTATAAGTGAAGTAGCTAATTAGATATAAGTTAAAAGTGAGATGTGAAATGTGTTCTTTGATACACAAACATCTCACTTTTTTCATTTTACATCTTACTCAGAATAAATTTCTCCTCGGTGCGGTTTCAAAGCATCTCTTACCTGAATCATATTTTCATCTGTTACCACCATGAAAGCTATGGCGTACATTTCGTCTATGATTTTAAATCCAGTAATATTTAGAGGTAATTTTTCTATTGTAATATATTCTTTCAAATGAATTTCGTGATGCTCTGCTGTTTTTGCAGAAGCTGGTCCACGGAAATCCCAGATTAGTTTTATTTTTCGTGACATTTTTTTTAAAGGTGCAAAGGTTCTGAGTAGCAAAGGTACAAAGTCTCTTTTGAAAATTGATTTTTATCTTTTTGTCAATTGTCAGTTCGAGCGGAGTCGAGAACCAGGTATGTATTTCAAATTCGCTTAATGTGATAAAACGGGATTTGGAATGGGATAAAATTTACAATTGATAATATCTCATTTCAAAGTACTATTTTTGCAGAATATTTTCGGTTTCTCAAATCATAAAAAAATAATTATAAATGGAGGATAATTCAGTTTCAGAAGAGTTGTTTTTAAGTGAAGCAGCAAAATTGCATTTACAGAAAGCAGGAAAATGGGTTTATGTAATATCTAGTATTGGATTGTTAATTATTGCTTTTTTTATTCTTCGTTTACTTTATGATTATATGTCGTTATCTAGTTGGGATGATGTTCCAACAGGAGGAGGGGTTGGTTATGCAATGATTATGTGGATATTGCCTATTTATATCTTAACCTTTTTGATAATTTTTTTTCCACTTTATTACTTATATAAATTTTCTTTAAATGTCAAAATAGCATTTAGAGATGATGATTCAGAAGCATTAGAAATTTCGTTTAGATATTTAAAAATGCATTATATGGCTTTAGGAATTGGAATGCTGGCATATGTTGTCGTGTATTTTTTAATGTCTAAATTCTTTTAATAATATTAATTACCTTTTTATAAAAATGCCTAAAGAACTTTTACTTCAAGTTACACCCGAAATTGCTGTAAACGAATCATTGCTAAAAGATTATTTGTCTAAGCAGATTAAAGTTTCTGCTCAAGAAATTCATCACGTTTCAATTTTAAAACGCTCTATTGATGCACGTCAGAAAGCGATTAAAATTAATTTGAAAGTTCTTATTTATTTAAAAGGTGAACCTTTTCAAGAAACTAAAATTGAGCTTCCTATATATAAGGACGTTTCCAATGCACAGGAAGTTATTGTTGTCGGTGCTGGTCCAGCTGGACTTTTTGCGGCATTGCAATTAATTGAATTAGGTTTAAAACCAATTGTACTCGAAAGAGGAAAAGACGTTCGTGGCCGTCGTCGTGACTTAAAAGCAATAAATCGTGAACATATTGTAAACGAAGATTCAAATTATTGTTTTGGTGAAGGAGGAGCAGGAACATATTCTGATGGAAAATTATATACTCGTTCTAAAAAACGTGGTGATGTAACTCGAATTTTAGAACTTTTAGTAGCTTTTGGAGCTTCTGAAGATATTTTGGTAGAAGCGCATCCGCATATTGGAACCAATAAACTTCCTAAAATTATTGAAGATATTCGAAATAAAATTAGGGAGTTTGGCGGTCAGGTTTTGTTTGAAACCCGTGTAAGCGATATTTTAGTAAAGAATAATGAAGTTGAAGGAATCGTAACTCAAAACGGAGATAAAATTCACGCCAATAAGTTAATCTTAGCGACAGGACATTCGGCTCGCGATATTTTTGAATTATTAGACAAAAAGAAAATTTTTATCGAAGCAAAACCTTTTGCTTTAGGAGTTCGTGCAGAACATGCTCAAGAACTAATTGATAGTATTCAGTACAGCTGTGATTTTCGTGGAGAACATTTACCTCCAGCGCCGTATTCTATTGTAAAACAAGTGAACGGCCGCGGAATGTATTCATTCTGTATGTGTCCAGGCGGAGTAATTGCACCATGTGCGACAAGTCCGGGAGAAGTGGTTACAAATGGTTGGTCGCCTTCTAAGCGTGATCAGTCAACAGCAAATTCTGGAATTGTAGTCGAATTAAAATTGGAAGATTTTAAGCCTTTTGCAAAATTTGGTGCTTTGGCCGGAATGGAATTTCAAAAAAGCATCGAACAAAAAGCTTGGCATTTGGCTGGAGAAACCCAAAAAGTTCCAGCACAGCGAATGATTGATTTTACTAAAAGCAAAGTTTCAGCCGATATTCCGAAAACTTCTTATGTTCCAGGAACCACGTCGGTAGAATTGGGACAAGTTTTTCCAGGATTTCTAACTCAGATTATGCGTCAGGGGTTTCAGGATTTTGGAAAATCAATGCGAGGTTATTTAACTAACGAGGCAATCTTGCATGCGCCAGAAAGCAGAACTTCATCGCCGGTTAGAATTCCTAGAGATCCGATGACTTTGGAGCATTTGCAAATCAAAGGTTTATATCCTTGCGGAGAAGGTGCAGGTTATGCAGGTGGAATTATTTCTGCAGCTATTGATGGCGAAAAATGTGCCTTAATGATTGCGGAATCCTTGAAATAATTGACCTCAGGTTTTTTGGTGTAGTAAAAAGATTGCTATCTTAGTGGTTTGATTGTAATAGAATTTGCCCCAAAAGATGACAGTACAAGAAATAGAAACAAAATACGGATTCCATTTTCCTCTTTTATACAAACAATTAGACGCCGACGGTATGTTGGATGTCGGAGAATATGGCCCGAATTGGTATACAGAAGTTTATCCAACCTTAAAAGATAATCCACCTTTGCTTTTGCATTCCTACGATTTTGAATCGTTGAATTTGAAGTCGGTTGCCGAAGAAATAGAAGAGCTCAGAGATCCTGAGGATTATCGAAATATAAATCCAGAATTTAAATTTATTCCGTTTGCCAAAAGTGGCGGAGGCGATCATTATTGTTTTTTTTTAAATGAAGAAAATGATGGTGATGTTCCGATTGTTTTTGTTTGGCACGACATGAATGAAGTCAATTATCTGGCAAAAAACCTTCAGGATTTTATCTTCAAAGTTTTATTGATTGATATGTCAAAACAAGATGTCTACAATGAACTGACCGATGAGGAATTTAGAGATGATATCGAATCGGTTTTTAAATCGCACAAAAAATACCTGACTGATCGTCAGAATACTATTCTATCAGAAATTTTAAAGCGAGATATTATTGATTACGAAATACATGTTTCTCCAAAAATAGTAGAGTCGGCTAGAGGATTATTAACTGATTTCGAATTGGAATCTATTGTCAATGAAGTAATTCCTTTTGATAAAATGAATCAGAGTTTTAAATATTCAAACGATTAATTCTTTAGTACAAAATATTTCTCATGGGCTTTTTCTCCAATTTATTCGGTCGTAACAATAATCCAAAATCAATCATTTCTTTTGATGTTATTGATTCAATTTATAGCGGTTTATACAATGAATCTAAAAGTATCGAGTTCAGAATTAAAGGAATTCATGATACAGTTACTGTAAATGTATATTCTATTCCTTCTTCATTAGGTCATGATGAAGGAAGAGCCGAAATTAAAAAAGCAGGATTCAATAATGCTTATGAAGTTTTAAATGAATTATACAAGAAGCTCAATATTGGAGGTTTATCAGAAGAAACAATTCAAGAAGAATTAGAATTTGATTTCATTCATGTTCAGTTTTACTCACAGCCAAGTCAGGAGTTGAAAAAACACTTTAAAAGTGTTATTAATAATTTTATGATTTTCTTTTGTTGTACCAACAGTTTAGAAGTAAACGATTTCAGAATATTATATTCTAGCAATCATTTTTCAGATTACACTAAAGGTTTACTAGACTCAGAATACCTAGATTTTAATAATCCTGGAAATGAAACCGAAGAAATAGGAATTAAAGACTTTAAAAAAGTTTTACAGGGAATCTGTCAGTATTTAAATATTGAAATCCCGGCTGGTGTTAAGCTTCCGTCTTCAGAAAATTTACTGTTGGACGAAAAAGCAACTGTAGAGGATTTTGAAGAATTTATAAAGTTGATTTCAAGAAACAGTATTGAAGAAAGTGATCTAAAAAAATATGCAGAAAAACTTTTTGAAAATTTCAACGATGAAACCAAAGAATATTACGAAACGACAGAAGATCATTTTAGTTTTTTTGAAGAAATAAATACTTGGCATAGCGATTGGAAATTTGATCCAGAAGATGCAGAATATTTTATTTCTGAGATGCTTGGCGAAGATTTCAAATTTGATTATCCAGAAGAAACCTATAGCCATGATTTGTTCCCGTACATTCAGTCAGAATTAGAAAAATCAAATCTGGAGCTGATGACTTATGAAACTTATGGAGACAGCTATTTGTTTTTTGTTGCGAACAAAAATGAAGTAGAAAGGATTTTAGAATTCTCTGAACTGACAAAAATTGAGGTTACTCAGTTGTAAAGTGTGGTTAATCGCCACGAATTCACGAATTTTATTTAAAAATTTTATGCATAGATTTTAAATAAAATTCGTGAATTCGTGGCGTGAACATTTTACGGAATCAGAATAATTTTCCCCGTGCTTTTTCTGCTTTCTAGAAAATCATGCGCCAGTTTTCCTTCAGATAATTTAAAAGATGTTGGTTCTGAAAGTTTGATTTTTCCTTCGATTATCCAATCGAATAATTGAGTAGCTCTTTTGATTCGTTCTTCTTTAGAATTTAAATAACTCCATAAATCGCCTCCAGTTAAAGTTTTAGAACCGTCCATAAGCATTCTTGGATCTACAGGTGCTGGATCTCCGCCTGCCATTCCGAAGAAAACTACTTGTCCGCATTCTTTAGTGACTTCAAAACTTTCCATCAAAGTACTTCCTATACTATCGTAAACAACGTCGACACCGTTTGAAACAACTTTAAAAACTTGCGATTTCCAATCGTCGTTATAAAGAAAAACATGATCTGCACCTTGTTCAAATCCGATTTTTGCTTTTTCAGCAGATGAGGTTAAGCCAATCACGGTTGCTCCAAGAAGTTTACTAATTTGAGTTAGAATCTGTCCAACTCCGCCAGCAACCGCATGTATTAAAACGGTTTCTCCTTTGGTAGTTTTATGGCTATCTGTTGCAAGATAATGAGCAGTTAAACCTTGAAGTAAAACAGAAGCTGCAGTTTCAAAAGAAATGTTTTCAGATAACGGAATAATGTGGTTCACATTTACGGCAACCAATTCTGCATTGGCAAACGGAGCATCGGCAAAAGCAACGCGATCACCAACTTTGTATTCCGGATGATTATTGGCATCAACCACAATTCCCGCGCCTTCGTAGCCAGCAATAAATGGCGGATTTCCTTTTAAATGATAATTTCCTTTTCGGCGATACACATCTGCAAAATTTAACCCGATGGCTTTCATTTCGACTAAAATCTCCTCTTTTTTTAATTGCGGATTAGGGATTTCTATATATTCTAAAACATTTGAATCTCCGAAAGTAGAGAAGGTAAGTGCTTTCATTTTTAATTGATTTAAGAATGTAAAGTTCGGGAAAAATTTAAAAGAAAAAGCCTCAAAATATTGAGGCTTTATTTTTTCTTGGCCACAGATTAAAAGGATTTTCGCAGATTTTTTCACTTTTTAATTTAAAAATCTTTAGAATCCTTTTAATCTGTGGCAAAAAAACTAATTATATCTTAGGGAATTTCATATCATTAAAAGTGCTTTTTTGTTTGGCCAAAGCTTCGATATCCTGCCATTTTCTTGGAGAATCTGCAGAAAGATTTTCGTAAGAATCTTTAAGCATCAAGATATCGTCTTCAATACGAACACCAATATTCCACCATTTTTTATCGCATTTACTATTTGCAGGAATGTAGATTCCAGGTTCTACAGTAAGAATCATGTTTTCTTTTATAAGAGTTTGCGGTCCGTTGTAAGTTCCTTTGTCGTGAACATCTAAGCCAAGAAAGTGTGAACATGAGTGTGGATAGTATAATTTTACATCTTTTGGATCTGTAATAATTCCCAATTTAATTAAACCTTTTGCGATAACATCTTTAGCAGTTTCATTTAGGGCTACAAGAGGAGTTCCTGCTTTGCATATTTTAAAAACCGCTTCTTGGGCATCATAAACGATTTGATAAATTGCTTTTTGTTCTTCAGTAAATTTTCCGTTTGCAGGAATTGTTCTTGTAACGTCTGCAGAATAGCCATGATATTCAGAACCCACATCCATTAGTAATAATTGGTTATCAATTTTTGTAGCGTTGTTTTCCCAATAATGCAAGATGCATCCATTTGCTCCAGCGCCTACAATCGGACCATAACCTTCGGCTTCTGCGCCGTAATGTTTATGAATGTAAGCATGAATTCCATCAACTTCGTTTTCGCTCATGTCTGGGCCTACAGCTTTCATCACTTCATTGTGTGCAATGCAGGAAAGTTTAACCGTTTTGCGCATCAAAACAAGTTCTTCGGGAGTTTTTATCTCGCGAAGTGAACTGGTAATTTTATTGAATAATTCTGTTGAAGTTTCATTTGCTTGTGTAATTCCAGCTTTAGATTTAAATGATTTGAATAATGCATATAAATTATCAGGATTATTGTTCTCTGCTACATCTGTTGGGATTTTGTCATAAATTACTTTATCAAATTTTGAGAAATCAATGGCAAACGCATTAAAATCTTTTCCATTATAAACAGTTGTAAAACCTAGTTTCGATTTTGCGCCTTCAACTCCCAAGCGTCTTCCTGTCCACATTTCACGAGCTGCATTTCTTTCTCTAACAAAAAGAACTTCATTATACTTTTCGGTTCCTTGTGCTTCTTTAAAAATTAGCAACACGGCATCTGGTTCTTTGTATCCTGATAAATAATACAGGTCTGGATTTGCATGGTAATTATAATCGATGTCTCTAGAAAAAACTCTTTCGGGATAAGAAAAAACGACTGCGACAGAATTAGCGGGCATTAAAGCTCTAAAGGCTTCGCGACGTCCTTGATGAAATTCTTTTGTGAGATAATCTGTTGGAAGGTTTTCTTGCGATTGAACAAACGGAGTTGTCAATGCAAACATAAACAAAAATAGAAATTGTTTCATTTTTTGGTTTTTTATTGATGATTTTGGTTTTTTGATCAATGCAAAGTACAAAAAAAATATCCTCGCTTGTTTTATTTTAAACTTCTGGTTGATAAAACTTTAAATAATTTGTAGTAACTTAGAGATAGAAAATAACAGCTTCGGGTTAGATTTAAACTAAAGAAATGCTGTAACTGGGCATGAATATTGAGAATAGGATTTTTATAGAATTATTTTAGTTCAAAAAACAAAACAAATTATAAATCTTTAAAAAACATTTTTATGAAAAAATACGCATTTGCAGTCCTTTCAGTTTTAACGCTATTATTTGCTTCATGCAAGACCTCAAAAACAGATAAAAGCGCCGATGATTTATTTGGTACAACCTGGGAATTAGAATATATCTCTGGGCCAAGAATTGCTTTTCAAGGATTATATCCGCATAAAAAACCACAACTTACTTTCGATCAAAAAGAAACAAAAGTATATGGAAATAATGGATGCAACGGTTACAGTGCACCTTATGCTTTAAAAGGAAAGTCTTTGACTTTTGGAGAAGCAGGACCAACTACAATGATGTTTTGTGAAGGTGGCGGAGAGCAGGAATTCTTAAAACAAATTAAATTGGTGACAAGTTATTCTGTTGATAAAGACGGAAAGCTAAATTTAATTCATGATAATGTGCCAGTGATGCGATTTAAAAAAGTGGCTAAACAATAGTTTTAAAAGTGAATATATAAGAAAAGTGAAATGAAATTTATCATTTCACTTTTTTTTATGCCAAATCTAATTTGTATTTAATTGCAAGCGCTCAATGTTTTTACGAATAATATTTTTATCAGAAGTTGTTTTGGATAGATCTATTGCAGTTTCAAAATGTTTTAATGCCTTTTTGATGTCAATTTCAGAATAAAGATTTCCGAGTAAGGAATAATAAAAATGATTATCAGTTAAATTCAATTTTTCGGCTTCTTTGATTGCTTCTTCTTTACCTTTTACTTTAGATAGAGCATAAGTTCTGTTTAAGGCAACAATTGGCGAATATTCCAAAATGATTAGATTGTTGTAGAGTTCCAGAATATTTTCCCATTTTTCTAAAATCTCTGTTTTTATCGTGTGCCAATAAGCAATTCCAGCTTCTAAGTGATATTTTGAAAGTGTATTTCCGGTTGAGGATTGACTTAGGAAATAAGTTCCTCTATCAATTAATTCCTGATTCCAAAGCGATTGATCCTGATCTTCATACAAAATAATTTCTCCATTTAAACCAGTTCTGGCATCAAATCTCGAAGAATGAAAACACATCAGTGCCATTAGTGCATTGGTTTGTGGCAGATTTGTACTTTCATTCTGAATTAATAAATACGTCAGACGCATGGCTTCGGTGCAAAGGTCTTTTCGTAAAGTGGTGTTTTGCGAAATAGAATAGTAGCCTTCAGAATAAAGCAGGTAAATCGTTTTTAAAACTGTTTGTATTCTATCTTTTATTTCAGAATTGTTCGGATGTTGAATTTTTATGTTTTCTTCTTTGAGCTTTTCTTTCGCGCGATTAATTCTTTTATAAATAACTTCTCTGTTAGATAAAAAAGCATCTGAGATTTCATTTACTCCAAAACCACATAATAAATTTAGAGCAAGAGCAATTTGGGCTTCTTCAGAATTACACGGATTGCAAACCGTAAATATCATAGCAAGCTGACTGTCTGCAATATTTTGATCCGATAAATCAATGTCGATTTCTGGATTGTTTAATGGAGTATTGTTTTTTATTTCGGTAACGATTTTGGTTTCAAAAACGTTGTTTCTTTTCAGGTAGTTTTTGGTTTTGTTTTTCGCAACCGTGTACAGCCAAGCAGTCGGATTTTCGGGAATTCCTTTAATTGCCCAAGTTTCTGAGGCAGTCAGAAAAGTATCGCTAACAATATCTTCGGCAATTTCGATATGATGAATGCCAAACAAACTGCAGAGAACCGAAACTATTTTTTGATATTCTGTTCGAAATAAATTGGGTATAAGTTCTTTTTGCTCCATATTTTTAAGAAAAAAATGCCTAAGTAAAGATACAAAGGCATTTTTATATGTTGGTTTAAAATCTAAACAGACATTCTAATTTCGACATTTCCGCCAAAATTTAAAACCGGACATCCTTGTGCAATTTCGGCAGCTTCATCATAATCTTTAGCTTTGATGATTATTAATCCGCCAATAGATTCTTTAATTTCAACAAAAGGTCCGTCTGTAATTCCTTTATTTGAATTTACAAGTTTTCCCTGACCGTCCCATTTCTGTAAAGGTCTTGCCAGTTTATCCTGAGCGGCAAGACTTCCAAACCAGTTTTGCCATTGCTGTAAATGCTGCTGTAATTCTTCTGGAGATGGTTGTGTTTCTTTTGTTTTAAAGTCTCTTCTGAAAATCAATAAAAACTCATTCATTTTTTTATGTTTTATAATTGAATAATTTGCTTTTAAGTTTTATAAAGTTAATTGTTTTTAGAAAATAAAAATTAATTATTGTTTATCCAAACTGTCCAACTCTATAAGATCCAGGCACATTGGAAAAAGTGATGTTAAGACGATTCCAAGCGTTGATTGCAGCAACTGCAAGCGTAAGATCTATTAATTCTTGTTCTGTAAATTCAGCTTTTGCAATTTCGTAAATTTCGTCTGGAACATCGCATGCATTTACTGCTTCTGCCAAAGCAAGAGCAACTCTTTCTCTTTTTGTATAATAAGGGGTTTCTCTCCAAACACTTAATCCAAATAAACGCTGTGCTGTTTCTCCAGCGGCTAAAGCTTCTTTTGAATGCATGTCTAAACAATAACCGCAGTTGTTGATTTGAGAGACTCTGAAATTTATTAATTCCATAAGAGATGCTTCAATTGTTCCTTTTTTCAAGTAACCGCTGATTCCAAATAATGTGCTAACTGCTTTTTGTCCTTGTTCGAATAAATTAAGTCTAGTTTCCATGATGTATATTTTTTAATTGTTTATACCCTAATAACAATCGAACTTTTAGGATTGGACAAAAAAGAGAAAAAAAAATAAAATTATTTTTCAATTAATAGGAGAACCCAATATTTATAAGGGTTAGTAAGCAAAAAAAAAGTATGATTAAATCGAAGAATTTATAAAATTATCTTGTTAGCAAGCCCCAGCGGGGTAAAATATTTATAGAATTTCATAAGACAAATAAAAAAGCTCCAGAGGAGCGACATATATTTTTATAACCTAAATATATGTCGCTCGTCTGGAGCTTTGTATGGCAGAAACATTCTTGCTATAAATATTTCGCTTCTCCGAAACTTTACAATGCCAATTGTTACTATTTATTTCTTTTTCAGCTTATCTTTAAAAACCTTTTCAAACTTTTCTATTTTAGGCTGAATCACCATTTTGCAATACGGCTGATTTTTATTGTTGGCATAATAATTTTGATGGTAATCTTCGGCTTTATAGAAAACTTTAAAAGGTTCCACTTTTGTTACAATCGGACTGTTATACACTTTTGCTTTGTTGAGGTCTGCAATAATGCTTTGAGCCGCTTTTTTCTGTTCTTCATTTTTATAAAAGATAACAGAGCGATATTGCGTTCCTACATCAGCTCCTTGGCGATTTAAAGTTGTGGGATCATGAACGGTAAAAAAGACTTTGAAGATTTCGTTAATATCGGTTACATTTTTGTCATAAGTAATCTGTACCACTTCGGCGTGACCTGTTTCTCCTGTGCAAACTTCTTCATAAGTCGGATTTGCGACTTTTCCGCCAGAAAATCCTGAAACAACAGATTTTACTCCGTCCAGATTTTCGTAAACGGCTTCAACGCACCAGTAACATCCTCCGCCTAGTGTGATAGTTTCTAGATTTGCTTTTTTATTTTGCGAAATGCCATTCAGCGAAAGCGCAAAAAGACATATTAAAAGTATATTTTTCATTTGGTGATTATTTATTGTCAGGAATAAAATCAAGGGCAATCGAATTCATACAGTAGCGTTTTCCGGTAGGAGCAGGACCGTCGTCAAAGATGTGTCCTAAATGTCCGCCGCAGCGTCCGCAAAGAGTTTCGGTTCTTTCCATTCCAAGAGAATTATCTTCTTTAAAAACAATGCTTTTTTTGTTTTCCTGTTCAAAAAAACTTGGCCATCCGCAGCTGCTCGAAAACTTAGCTGTAGATCTAAAAAGCAAGTTGCCGCAAGAAGCGCAGTAATAAGTTGCTTTTTCGTCAGTATTCCAATATTTACCTGTAAAAGGTCTTTCAGTATCGGCCTCACGCATTACGGCATAAACATCTTCAGGAAGAACCTTTTTCCATTCGGCGTTGCTTACGTTAAGTTTTGTGGTGTCGGTATTTGAATAATAAGGATTTCCGGGTTTACTGATTTTATTTTCCATAGCTGCAGTTTTTGAAGCTTGTTTTTTTGTGTTTTGTCCGCAAGCCTGTAAAATGAAAAGCGGCAACAAAAAACAAAGGCTGAAAATTAGATTTTTAGATTTCATAAGTTTTTAAGTGCATTAATCTGTATATCAAAGATACGTTGAGAATTAGCTTCAAATTACAGACTGTGTTATTATTGAGATTTTTTTAAGTGTGTTTTAACTTTTTATTAGTTACGTAAAAGAAGGCAATGTAGTTTTTATGTCTTAATTTTAACAGCTTTTAAATTTTAGCATAAATTATAACACTGTAAATCAGGAAAATAGAAGCGAGGTAAAAAGCTTAGTTTTGAGCAAGCTTAATTAGCATTTTTAAGCCATTTCTTTTTTCGTATTTTTGTTTGCTTAAGAAGCCTTATGACAGAAGAAAACGTAATACTAGTTAATCAAAACGATGAACAGATTGGCTTAATGCCAAAATTGGAAGCACATGAAAAAGCGCTTTTGCACCGTGCCTTTTCGGTTTTTATTTTGAATAGTAAAAACGAAATTATGCTGCAGCAGCGTGCTCATCATAAATATCATTCTCCTTTGCTTTGGACAAACACTTGTTGTAGCCATCAGAGAGAAGGGGAAACAAACATCGAGGCAGGAAGCCGAAGATTGTTTGAGGAAATGGGTTTTAAAGCCGAATTGAAGGAGTTGTTTCATTTTATTTATAAAGCGCCTTTTGATAACGGCTTGACAGAACATGAACTGGACCATGTTATGATTGGTTACTATAATGACGAACCAAACATAAATCCAGATGAAGTAGAAGACTGGAAATGGATGAGTATTGAAGATGTTAAAGCAGATATTGAAAAACAGCCCGAAATTT
Source organism: Flavobacterium luteolum (assembly GCF_027111275.1). Taxonomy (NCBI): domain Bacteria; kingdom Pseudomonadati; phylum Bacteroidota; class Flavobacteriia; order Flavobacteriales; family Flavobacteriaceae; genus Flavobacterium; species Flavobacterium luteolum. The sequence continues at coordinate 1,334,554 of NZ_CP114286.1, read as the reverse complement.
ATACCGTATGGTTTAAGATAATTTTTGATGAATTTGATCATTATCTAGAAGACCATAAATTATAGCCAACTAACCAGAAACATAAATGAGAGTAACCATATCAAGAAAAGCACATTTTAATGCTGCACATCGACTTTATCGAAAAGATTGGTCATTTGAAAAAAACGATGCTGTTTTTGGGAAATGCAATAATCCTAACTTTCATGGTCATAATTATGGTTTAACAGTAAGTGTTACAGGAAAGATTGACCCGGAAACTGGTTTTGTTTTAGATGTGAAAGTATTGGCGGATATTATACGAGAAGAAGTGGAAATTCCGTTTGATCACAAAAATCTTAATCTGGATGTTCCAGAATTTGCAGATTTGAATCCGACTGCAGAAAATATTGCTGTTGTGATATGGAATAAAATTAGACAACGAATTCATACCGACTTTGACCTTGAAGTCGTGCTGAACGAAACGGACCGAAATTTTGTAACTTATAAAGGAGAATAAAAAATGTCATTAAAAATAGGAGATATAGTTCCGAATTTTACTGCGAAAGACAACAATGGTGAACTTTTTGAAAGCCAAAGCGTTTTAGGAAGAAAGCCGCTGGTGATTTATTTTTACCCAAAAGATAATACGCCAGGATGTACAACCGAAGCTTGCAGTTTTCGGGATCAATACGAAGATTTTAAAGATTTGGGAGCTGAGGTAATTGGTATTAGTAGCGATAGTGTAAAGTCACATCATAAATTTGCTGCGAAACATGAATTACCTTTTATTTTGCTTTCAGATCAGGATAAAAGATTAAGAAAACTTTTTGGTGTCCGTAATATTTTATTTGGACTTCTGCCAGCACGCATTACCTATATAATAGATAAAAATGGTTTGGTCATTTCGATATTTGATAGTGCAAATGCAGCTAAACATATACCGAAAGCACTAGAAACCGTAAAGGAATTAGTATTATAGATTACCAAAATAGTATCAGAATAGAATTAATTAAACAAATATATTAGCCTAAAAACATGAGTCAGAATTTATACCCTTTGCAATTTGAACCGATTTTGAAAGAAAGAATCTGGGGAGGAGAAAAACTTAAAACAATTTTAAACAAACCAATCGTTTCTAAAATTACTGGTGAAAGCTGGGAATTGTCTACCGTGCAAGGAGATGTAAGTGTGGTTGCAAATGGAGTTTTAAAAGGAAAATCTTTAATGGATTTAATAGATGAAACGCCAGATGCCATTTTAGGGACTAAAGTTTATGAAAGATTTGGAAAACAATTTCCGTTGCTTTTTAAATACTTAGATGCGAGAGAAGATCTTTCTATTCAAGTGCATCCAAACGATAAATTGGCAAAAGAGCGTCACAATTCATTTGGTAAAACCGAAATGTGGTATGTAATGCAGGCAGATGCAGATGCTAGAATTATTGTTGGTTTTAAAGAAAATTCTAGTAAAGAAGAATATTTGAAACATTTACACGACAATACTTTGGTGTCTATTTTAGATGACGTAAAAGCAAAAGCTGGAGATATTTTCTTTTTAGAAACTGGAACAGTTCACGCAATTGGAGCTGGTTTGGTTGTTGCCGAAATTCAGCAGACATCTGATATTACCTATAGATTATACGATTTTGACCGTGTAGATGCACAAGGAAATAAAAGAGAATTACACGTAGATTTAGCTCTTGATGCTATAAACTACAATAAAGTAGATACACAAAAGAAATACGATTCAAAAACTAATACATCAAATGTTGTGGTAGATTGTCCTTATTTCACGACAAACTTTATTCCGTTAGAAGATAAAGTAGAAGTTTCAAAATCTGGAGAAACATTTACTGTTTATATGTGTATTGAAGGAAGCTTTGAAATCGAATATGACGGTTTTAAACATACCTACATTAAAGGTGATACTGTCTTAGTTCCAGCTGCAATAAATGCATTTAATTTGAGCGGAAAAGCTTCAATTTTAGAAATTTACATTTCTTAGCGCTTATTCTAAAGATAATATGTACTTTTGCAGACGCAAATTAAAATTAAAATAAAAATGGCAAACGTTAAAAATTTAAAGAAAGACATCAATTTTGTATTAGGAGATATTATTGAGGCAGTTTACTTGTTTGAGATGTCTACAACAGGAAATCCAACTCCAGAAACGAATGCTTTAATCGATGAAGCTATCGCTGCATTTGATACTTTGATTACAAAAGTGAACGCTAAGAACGTTGAAAATAAAAAAGCACACTTCAAACAAATCAATGTTGAATTAGAACAAACTGCTAATCAATTGATTGAAAAAATCAACGCGCTTTAAGCAAAAAAAAGTGTAAAAAAGTGCAAAAATATTTTGGGAAATTGAAAAACCGCTTTATATTTGCACCCGTAATGACGCCGATGTAGCTCAGCTGGCTAGAGCAGCTGATTTGTAATCAGCAGGTCGTGGGTTCGAGTCCCTCTATCGGCTCAAAAAACGGAAACCATCATAGAAATATGATGGTTTTTTTAATTATAGAGAGAGGTGTGAAATTTTTTTTGGAATATTAAAAAACATTTATATCTTTGCACTCGCAAAATAGGCCGATGTAGCTCAGCTGGCTAGAGCAGCTGATTTGTAATCAGCAGGTCGTGGGTTCGAGTCCCTCTATCGGCTCAAAAACCATCACAGGAATGTGGTGGTTTTTTTTATGCCCGAAATTGAAAGTCCCAAGAATAAAATTCTAAAATTATAGCGTTGTTTTGATCACGGGAGACACATTGCAAGAATAAATGGTATTGTCGTAATTTATTTGCGTTTTAAAGGCTGAAAACTGCTAGTGGTAATTGTTATGTGTTTTGCGGAAATTTAATCGATTTAAATATAAAAAAAACGCCCTGATAATTCAGGGCGTTTTTTTGTTTTATTCAGCTGGAGTCGGAGTTGTTGCGGCTGCCGGAGCTTTTTGTTCTTTTTTGATTTCAGTTACATACTTGGTAAGCTTTTTTCCATAAAGTGATTGAGCTACTTTTGGAGTCATCGATTTTTGAATCGTATCTAAGAATTTGATATTGATGTCGTAAATCTCTGCTAAAGCAATGTAAGGTGCTACTTCGTGATCTTTATTGTTAATGGCGAAGTTTGTAGCGTACAAATATTTTCTTTTAATGTTTGAGTCTTGTTTTGCCTCAAGGCTATCAAGAGCTTTTTGATCTTGTCTTTTTAAAGCTTTAAACTTTGCTTCAACCATAGATAGGTTCTCATCTCTAAAACGAGTGTTTATTTTTTGATATTCTTCGTATAACTCCTGGTTTTTAGATCCAGTAATTTTTGCGCTAGCGATGAAGTTGTCTAAATTGGTTTCAATATTAATATTTCCTGGTTCAGCAAAGAATAAAATATTATTGTCTAATGAATTTGTTACGCCTCTGTCTAAATATAAATATAACATTTCAGGAGATTCTAATTTAATATCTCTTTCAAAAGTAGAGTTTCCATCGATTTTGATGCTGTCAATAGCAACAAGGGAAGTGTCAACAATTCTTTGGATATATAAAGTTCCGGTTTTTAAGCCTTTAATGTTTCCTGTGATGTGTAAATTATCAGCAGCTGTTTCTTTTTTGCTGCAAGATGCTAATACTGCAAGAGTAACAAAAGCAATTAATGTTTTTTTCATTGGTTTTTGAGATTTTGGTGCAAAATAAAGAAAATAGTTTAAATGTAAAGAGGCAGATGTTTTATTTTTATAAAAAAAATAAATCCCAATCTATTTCTAAATTGGGATTTTAAAGTCGTGCAATAAAAGGTCTTACATCGATAAATTAAATGAAGAGCCGTTTTCGTGTGTATAAGTGTAAAGTGCGTCACAGTCATTGTTGCCATAATCTACCACGCCGTTTAAAATGCCTCCTTGTACTTTTAATTGTCCTTTAGAGATAAATAGGCAAGAATATTTTTTGATCAATGGTTCTTTTACAGTCAAAGTAAGGGTTTCTCCATTTGATGCTGTTACTGTGTGAGTTCCTTCTGTAACTTCGTATACATTATCAGATAAAACAAAAGGGGTATCTACACCGGCAGTTTGTTTGGTAGTGTAAATTCCAGAATTAGTATAAACTCCTCCTTGCAGATCAGTTAATTTACCATTAGTAACTTTTCTAGTCCATTGCGGTACAGTAGCGACAGTTGTGGTATTGGTGTACTCGATAGTGCCTTCTAGTTTGATGTCTTTTATAGAATAATCAATTCTTTCAATTGTCATTTTACTTCCAGTTGCAGTAATTGGCCCAGAAAGTGTGACTTTTAGTTTTCCTTTTCGCGTAAGTTTGTTGTTGTCTGTACAGCCCGCTGTTCCGAAATCTGCGAGAAAAACTTTTGGATATTCTGTGCCATTTGGGGATGAAATGGTAATCGTTGCGCAAACTCCAGGTGCTGTCTCTGTAGTTTTTCCAGTTGTTGAGGTGGTCGTCGAGATTGAAAGACCGGTGTTAAGATCCATTTCGTTTGAAGTGTCAACAGCAATTGAGGCTCCAATGCTTGTTAGGTTTGTTGAGACTGTGTCTTCGTGATTGTCGCTTGAGCAAGAAACGTATAAAAGTGCTGTAGCGCAAATAGCTGATAGTAAAATAGCTGTTTTTTTCATAATGGGGGTGTTTTGGATTAGATTAATAAGGCAATCAAAAGTAATAAAAAAACGAATTACAATTAAAAAATCCTGTAATGGTTAGTTACAGGATTTTATAACGGTTTTTTGGTGAAAAAATTATGGTTGGTGTTGCTAGAAGTAGTTTAAACAGATTTGTAGTAATTGCTTTTGGCCTTTCTGATTTTTTTGTATTCTTCCCAATTAAATCGGTTTAAGAAATCGGCCGCATTTTGAGCGCCACGAATAAACAGATCAATTTTTGCATCATCAGTAAGATTAAAGTTTAGCCAATTATGGCTTCCGGTATCAATATATCCGATGAGGTTTTTAAAATCTGGATTTTTCTGCAGGAATTCAGAATCGTAACCGTAGCGTGAAGTGTCAAACATTGAGCCTATTAAATTGGAGAATTTTTCATTTTTATTGATTTCGTTTTTGTCGTAACCCAATTTGATTCCGAAAGTTGGAGAAGCCGGAACATTCATATTTTCATGAAAAATATCTATCGGGAAATTTGAAATAATACCGCCATCCATAAACATAACTTCCGAAGGCACTGATGTTCGTAGACAGGTTGCATCATTCCATTTGTTCCAAGCATCAATTCCGCTTGGAATGTTTTTAATTTTAAAAGGAGTGAAAAATAAAGGAATCGACATAGAAGCGCGAACAAAATCGGCTGGATTTTGAACATCAGGGTTGGAGTAAAACAAATCGATCATTTTTGGAAAGATGATTTTGCTTTCGGTAGTAATATCGGCAGTAATTATGGCCATTTGGCTCCAATGATCTATCCGAGTATATTCTTCTTTGTCTCCATTATTTAATCTGTTTATTCGATATAGTTGATTTTTGTCTGAAACCCCTTTTTCTCTCAAAGCTTTCAAATCGGCATAATTTTTTATCCCTTTTTGAGAAAGCAGATTTGTCATCCATTGGTGAAAATTATTTCCAGGATTCAGCCCTAAATCATCTTTAAAATTGTCCACCACTTGACAGCCTTTCATTATTAATTTCAGATTTCCGGCATCACTTAAAAGTGCGTCAATAAATTCGCGTGCATCATGATCGCCATCAACAAAATCGTATAAATTTTTATTGCATAAACAATCCAGGATCCATTCCGATTTTTCAATATCACAAGTTCCCGCGGCAGCCATCAGCATAGTATTGATGCTTCCTGCAGAAGTTCCTGCGAGACTTAAAAACCGAATTCCCATTTTTTCTAATACATATACATATCCAACAAGTGCAATTCCAAGCACGCCACCGCCTTCTTGTACAAGATCTACATATTGGCAATTGTTGTTGTCGACAATGTCAGAGAATTTTTTGCCTTTAATCTGTTCTTTTAAATCCTTTATAATTGCTAGAATTTCTCCATTTTCTGTAAACTTTCTTTTATCCATGATTTCTAGAATTTTAGATTTGTTGTTTTGGTTTTAATTTATTGACTTTCAAAATTATGCAATCATGTTTTGCAAGAAAAGGGGAGAATAGCCCTTTTTTCAAGGGTGATTTTAGGGCAAAAAAAAATCCTGCAAAACTTAATTTGCAGGATTTTGGAAATATTTATTTTCGAATGATCATTTAATCATTTCAAAACTTCTTTTTACGAAAGCAGTAAGCGCTTCACCTTTTAAAAGGTTTTGAGACAATTTAGCTAAATCTAATGCTTGTTTAACCAAATGCTCTTGGTGCGTTTTGTCTTCTGTATTTAAGATGCTTGAAGCCAAATCAGAATTGGTGTTTACAACCAGATTGTACATTTCTGGCATATTGCCCATTCCGAACATTCCGCCGCCTGTCTGGCTCATTTCTTTCATTCTTCGCATAAATTCTGGTTGCGTTATAATGAAAGGAGCAGCCTTAGAATCCATAGCTTCTAGCTGAACGCTGTATGCTTTTGGAATATATGCTTCTAATGAAGTTTTTAAAGCTGCTTTTTCGTCATCAGATAATTTTGAAATCGTATTTTCTTCTTTTTTGATTAAGTTATCAATATGGTCAGAATCTACACGAACAAAAGTTACATCTTTATTGTCGTTTTCAATTTTTTGAATCAAATGCGAAATAATCGGAGAATCTAAAAGCAATACTTCGTATCCTTTGTCTTTCGCCGCTTCAATATAAGAGTGCTGTGCATCTTTGTTTCCAGCATAAAGAACTACAAGTTTACCATCTTTATCAGTTTGGTTCTCTTTTAGTTTTTCTTTTAATTCTTCTAAAGTAAAATATTTATCGTCTACAGTTGGATACAAAACAAATGCGCCCGCTTTTTCGTAGAACTTATCTTCAGAAAGCATTCCGTATTCTAAAACGATTTTAATATCATTCCATTTTGCTTCAAAATCAGCACGGTTTTCATTGAATAAAGCTTTCAATTTATCGGCTACTTTACGAGTAATGTAGTTCGAAATTTTCTTAACCGCACCGTCAGCCTGTAAACCAGAACGAGAAACGTTTAATGGAATATCTGGAGAATCGATTACACCTTTTAACATCGTCAAGAATTCAGGTACAATTCCTTCTACGTTATCTGTAACGTAAACTTGGTTTTGGTACAGCTGAATTTTGTCTTTCTGGATCTGCATGTCGCTTCCTAATTTCGGGAAGTACAAAATACCAGTTAAGTTAAACGGATAATCTACATTTAAATGAATGTTAAACAACGGATCTTCAAACTGCATTGGATACAATTCTCTGTAGAAGTTTTTGTAATCTTCATCAGTTAATTCAGAAGGCTGTTTTGTCCAAGCTGGATTTGGGTTGTTGATGATGTTGTCAATTTCAACAGTTTCATTCACATAATCTTCTGGAGCATCTTCTGGTTTTGGAAGCGTTTCAGTTCTTGTTCCGAATTTAATCGGAATAGGCATGAATTTATTGTATTTGTTTAATAAGCCGCTGATTTTAGAATCGTCTAAGAATTCCAAAGAATCTTCTGCAATATGAAGAATGATTTCTGTTCCGCGTGAAGTTTTGTCAGCTGGTTCTAGAGTGAATTCAGGACTTCCGTCACATGTCCAGTGTGCAGCTGGCTCATCTTTGTATGATTTTGTAATGATTTCAACTTTTTCAGCTACCATAAAAGCAGAATAGAAACCAAGACCAAAATGTCCGATAATACCAGAATCTTTAGCAGAATCTTTGTATTTGTCTAAGAATTCTTCAGCGCCAGAAAAAGCTACTTGATTAATATATTTTTCGACTTCATCAGCAGTCATACCTAAACCTTGATCGATAATGTGGATTTTTTTTCCTTCTTTATCCACTTTTACTTCGATAATCGGGTTTCCGTATTCAACTTTAGCTTCACCAATGCTGATAAGGTGTTTTAATTTTAAAGTAGCATCAGTACCATTAGAAACAAGCTCGCGTAAGAAAATTTCGTGGTCGCTGTATAAGAACTTTTTAATTAAGGGAAAAATGTTTTCTACTGAAACATTAATTTTACCTGTTGCCATATTTTTTAATTTTTGATTTAATTTGATGATTTTCATTTGTTCAAATAGAATACCAATTGTTTTTTGGGTGACAAAATGTCGCAAATGTTAATTTTGAAAGAAAATAAATGGATTGTAAAACAAAAAATAACTGAACGAATCGTATATTTGTGGTACAATAATTGTTAAAAAGACAAATATTAATCTAAAAAAATTGTACAAAATGAAGAAGAGTATTTTAATGTGTATGATTGCCGCTCTGTTTTTTGCGTGTAAATCATCTTCGTCCACTGCAGCTTCATCTTCTGAGGCTACTACGCTTTCAACTAAACTTGACAAGAAAACTCAGGTAGCTCTAAAAGGGAATTGGGTTCTAACTAACGTATCTTATCCAGGTTCAGATTATATCAAAGTAAATTCTTTTGATCTTGCCGATTCTAAATGTTTCATTGGAAGTACTTGGAGTTTTATTTCTAATAATAATAAAGGAAATATGGCTTTAACATCACCAAGTTGTACTGGATTTTCTTCTCCAATTGTATGGAGTATAAACAGCCAAGGTTTGTTTGTGCTTAAAATTCTTAACGCAGGTGAAAAAGCGAAAAAAGTAAGAGATGGATATTTACTAAAAGTTGCTGGGGTGACTGAAAGTTCATTTCAGTTAGTAGATAATATAAATGTTGGAGGTCAAGTAAAAGATGTGACTTACCAATTTCAAAGAGCTAATTAATATTTTAAAGGTATAAAAAATGAGAAAGATAAAGGTTTTAGGTTTAAGCAGTTTATTGGTATTAGCTAGCTTTTTTACAAGTTGCGATTCAGTAAAAAATGCAAATAACACGCAAAAAGGAGCAGGGATTGGTGCTGTCGCAGGTGGTGTTATTGGTGGTATTTTAGGAAATAATATTGGTCGAGGCGGTAACGCTGCATTAGGAGCTGTAATTGGAGCTGCTGTTGGAGGTGGAACTGGAGCTTTGATTGGTAATAAAATGGATAAACAAGCTCGTGAAATCGATCAGGCGCTTCCTGGTGCTGATGTTGAAAGAGTTGGTGAAGGTATTCACTTGACTTTGAACGAAAATGCAGTTCGTTTTGATACTAATAAATCATCTTTGACTACTCAGGCAAAAGCTAATTTAGATAAATTGATTCCTGTATTCACTGAGTATGGAGATACTAATATTGAAATTTTTGGTTATACTGACAATACAGGAAAACCAGAATATAATTTGACACTTTCAGGACAAAGAGCTGCGTCTGTTCAAGCTTATTTAGTTGCTAAAGGATTAAAAGCAAGCCGTTTCAAAACTTCAGGTTTAGGAATTGCAGATCCAATTGCAACAAATGATACTCCAGAAGGAAGAGCGCAAAACCGTCGTGTTGAATTCTCTATTACAGCAAACGACAAAATGGTAAATGACGCTAAAGCGGAAGCTGGAAAATAATTTCACAATAAAATAAAATATAAAAAAAGCTGCTTCATTTATGAAACAGCTTTTTTTTTGTTAATGATTCTTTTATTTTGATTTTTCATAAAAAGCATAAAGTTGATTGCAGTTTTCAAGGACATTTTCTAAATCATTTTCTCTTAGAAATTTTTCTACTACAACTGCCTCTTCGGAATTGCTCTTAATAGCTAAATACTTTAAAAACCAATATTGATAATCATTCAATTCGTTAATTTCTTCTGCTTTAATTGCTGAGATTTTTTTGTTTAGCTTTTCAAAATCAAAGCGATATGCTAATTCGTAAAGGACGAAAAGTTCAAGTTTTTGTTTCTTTTGCAAATAGTTTTCGTCACTTTTCTTTAATTCATCTTTAGCATCTTTTAAATATTCACTAGCAACACGAACTATTCTTCCTTTAATATTTTTATTTACTAATAGAGAATAATTGTAATATTTCTGTGCTATCCGAATAGCTGTATTGTATTTTTGATTTTGGTAGAAACCAATTAATTCTGTGGCTAAATATTCTGTAGATAAACTATATTGTATTAATTCTCTTTTTAAATCAGAGGCAGTTTGATAACCTGTAAATTGATGAATAATTTTTCCGTTAGGATCAATAATAAATATACTGGGAAGAAGTCTAATCTGGTATTTAAAAGCAATGTCCCCATTCACATCGACATCTATTTTTAAGGTTACAAAATCTTCAAGAATTGTTTGAATCTGGACATCATTCCAAGCATTTAAATCCATTTGCTTGCAAGGACCACACCATTTTGCAGTAAAATCTACAAGTATCAGTTTGTGTGTGCTTAAAGCCTCCTTTTGGGCATCTTCCATAGAAGTAAACCACGCTGCCTCAATTCTATATGATGTAAAAAGCAATATTATTAAAGGGAGCAATTTTTTCATAGGTTATTATTAATTTCAAACAAATAAAGTAAAAAAAAGATTACAGATGAAATTATAGTGTTAATTTTTAATAATTTTTCTTACAATAAACTTACTAACGAAGAGTTTCATAATTGAAGCAGCTTTTTTTTGACTTTAGAAATTAAACATTGTAAATTTGACGTCTCATATTACAACTCATGCTCGACATACAAAATATATCTTTTTCGTACACCGAAAACCCTGTTATCAAAAACATCTCTTTTTCTATTGAAAAAGGTCAGAACATAGCCATTATTGGTGAGAGTGGCTGCGGAAAAAGTACGCTACTCAAACTTATATATGGACTTTACGATCTAAACGAGGGAAAGATTTTTTATGGAGATAAACCAGTTTTGGGACCAAAGTTTAATTTGATTCCAGGAATGCCTTATATGAAATATCTGGCGCAGGATTTTGATTTGTCTCCTTACGAAACAGTTGCAGAAAATGTTGGTAAATTTCTATCCAATGGTTTTGCAAACATGAAAAAACTTCGTGTTCAGGAATTATTAGAGATGGTAGAAATGGATCAGTTTTCTAATGTAAAGACAAAATTCTTAAGTGGAGGACAGCAGCAGAGAGTCGCTTTGGTAAGAGTTTTGGCTTTAGAACCAGAAGTAATTTTACTAGATGAGCCATTTAGCCAGATTGATGCTTTTAGAAAAAATGCATTGCGCCGTAATTTATTTCGTTACCTAAAGCAAAAAGGAATCACTTGTATTATTGCAACTCACGATAGTACCGATGCTTTGTCTTTTGCAGATCAGGCAATCGTGATGCGAAATGGAGAAGTCTTGGTAAAAGATGATCCAGCAAAAATATATGAAGATCCGCAAATTAAATATGTCGCTTCTTTGTTTGGTGAAGTAAATGAAATTCCGACTCATTTATTACTTTCTTATGAAGATGAAAATCATAAAACGTTAGTTTATCCGCATCAGTTTAAAATGGTTTCGGAATCAAAATTAATGGTAAAAATTAGAAGAACTTATTTTAGAGGAAGCCACTATTTAATTGAAACTGTTTATAAAAGACAGCTGATTTTCTTTGAAAGCGAAATAGATTTACCGCTCGAACAGGAAGTTTTTCTGGCATTAAATTATTTATAATTAAGGAATGTGTCAATTAGAAAATTAGATAATTTCTAATTGTTAAAATAATAAACCCGACAGGTTTTAAAAATCTGTCGGGTTTACTTTTGGAATCAAATTATGAATTTAGTTTTTCAGATATTTTTCTAAAAATTGATCTTGTTCCCAAAGCAAATGAAGAATATTTTCTTTAGCTACATAACTGTGAGATTCTTTTGGTAGAATAACCATTCTTGCAGGCGCTCCTAAACCTTTTAATGCTTGAAAGTAACGTTCTGTCTGCAAAGTAAAAGTTCCAGGATTGTTGTCTGCTTCTCCGTGAACCAATAAAATTGGAGTTTTCATTTTTTCTGCATTCATAAATGGAGACATTGCATTGTAAACTTCTGGAGCTTCCCAGTAATTTCTTTGTTCAGACTGGAATCCGAATGGTGTTAGAGTTCTGTTGTAAGCACCGCTTCTTGCAATTCCGCAAGCAAAAAGATCAGAATGTGTCAATAAATTTGCTGTCATAAATGCTCCGTAAGAGTGGCCTCCAACAGCAACTTTTTTACGGTTAATATAGCCTAAAGCATCAACCGCGTCAATCGCCGCCTCCGCATTGTCTACTAATTGCGAAATGAAGTTGTCGTTTGGTTCTGTAGTTCCTTCACCAATAATTGGAAAGGCAGCATCGTCTAAAACAACATATCCTTTTGTAACCCAATATACAAACGATCCATAATACGGGAATGTAAATTCGTTCGAATTTTGAGTCGATTGCGAAGCGCTGTTTCGATCTTTATATTCTGCAGGATATGCCCAAATTAATAGCGGCAGTTTTTCTTTTTTAGTTTTATCATAACCGGCAGGGAGATATAAAGTTCCCGAAAGTTCCAATCCGTCTTTACGTTTGTATTTAATAACTTCTTTACTAACGTTTTTAATGCTTTCAAATGGATTTTTGAAATCAGTAACTTGTGTTAGGCTGTTTTGTTTTTTTATATTTCTGAAAAAATAATTCGGATATTCACTTTTTGACTGAATTTGAACTAAGACTTTTCCAGACTTAAAATCTTCAATTTCTAAAATATCCTCTTTTTTATCTTTATATGGAGAAGTATAAATACGTTTTGATTTTAAAGTTTCCAGATTGAATTCGTCAACAAAAGGAAATTGTCCATCTTTGGTGTAACCTTCGCCAATTCTATACAAGTTGTTTTTTTCGACAGCTAAAACATATTTATTATAGGCATTTTTTCTTGTTTCGAAAACTCCAGGATCTGAATAAACATCCTGAGAATTTCTATCTGTAATCAATTTTGGCTGCTGACTTGGATTTGATGGATTTATTAAAAACGTTTTGGTGTTTCTCGTATCGTACCATTCTTCTGAAAGAACCGCTAAATTGTCATTCCCCCAAGTAATATCACTGAAACGCTGTGGTGTTTTTGCTAATGAAGATGCTTCTTTGTCGAAAGGCGCATCCCAAAGAAAAACTTCATCTCTAAAATTAACTTTGTTAGCAGGATCTCCTTCATCTAAAGCTACAACATAAGATAATGTTGCAGGTTTGTCGTTTCTCCAAGCCATTTCTCTTTTTCCTTTTCGAACAGCCATAAAACCTTTTGGCATAATTTCATTTAAAGGAACTTCATTTACCGTTTTAATTTCTCTTCCGCTTAAATCATAAACAACAGTTTTGAATGGAAATCTATTCAATGGAACTACATAAGAAAATGGTTTTTGAATGGTAGTAAGCATAATGTAATTGCCATCTGGCGAGATTCTTTCTCCTGCAAACATAGCAGCATCTTTGTACAAAACTGCGTCACCATTTAGTTTTACTTTGTATAATTCAGAAGTTATGCAGTTTTCAAAATTAGCTTCGTCATTTTTGTTTTTCAACATATCAGGATACGTTCTGTTTTGCGATTTCTCTCCTGAGGTATTCGAAATAATCGGCCCAGTAGGCAGATCCTTTTTAGAGTCTAAAAGCGGCTGTCTGTTTTTAGGAAGCATTTTCACTAATATAGTTTCACTGTCCAAAAACCAGCTAAACGGATTTCCTAGATTTGCATTTACTCTAGCCTCTGTAAGTTTTGTTGCTTGTGCTGTTGCGACATCCAAAACCCAAAGTTCAACGCCAGAATTTGTAGTATGAGAGAATAAGATTTTTTTGTCGTTTGGCGACCAAAGAATGTTTGTTATTTTTGGATTTTCAGGTAGTCCTTTAACCTGAATTTCTTCCTTTCCGCTTATTTTTCTTAGTTTTAGATTGTTTAGGTAGGTTACAGTGCTTGAAATATTAGTAACAGGATTAATTCTTAAACCTGCTAAACGAACTTCGTCTTGATTGAGATCATCGAGCGTTTTATAAGTATTGCGATACATCAAGAGCATGTTTTCTTTTTTTGTATCCATAGACACAGAAGGCGCTCTTTGATAATCTGCCAAATCTAAAATGGATTTAGAAGGTTTTTGATAAGTTAGATTCTCTTGAGCAAAAGAGAAAAAGCTTATATTTAAAAATAAAAACAGCGTAACCTTTAATTTCATAGTTTAAATTTTATGGATTCGTGATAGTATTCAAAATGTTTGTCTAAAATACTTTTATGTTGTTACATCTTGGGCCTTATTTTTAATTTTTTTCAATGTTTGTGTCTTAATATTGTCTTTTCAAGAAGTAAATGGTCATAAGTCACTTTAGAATTAAAATATATTAAATTGCTAATAACGAAAAAAATAGTATTTTGTGTACGTATATTTTAAAGTATGCGTAAATTTGCAATCCAATTTTTTAATAAATAATAATAGAGTATGTATCATTCAAAAATAGCTGGTTTAGGATATTATGTTCCTTCCAATGTAGTGACTAACGATGATTTGTCTAAGATAATGGATACCAATGATGAATGGATTCAGGAAAGAACTGGAATTCAGGAAAGAAGACACATCATTCGTGGAGAAGACACTACGACTTCAATGGGAGTAAAAGCAGCTAAAATTGCAATAGAACGTTCTGGTGTTGCCAAAGAAGATATTGATTTTGTAGTTTTTGCTACATTAAGTCCAGATTATTATTTTCCAGGACCTGGAGTTTTGGTTCAAAGAGATTTAGGTTTAAGGACAGTTGGAGCATTAGATGTTAGAAATCAATGTTCTGGTTTTGTTTATGCATTATCTGTTGCAGATCAATACATTAAAACTGGAATGTATAAAAATATCTTGGTTATTGGTTCTGAGGTTCACTCTACAGGATTAGATATGACCACTCGTGGACGTGGAGTTTCTGTAATTTTCGGAGATGGAGCAGGAGCAGCAGTTTTAAGCCGTGAAGAAGATTTGACAAAAGGAATTTTATCTACGCATTTGCACTCTGAAGGAGAGCATGCAGAAGAATTGGCATTACAAGCACCAGGAATGGGAGCTCGCTGGGTAACTGATATTATTGCAGATAACGATCCAAACGACGAAAGTTATTATCCTTATATGAACGGACAATTTGTATTTAAAAATGCTGTTGTTCGTTTTGCAGAAGTAATCAATGAAGGATTAGAAGCAAATGGTCTTCAGGTTTCAGATATTGATATGCTGATTCCGCACCAGGCGAATTTGAGAATTTCTCAATTCATTCAGAATAAATTTAAGTTGACAGACGACCAAGTTCACAACAATATTCAGAAATACGGAAACACAACGGCAGCGTCTATTCCGATTGCTTTGACTGAGGCTTGGGAACAGGGAAAAATCAAATCTGGAGACACTGTAGTTTTAGCAGCTTTCGGAAGTGGATTTACTTGGGCAAGCGCTATTATTAAATGGTAAATTAATTCATCTTACATTATATTTAAAACCTGCTTCTTATTGGGAGCAGGTTTTTTTATACTTTAGTATTGAAAAATAAATTGCACAATTTTTGTTGTTCTTTGCAATAACAAAACCGAAGAAATTATTCTATTAAATGAAAAAAAATCAACTAGAAATAGCTTGTTTTAATTATGAATCGGCATTGATTGCTCAGGCAAACGGTGCGGATAGAATTGAGCTATGTGAAAATATGAAACTGGGAGGAACTACTCCAAATTCTATTTTGGTAGTAAAAGTTCGTGAAAGCATAAATATAAAAATGCATGTTATTATAAGACCTCGTGGAGGTGATTTTGTTTATTCGGATGAAGAGCTTACCGAAATGAAACAAGATATTAAGCAATATAAAAAATTAGGGGTTGACGGTTTTGTTTTCGGAATTTTAAAAGAAAACGGAAAAGTTAATAAAAAGCAGAATAAAGAATTGGTGCATCTTGCGCATCCTTTATCGTGTACTTTTCACCGTGCGTTTGATGTAGTTAAAAATCCTGAAAAAGCACTTGAAGATGTAATTGACTGTGGCTTCAAAACCATTTTGACTTCAGGTCAAGGTGTAAATGTAGAAGAAGGAATTTTGGCTTTAGAAAGGCTTCAAGAGTTGGCAGGAGATCGAATAGAAATTATGCCGGGAGGTGGTTTACGATCTTCAAATATAAAATTATTGCAAGAGAAATTAGATCTTACTTTTTATCATTCGTCTGCAATTACAGATAACTCAGAAACTGCAAATCCAGAAGAAATAAAGGAATTGTGTAACTTTTTATAGAACTAAAAATAAAAAAGTCTGGAGGTGGCAATCTCCAGACTTTTTCTACAAG
This sequence comes from Flavobacterium luteolum, assembly GCF_027111275.1. NCBI lineage: Bacteria > Pseudomonadati > Bacteroidota > Flavobacteriia > Flavobacteriales > Flavobacteriaceae > Flavobacterium > Flavobacterium luteolum. Next base: position 1,318,354 of record NZ_CP114286.1, on the reverse strand, counting down.
AAATTATTTAAAATAGTATTAAAAAAATCTTCTTAGGTGAGATTAGAACATTCCGCCCCCGCCTTTATTAGTGTTATCATCTCTTTGTTTACGCTGTAAATTTTTGATTTTTCCGCCTCCAAAGTTGTAAGTTAAACCAAAATAAACAGTTTGGCTTTCCCATTTAAACTGACCTGCTTGAGGATAAGGATTTAATGTGTCGAAAGCATATTTCATAGTATTGAAGACATCGTTGAAACGAACACTTAAATTCATTTTGTTGTCTAGCAACGTATAACGCGTACCAATATCCATTTTGTACATTTCGTGGCTATTGTTCTGAAGCCCGTCAGTAGCGCCTCTATAGAATCCGAAAGCTAAGAAGCTTAAGCGTTTGTTTACTTTAAAATTAGAGTTCATACGTCCATTAAATGCGGCAACAGTAACGGTTTTATTTGTTGGTCCAATTTTATTTTCTTCTGGAATAAAGGCATATATAACTCCTGATTGATCAATGCTTGAAAAATCAATCGATGGCTGAATATCCCACCATTTTGTAATTTTATAATTGAATGACATTTCAAATCCGTAGGCAGTATTATGATCAAAATTTGTATAACTCATAATTTGCTTTTGCTCACTTGGATCGTTAGGATCTGGATATAAAATCCTGCTGATTTGATCATTAATGCTTCTCACAAAAACACCCGCTGTAAAGCTTCCTTTCTCAAGCGTTTTAGTATAATTTACTTCGATAGAGTTAGTAAATTGAGGTCTTAATTCTGGGTTTCCTATTGAAGTTACTAGTGGAGTTGCAAATTCACGAATAGGTTTTGTCTGCTCTAAACTCGGACGGTCTACACGACGGCTGTAGCTTAATTGCAAAGTATTTTTCTCAGTCAAATTATAGGTCAAATATGCCGATGGATATAAAGTGATGTAATCATCATCAAATTTCTCTTTTCCATAATTTAAATTTGCTTGTACTTTGTAGCTTTCAAAACGTGCACCTACTTGATAGCTTAGCTTTTTAAATTTCTGTCCAAATGTTACATAAGCAGAATAAATATCTGTGTCATAAGTATAGTGAGATGTTTGATCTGCTACAGGAAGTAAAGGATTTCCGGTAATATAATCGTTTTCTGTTCTTGTGATTCTTGCTTCAGCTCCAGCTTCAAGCGTTGTTTTTTCGTTTAATGGATTAACATAATCAATGTTTACAGTACTTAATTTTCTGGTTCCTTTTAAATAATCTTCATAGAAAACATTTCCAGCAGTATTGTCTGTTTTTGTTGTTTCTGTATCAAAAGAAGCATTTTGTGTTTCTTTATTATCACTATAATTTGCTTCAAAATCTAAAGTATGGCCTTCTTTTTTAAAGATGTGTTTGTAAGCTAAATTATAAGTTCCAACTCGGTCTGGTCCCCAATATTTTGACTTTTGCAAAATATTTGAAATGTCAGAACCAGTTACATTATTGTAATCGATATTAGTATCTACATAACCTTTTCCGTCAGATTTGTTTTGGTTGGTATAAATAGATAAAGTGTTGTGATCATCAATTAGATAATCCATACCAATCTTGTATAAATAAGACTCATTATCATTCAAAACATCTATATTTTGAGTAATATCTTCATCAAATCTTTGGATAAAACCTTTATTATGGTATGTTCCAAAGTTTTGCCCCACATTTCCAAAGAAATTTACTTTCCCTGTTTTATAGTTCAAATCTAAAGACTGATTGTATTTTGCAGTTTCACCAAAAGTAATACCACCACTGTAGCTTCCATTAAAACCTGTGTTAGCATTTTTATGCAAAATAATATTAATGATTCCAGACATTCCTTCTGGGTTATATTTGGCACTTGGATTAGTAATTAACTCAATTTTTTTAATTGAAGTTGATGGAATCTGTTTCAATAACTGAGCAGGGTCAATGTTTGTAGGGCGTCCGTCAATTAATACACGAACATTATCATTTCCGCGAAGCGAAAGTTTTCCGTCTTGATCCACATTTACAGAAGGAATATTATTCATAATATCAGATGCCGAAGCTCCTGCAGTTGTTAAGTCCTTTCCAACTGTAACTACTTTTCTGTCAATTTTTTGTTCGATAGTAGAGCGTTCGCTAACAATGTTAACACCTTTAAGCTGAGTTGCTTCTTCTTCTAAAGAAACATTTACAGTTGCATTTTTTTTGTTTTCGCTCAAAAGGATAGAACCGATATATTTTCTAAATCCAATGTATTGAATTTCGATCGTGTAACTTTTTAAAGCAATATTTTTAAATGAAAAGTCTCCGTTATCGTCTGTATTAACGCCTGAAACTACTTTTCCATTTTCTTTAAGCGAAACAGTGGCGTAAGAAATTGGTGCATTGTTCGATTTTTCTGTAATTTTTCCAGAAATACTTCCAGCATTCTGGGCCTGTGCTGTTGCGATTATACCTAATAACGCAAACAGAAAGAGTTTTAATTTCATGATTTTTTACTGATTATTTTTGATTTGATTGATGATGATTTCGTTTTGTTAGCTTTTTCTTTTTTGTTTTCCCTGACTTCAAAAAAAAATAAAGTCTCTATTAAGACTCTTTTACGGTTGATATGTTACAAGAAATCCAAGAAAAAAGTATATTTTTTTTCTCATAGACTGTTTTGTAAGAGATTACGCTTTTGGGTTTTTGATAATTTTAATAATTAATATCTCTATCTTTTTGTCAAATTGAAACTCTTTTCTTGAATTTAATATGTTTTTGATTTTCTCTAATTGATGAATAAGCAGTATCTTTGCTCACTTTAAAATAAGTTTACATGTCATTATCACAAATTCTTACACCTTCTATACAAAAAGCAATACAAGCATTATTTGATGTTACTGTTGATAAAATCGAGTTTCAAACTACTAGAAAAGAGTTTGAAGGAGATATTACGATGGTAATTTTCCCTTTGCTAAAAGTGATTAAAAGTAATCCGGCTGAATTGGGAAATAAAATTGGAAATTATCTAGTAGAAAATGTTTCTGAAGTTGCTCGCTTTAATGTAGTTTCTGGTTTCTTGAATATTGTGATTTCAGATAGTTATTATCTAGATTTCTTTAATGGAATAAAAGACCAAAAACAATTCGGTTTTGTAGCTCCAAATCCTGAAGAAAAGGCAGTTATGGTAGAATATTCTTCTCCAAATACCAACAAACCTTTACACTTAGGACACGTTCGTAATAATTTATTAGGATATTCTGTTGCAGAGATTTTAAAAGCTTCTGGTAAAAAAGTGTACAAAACTCAAATTATCAACGATAGAGGAATTCATATCTGTAAATCGATGCTGGCTTGGGAGAAATTCGGAAACGGAGAAACTCCTGAAACTTCTGGTTTAAAAGGGGATAAATTAGTTGGTAAATATTATGTAGAGTTTGATAAAGCTTACAAAGCTGAAATAAATGGTTTAATAGAAACTGGTAAAACAGAAGAAGAAGCTAAAAAACAAGCACCAATTATTATCGAAGCACAAGATATGCTGAAAAAATGGGAAGCTGGTGATGAAAAAGTAATTGAGCTTTGGAAAAAAATGAACGAATGGGTTTATGAAGGTTTCGCAACAACTTACACTAATCTTGGAGTTAATTTTGATAAATATTACTACGAAAGCAACACTTATCTTTTAGGAAAAGATGTTGTTCAGGTAGGTTTAGATAAAGGAGTTTTCGAAAAAGATCCAGACGGTTCTGTTTGGATTGATTTGACAGATGAAGGTCTTGACAGAAAAATTGTTTTACGATCTGACGGAACAGCGGTTTACATGACACAGGATATCGGAACAGCCATTCAGCGTGTAAAAGATATGCCAGATGTGGGTGGGATGGTTTATACAGTTGGTAACGAACAAGATTATCATTTTAAAGTATTGTTCTTAATCCTTAAAAAATTAGGTTTCGACTGGGCTTCAAGTTTATATCATTTATCATACGGAATGGTAGATTTGCCATCTGGAAAAATGAAAAGCCGTGAAGGAACTGTTGTAGATGCTGATGATTTGATGCAAGATATGACCGATACGGCAAAACAAATCTCAGAAGATTTAGGAAAATTAGACAGCTATTCTGCCGAAGAAAAAGCAAAACTGTACAAAACAATTGGTTTAGGTGCCTTGAAATATTACATTTTAAAAGTAGATCCTAAAAAACGTATTTTGTTTAATCCAGAAGAATCTGTTGATTTTGCTGGTAATACTGGTCCTTTTATTCAATACACATACGCGAGAATTCAATCAATAATCCGTAAAGCCGATTTTGATTTCTCAAACAAAATCGAGATTGAAGAATTGCATGAAAAGGAAAAAGAATTGGTAAAACAAATTGAACTTTTCCCAGAAGTGATTCAGAACGCTGCTCAAAATCATAGTCCAGCGTTAATTGCCAACTATACTTATGATTTGGTAAAAGAATATAACTCTTTTTACCAGTCGGTGCATATTTTAGGAGAAGTTGATTTGACAAAAAAAATATTCAGAGTGCAGCTTTCTCAGAAAGTTGCCGACGTGATTAAATCTGCATTTCAATTGTTGGGAATTGAAGTTCCAGAAAGAATGTAGGAAAAAAGATTAAACAGTTAACAGTGAAAAAAGCCAATAGTTTTAGACTATTGGCTTTTTTTATTACTTTTTTGGCTTTTAGGGATAAAAAGCAGGAATATACTTCTTTATTTTTGCTCCTGTAGAAATGATTATAAAAATAGTTTGTTGCTTAAACTATGTTCAGTAATAGTATAGTTTGTTGTTTATGAGCTTTTTAAGATATTTTTCCTAGTATTATTATTTTTAACTATTTTGAATTAATAAGCTTTTTCGATTATGATAAAACCGGATATGATATTCTTTATGAAGGTCATAGAAGAACAGGTTTCTTAGAAGATGAGTATTAATAACTTTTCACGCTGAAAGATCAGTCTTTTACAAACAAAAAAGCCAGAAGTGTAGAAACTTCTGGCTTTTTTATAACAACTAATTCTAATTACTTAACAAATTTGTCAATGATTTTATCAGATTCTGCTTTTGAAGCATCTGGTTTCAAATCAAATAAAAGAGAATAAAGTGCTTTTCTATCAACTTTAGCCTCTAGATTTAAATCTTGGTGTCTGTCAAAAAGAGTTTGCCATTTGTCACGAACATTTTTCCAAAGAGCATTATTTTCCTTCCACCATTTTTGTCCTGCAATACATTTTGAATCAGGAACTTTAGTGTAAACATCAAATCCTTTTTCTTGCGCTAATAAAACATCTTTTCCTGCATCATCGCGAACTAATTTGTCATTGTCTTGCTCGTGATTCCATCCTGTAGCAGTGATTTCGTGGATGTTTCTTCTTTTTAAAACATTATAATCGTTACGTTTTGTCTGCTCTCTTCTTGGAAGTGGTGCATCGGCAACGTTTGCCCAATAGTCTTGTCCGTCAACATGTACCCAAGTTGAAGATCCTTCATATCTTGGACTATCGTCTACTTGATATACTTTTTGAGTCCACTGACCTTTAACCGCTTTTTTATCTAATTTCTTGTATTTCCAAGAATTGCCTTTGTCAAAAGTATATAAGTCTGTGTTTTCGTAAAGCCAATCTTGTCTCCAGTGTTTAATAATCATATCAGGACTTACAATAAGTAAATGCTGCATTACAATTTTGTTTGGAGTATCTTCTAATAGCTCAACCCATTCTAAAGCAGATTCGTGTTTAGTCTCAGAAGGTTTATAAGTAAGAGAATCTTTTGGGTAAGAGAAAGTTTCTGTGAAATTGAACTTCACCTCATAACAACCACACATCGATTTAATAGATTTTATGTCTTGTTGTTTCTTGTCCTGACTAAATCCAAGACCACATGTTAAAGCCATAGCGGCTGACAAAAAAAGGCTTTTTGAAATCATAACTTATTGTTTTGTTTTTAAATTCTTCGCAAATATATAAATTTAATTTAGAACAATTAAAAATAGTTATATATTTGCATCGATTATTAAGACTGAATAAAAATAATGAACTTTAAAATTACTCTTTTTGCTGTTGTGCTTTTTTGTCAAATTTCTGTTTCTCAGAATGTTAAAAAAGACAGTGTGGAAACAAATGAATTATCGGAAGTAAAAGTTACTACTGCAACTAGAACAGAAAGAGTGCTTTCATCTTTGCCTTTGCCTATGACAATTATTACGTCTGAAGCAATTATGAAGTCTGGTGTTACAAGATTAAATGAAATTTTAAGTGAACAAACCGGTATTATTTTAATTCCTGACGAAAGTGGTTTTGAAGGAATTCAAATGCAAGGATTGGATGCGGCTTATACTATGATTTTAATTGATGGAGTGCCGTTAGTGGGTAGGAGTGCTGGTGTTTTGGACTTATCAAGGGTTTCTGTGGGAAATATAGAAAGAATAGAAATTGTTAAAGGAGCTTCTTCAGCATTGTATGGATCTGAAGCAATGGGTGGAGTAATAAATGTAATTACAAAAAGACCAAAGAAAGATACGTTTACAGGAAGTCTTTCTTATAGGTATGCGACTTTTAACACCAATGATGCTAACACGAATTTGTTGTGGAAGAAGAAGAAGTTTTCAGCTAATCTTTTTGCTAATTTTTATTCTACAGATGGTTATGATTTAGATAAAAGCACGCCACTAAAAAATGTGGAGCCATTTTATAATTTTACAATCCAGCCTAAGATATATTACGATTTTTCAGAGAATTTAAAGTTAATTGTAAATAATCGTTTTTATGATATGAAAATGGATAATGTGGCAATTATCGATTCTGAAAACTATAAGGGTGATGCAAAAGAAAAAGAATGGAATTCGCAAATTAAATTTGAGCATAAATGGAGCTCAAAAGTGTATTCTGAATATGAGTTTTACACCACAAATTACAAAAATGATTCCTTTTTAAATGATAAAAATAACGCTTTATATGAGAGTGCTTATTACAATCAATGGTTAGTTCGACCAGAAATTCGAACAACACTTTCGTTAAAGAATGATAAATTAACAGCTGGAGTTGGATTAAATTATGAGACTTTAGACAGAACTTATTTTGAAAAGCAAGTAAATTTTAATTCGCAATATATTTACCTGCAATATGATTACAATCCAACTGAGAAATGGAACGTTCTTGCTGGATTTAGATATGATAATCATAGTGAGTATGCTTCACAGTTTAGTCCAAAATTAGCAGTCAACTATAAGGTTAATGAGAATTTTTCTTTAAAATCTTCTGTTGGTTATGGCTACAAAGCACCAGATTTTCGTCAATTGTACTTTGATTTTACAAATCCATCGGTTGGATATACGGTTTTGGGATATAATGTTGCAGAAGATCGTTTGAATCAACTTGAAGAACAGGGGCAACTTTTGTCTAGAGTAGATGGAGTAAATTTTGGTGAACCGTTGAAGCCAGAAAGTTCAATAAATGTCAATCTTGGAACTTTTTACAAAAAAAACAAATTAAGACTAGACGTCAATGCGTTCTATAATTCAATAGAAAATTTAATTGATACTCGAGTTGTTGCCCAAAAAACGAATGGTCAGAATGTCTTCAGTTATTTTAATATTAGTAAAATCTTTACTTACGGTCTAGAGTTTAATTCAACTTATGATTTTACAAAACAATTATCAGTATCATTTGGCTATCAGTTTTTAACAGCAAAAGACAAATCAGTTCTGGATAATTTTCAAGATTACCAATACATCCGTAACTCGGATTTACAAACGATTCAAATTAAAAAATCGGATTATTTCGGATTGTTTAACAGATCAAAACATACGGCCAATGTTAAATTCGCCTACACGATCCCTAAGATAAAAACCGATATCAACTTACGTGTTTTTTACAGAAGCAAATACGGAATGTTTGATACAAACGGTAATCAGATACTTGACAAATATGACACATTTGTCGATGGTTACTTCTTAACAAACCTGTCAATTTCAAAATATATCGGAGATAAATTTATGCTTCAGGCAGGAGCAAATAATTTATTTGATTTTACAGATCCAAGCCAAATCAGCAACTTGGCAGGCAGACAGTTTTTTGTACGAATTCAATATAATTTTTAATCAATATTTATTTAAACCTTTTCAAAATGAAAACAAAATTCTTAAAACTTTCGCTTTTAGCATTATTTATTTTTACAGCATCTTGCAGCAGCGATGATGATAAAAATGAAGTAGCACCAGTAGTAACAACAAAAGTTTCTAATGTTTATGCTCCGCAAACTGGAGGACAAGGACAACCAGTTGGTGGTGAATTTACAAAATTCAGTTTTTCCCAAAATAAAATTGTAACTGACGATAGTTGGGATATCGCTTTCCGTGGTACATCAATTATTGTTAATGGAGGAGCAAAAATTAGTGCTACTGATACAGGAGAACCAGAAAGAAAAGGACAAGGAGCAGTAAGTATTGTTTCAGGTATTTTTGCAAACGTAACAGCATTTCCTGCTTCTAGTACTTTTGCTCAAGATGCATCTACTGTTTATTCAATCCCGACAGGAAGTGGAAAAGGCTGGTATTCTTACAATGCAGAAACTCATATCATTTCTCCTATTGCAGGAAAAGTATTTGTTGTAAAAACACACGATGGTAAATATGCAAAATTTGAAATATTAAGTTATTATAAAGATGCACCTGCAAGTCCAACACAAACTTCGGAGTCGCCTTACTATACTTTTAATTTTGCTTACCAAGCAAACAGCACTACTACATTCTAATAAAAAATAATAATCTAGAATAGTTTATTTTATAAAATGTACTCTTAAATAAAAAACATCAAAAATCTAGTTAATCATTAGCTTTGTTTTTTTTATTTTTTTTTTGATAAGGAGGTTAGAATTTTTCTAACCTCTTTTTTTGTTCTACTTTCTTGTTAAAATCAAATAGAAACAAAATGTTATTCTATCTTTGCACAAATTTTTTCTGCAGTAAGTTAACTATTATTGAATTGGTTTAATTTTTGAATGCAGTTCCTCATATTTTATTATAATTATTAAGTGAATACAAAGTCTTATTTTTTTCAGTCTTTTGCAATCGTGGCTTTAGCGCTGGTTGCTTTTATTGGGTTTAAACAAATCCTTCCAGATAAAATATTTTCGGAGACTAAATTAGATTCTAAAAATATATTGATAGATAGTATGCTTTTAGAATCTGTTGCCGACGATTCATTATCGCTAGACAAAGACAGTATTGCAAAAAGTGAGCAAGCGCTAAACGGGCAGAAAATTGTTTTTGATGAAACAGAAGGAATTGAATTTCCTGCAGAAACATTCGAAAACTATAAAGGATATCAATACCTGATTTCTTTCTATGAGAAGTTGTATCAGTTAGAAAAAAATCCGCAGAACAAAGTTCGAATTGCTTATTACGGAGATTCTATGACCGATGGAGATTTAATCGTGCAAGATGTTCGTACCAATTATCAGGAACGTTTTGGAGGAAACGGTGTTGGTTTTGTTCCTATTACATCAGAATCTGCAGCATCGAGAGGATCTGTAAAATCAACTTATTCTAAAAACTGGAAAACGCAGTCTTATTTAAATGTAAAAAGACCAACGAGCCCTTTTGGAGTTAACGGACATGTGTTTTTTGCCAATGATAGATCCAATTCAACTTGGGTTCAGTACGAAGCTGGATTGAATAAATATTCGACTTCATTAGATAATGCAACATTATTTTATGGGCGTTCATCTAAGGTTGGAAAAGTGAATTTCATTATAGGAAAAGATACGCTTAAGAAAAGTCTTTCTCCAAATAGTTTAGTTAACACACTAAAAGTTTCATCAGGAAGTTTAAAAGCCTTTAAAGCAAATTTTGTACAAGCAGACTCTATTCCGATTTATGGATTTAATTTTGATAATGGAAGCGGAGTTCATGTTGATAATTTCTCTCAGCGAGGAAATTCAGGACTTCCAATTTCGACGTTTAATGCCGATGTAATGAGAGCTTTTAATAATAGCTTAAGATACGATTTGATCATTCTGCATTATGGAACCAACGTTTTAAATTACGGCACAAAAAATTATTCTTGGTATGAAAAAGGAATGACGAAAACCGTTAATAAAATAAAAGAATCATTTCCAGGCGTTTCGATTCTAATTGTTTCAACTGCTGACAAGTCAACAAAATATGATTTAGAAATGAAAACCGATTCGGCAGTAGTTCCTTTAATGAAAGCGCAAAAGCATTATGCATTAGAAACTCATGCAGGATTTGTTAACCTATATACTTTAATGGGAGGAGATGGTTCTATGATAAAATGGGTTGATGAAACTCCAGCCAAAGCCAATAAAGATTACACACACTTTAACCAGCGCGGTGCAAAAGCAATCGGTAATTTACTTTATGGACAGTTAAATAAAGGATACGAAGAATATAAGGAACTCAGACAAAAAAGAGATGCTGAAGGGACTAAGCCAAAACCAGTAAAAAGAGCCAAACCCGATTCCGTTTCAGTAACAAAAGACAGTGTATGATAAATAAATTAATGGTTTTCTTTTGTTGTCTTTTTTTTACAACAAATGAAAAAACTCCAAAAACAGATGTACAGCCAATACCAAAAAGCATGATTCAAAAAGTGGATACCGCAGCAATTGATGCGCCTTCTGATGGTCAGATTTATAACGCAAAAGCGATAAGTGATTTTTTTCATAAACTGGAAAAAAATGAAGATCAGAAAAATCAGAAAATCAATATTGTACATATTGGAGATTCGCATATTCAAAGTGATTTGATGACGAATGAAATCAGAAAAAAACTGCAGCAGCAATTTGGCAATGCAGGACGTGGTATGGTTTTTCCGTATCAATTAGCCAGAACAAACGGATCTTATAACGAACGTTTCAAATCGAACAGAACTTGGGAAAGCTATAGAAATATTTACCCAGTAAAGCAATGCCCTATTGGATTAAGCGGTATTGGTCTTTGGAGAGATTCAGGCGGATTTGTAATGGAGATGAACATAAAAGATCCAGCGTACAAATTCAATACAATAAAAATTATTACGCCTCAAAATCAGAATATGTTTGATTTGGCTATTTCTTCTAAGATCAATTCTATTCAGACAACAGAACGAAGAGTCATTACGCATAAAATTAAAAAAGGGGAAGTGCTTGGAAGCATTGCAGATAAATACAATGTTTCTGTTGCCGAGATTAAAAGAGAAAATCGTTTAAAGTCGAATAATATCCGTGCAGGAAGAACTTTAAAAATCTCAACAAATGAAACAAGGCCAAAGACCATTTCAATGTCAGAGTTTGTTCCGTTGGCAATCGAATCAGATTCTTTCTCACATTATTATAATTCAGAAAATGCTTTAAGCCGAATTTTCTTGATTCCGAATAAAGAAGCAAAAG